>NZ_JBQCCV010000317.1:0-19812 GCF_051961875.1 Intrasporangium sp. | reverse complement strand
CCGCTCAGGGACTTGCTGTCGTCGTAGAGCGCCGTGAGGTCGAAGTCCTGCACAGTCCCGCGGCCCTCGCAGCGGGGGCACATGCCACCGGTGATGCTGAACTCGCGGCGCTCCCTGACCTGCTGGCCGCCCTTCTCGACGGTGACCGCCCCGGCCCCGGAGATCGAGGCGACGTTGAAGGAGAACGCCTGGGCCGAGCCGATGTGCGGCTGGCCGAGGCGGCTGAAGAGGATGCGCAGCAGGGCGTTGGCGTCGGTGACCGTGCCGACCGTCGAGCGGGGGTTGGCACCCATCCGCTCCTGGTCGACGATGATCGCGGTCGTGAGGCCGTCAAGGACGTCGACGTCGGGCCGCGCCAGCGTCGGCATGAAGCCCTGGATGAAAGTGCTGTAGGTCTCGTTGATGAGCCGCTGCGACTCTGCCGCGATGGTCGCGAAGACCAGCGAGCTCTTGCCGGATCCCGAGACGCCGGTGAACACGGTGAGCCGCCGCTTCGGCAGCTCGATGCTGACGTCCTTGAGATTGTTCTCGCGCGCGCCGTGGACCCGGATGAGGTCATGCGTGTCGGCGACGTGCGGGGCTGTTCGGGCCGTGTCCGTGCTCGTCATGGTCGCGATCGTGCCACGTGCCGCGGACAGCGTCACTCCCCCGGTCTGGGGCGCCGGGACAGGCTATTGCAAGAGTCCTTTCGATACCCTAGAGTCGAAACATGTCTTTCAATCCACGGCGGCTCAGCTCGCCGAACGAGCTCCGGGCGCTGGCCCACCCGCTCCGCCTCGACATCCTCGAGCAGCTCATGCTCCACGGCGCGATGACCGCCTCCGACCTCGGCGAGGCCCTCGGCGAGACCCCGGCCAACTGCTCGTGGCACCTCCGCAAGCTCGCCGAGCACGGCTTCGTCGAGGAGGCCGGTGACGGACAGGGCCGGCGACGTCCCTGGCGCGCCACCCAGATCGGCCTGACCTGGAACGACGAGGAAGGCGAGGCCGCCTCCCCCGGTTACCGGGCCGCGAGCGAGGCGATGACCGCCTTGTTCGTCGATCGTGAGGTCGCCCGCTGGCGGCGCAACACCGCTGGCAGCGAACGGAACTGGGCGGATCTCGGCATGTCGGAGACCGTCGCACTGCTCACCGAGGAAGAGGCGAAAGCCTTCTCTGCAGAGCTCGAGGAGCTCGTGCTGCGCCACCACGGGCGGCTGACCGGCGAGGACCCGGTCCCGGACGGGGCCCGACGCGTGCACGTGCTCGCGCTGACCAGCGTGGACCCGCAATGAAGCAGGCCTTCGCGATCCCCGCCTTCCGTCGGCTCTTCGTCGCGCTCGCCGCGACCATGGTCGCCGACTCCGTCCTGCTCCTGTCCTTCGGCATCATGACGAAGGAGCTCACCGGCTCGAACGGCGCCGCCGGCATGGCGATCTTCTGGGTCGTCGCCCCCTCCCTCGTCGCGCCGCTCCTCGGCTGGGTCGTCGACCAGTTCCCGCGGCGGCGGTTCCTCCTCGGCGCCTACCCCGTCGCGGCGGCGAGCCTCGTCCCGCTCGCGTGGGTCCACGACGCCGGCCACGTGTGGATCGTCTACGCGGTCGCCTTCGCCTACGGGGTCGCGCTCGTCATGCTGCCCGGCGCGGTGATCGGCCTGCTCAAGCTCATCGTGCCCGAGGCGCAGCTGGTGCACGCCAACGCCGCGAGCAGCACCTTCCGCGAGGGGCTGCGCCTCTTCGGTCCGCTCGTCGGCGCCTCGATGTACGCGATGTGGGGCATGGACAGCGTCATCGTCCTCGTCGCGTGCGCCTATCTGGTCGCGATCGTCGCCGTCACGACGCTGCGACTCAGCGACGACGTCGTGACACCGCCGGAGATGCACTGGCGCCAGGAGTTCGTTGCCGGGCTCACGCACGTCTACCGGGACAAGGTGCTCTGGTGGCCGATGCTGACGATCGCCGGCTGCATCTTCGCTTTCGGCTTCCTCGAGTCCCTCGTGTATGCCGTCACCGACGCCTTCGGACAGCCACCGACCTTCGTCGGCGTGATCGTCTCGATCCAGGGCATCGGCGCCCTCGCGGGAGGGCTCCTGTCGAGCCGGATCATCCAGCGGGTCGGGCACGTGCAGGCGATCGTCATCTCGCTCGGGCTCTTCGTCGTCAGCCTGACCGGCATGGCGCTGGCGCCGACCCTGCCCCTCGTCGTGGCGGGCGCGGTCCCGCTCGGCTTCGGCCTGCCCGTCCTGATCGTCGCGATCAACACCCTCGTGCAGATCCGGACGCCGAACCGCCTCATGGCCCGCGTCTCCACGACGCTCGACGCCATGATCGGGACCCCGCAGATCATCTCGATCGCGATCGGCGCGGGGCTGGTCGCGCTGGTCGACTACCGGGTGCTCCTCGGCGCCATGGCCGTGGCAGTCGCTGCGATCGGGCTGCCGCTCGCAGCCTGGTCCCGGGGACAGGGGGTGACCCCGGCGACGCCGTCGCCCCTCGCCGACGCGGGCACCGCTGCGGCGGCACCCGCGGCCGAGTAGGGAGCCCACCGCACGACGAGGCCGGTATGCCGCGCTCCCCGTTCAGCGGCATACCGGACCTCGCGCGCCCCCGGGGCGATTGGTCAGAGCCACAGGTGCCAGTGCACCGCGAAGTTCAGGGCGGTCGCGAAGGTGAGGTACATGAGCCAGGCACCCGTCACGAGGTGCCAGAAGCCGAGGGCTCGCTCGCCGACCGCCACGCCGATGCTCGCGAAGAAGTCGCTGATGTAGATCAGCGTCAGGCCGCAGAACAGCAGGCCGACCGGCACGTCCTTCGC
The DNA here is from genome assembly GCF_051961875.1 of Intrasporangium sp. Taxonomy (GTDB): domain Bacteria; phylum Actinomycetota; class Actinomycetes; order Actinomycetales; family Dermatophilaceae; genus Intrasporangium_A. The sequence goes on along the minus strand of NZ_JBQCCV010000317.1, from coordinate 17,020 downwards.
GATGAAGAAGACGAGCAGGCCGGTGACGGAGATGATCGTGAAGGCGACCGTCATCCCGGCGTTCGGCCGGGGGTCGGCGAGCTGCCACCGGTTGTACCCGATGGCGAACCAGTGGATGCCGTATGCGGTGAAGGCGAGCGCCGCCATGTAGAGCGGCGGCTCCCGGAAGACGTTGAACCACGTCAGGCCGACGAAGAGGATGATCCCGGTGACGAACTGGCAGAAGCCGGGGAGCCAGATCCCCCAGATGCCGGTCGACCGGTCGACCCGTTCGTCACGCGGGGGCCACCCGAACAGCTCCTGCGGCCCGTAGATGAGATAGCCGGTTCCGAGTCCGAAGAAGCCGAGCGCGAGCGGCGGCAACATCGAGGCTGTGAAGCTGAGATCCATGGCGCCCTCCTTGTGGGAGTGTGGCGGCGATCGAGGGATCGTCTCCCTCCGGGGTAACACGAATGTGACCTGCGCCACAATGCAGGCGCAATGTGATCTGCGGAACAGTTCGGGTCACGAGGTATGTCGGCCCGCCGGCCCTGCGGGCCGCTCCGGGTACCCTCGGTTGCCTCTCAACCCCACCAGAAGGCCGTCGCGATGACGACATAGAGGGCGATGAGTGCGGCGCCCTCCGTCCAGGTCGACTCCCCGTCGAACGTGATGAAGGCGGCCATCACGACCGCGATGATGAGCGACGCGATGAGCAGCGGCGAGAAGACGAGCGTCAGGGCCGCGAGGCCGAAGACCTGGCTGAGGATGACGAGCAGCGGCGCGAGGACGAGCGCGATCTGCAGCGGGGAGTTGATGACGACCGAGAAGGCGTACTCGGACCGCCCGGCGAGGGACAGTTGCACACCGACGACGTTCTCGATCGCGTTGCCCGCGATGGCGACGACGACGAGGCCGGCGAACGCCTGCGAGATGTTGAGCGCGTTCATCGCGGGCTGGAGGGCCGCGACGAACCAGTCGGAGACGAAGGCGGCGAGGCCGGCCGACACGACGAGCAGGACGACGGCCAGCCAGAGCGGCCAGCGCGGCTCCTCCCCCAGGGCCTCCTGCGCGGGCCCGGCATCGCCCTCGCGCGGGGCGGTGCGCCGCAGGGAGGCCGGCAACGTCACGGCGAAGAGCCCGAGCAGGACGATCGAGACAATCGTCGACAGCTGCCGCTCGTGCGCATCGGCGGGCGTGTGCACGAAGTGGGCCAGGGAGGGCACGAGCATCGCCGCGACCGACAGCACCATGAAGACGATGATCTGCCGGGCCCGCTCGGAGTCGAGGTTCTGCCGTCCGTGCTTGAGGCCGCCGACGAGGAAGGCGAGGCCGAGGACGAGCAGGAGGTTCGCGAGGATCGACCCGACCAGCGCGGCCTGCACGACGGCGACGAGGCCGGCCCTGAGGGCGAAGAGGGAGATGAAGAGCTCCGGCAGGTTGCCCAGCGCGGACTGGAGCACGCCGGTGGCCCCTGGGCCGAAACGGTCACCGAGCTGCTCGACCGAGCGGCCGACCAGGCCCGCGAGGAGGGTGACGGCGCAGGCCGACAGGATGAAGGGCAGGACCGGTCCGGACCGGACGTAGCGGGTGACGCCGGAGGTCAGCACCGCGACCGCGCTGCCGCCGAGGACGACGAGGTCGGAGCGGGTGAGGCCCTGGCGGGCGGCGGCCACCGGGCCGCCCCTCAGCGGTCGAAGACGCCGAGGATGACCGCGTGCTCGACACCGACGGCTTGGCCGCTCTGGCCCAGGATCATCGTCAGCAGCTCCCGGGGCGCCGGGAACTCGGCGGGCAGCGCCTCGTTGTAGGTGCGGTGCTCCTCGAGGCTCGACACGGCCCGCTCGAGACACCCGGTGACGTCGACGAAGTGGGTCGGAACATTCGACGCGACAAGGGCGAGGCGGCGGACATGCCAGGGCTGCGCGCCCTCCTCGACGAGCTCCGGGAAGATCCACCGGTTGCCGGCGTCGGCGACCGCGTCGATGGCCGCAAGCCCGACCGCCCGGTGGTCCGCCTGGTTCGGCCGCCCCCCGACGAACGCCTCATGCGGCCCGACCACGACGAGGTCCGGCTGGCGGCGCCGGATGGCCCGGGCGATGTCACGGCGCAGGTCCAGGCCATACTCGACCACCCCGTCCTGGTGGTCGCCGAAGTCGACGGTCTCGACCCCGACGACCGCGCTCGCCGCACGCTGTTCCTGCTCGCGGACCGGACCCGCCTTCTCCGGCGGCATCGTGTCGATCCCCGCCTCCCCCCGGGTCGCGAGGTAGTAGCTGACGTCCTTGCCGGCGTCGGTCCACTTCGCGACTGCCGCGCTGAGGCCGTACTCGATGTCGTCGGGGTGGGCCACCACCACCAGCACTCGGTCGAAGTCCTCGGGCAGGGGCGCGAGCTGCGGGGTGTCCATGCGCCGACGTTACCCGTCGGCGCGTGCTGCGACGCCGGAACGCAATGCCCCGGACCTCCTCCCCGACCGTCAACCCGCGCTATGCCGTGTCGGTCCCCCACCGGCGAGCGGCGTGTGGGACAGTGCGTCGCATGACCGACGTGGCAGTGAACGCCGCCCGCCCCGAGACCAAGGAACAGCGCGCCTGGTACTGGTACGACTGGGCCAACTCCACCTACGTCACGACGACGGCCACCGTGCTCATGGGCCCCTACCTGACCGCCGTGGCGAAGGAGGCCGCCTGTCCCGGGATCGAGTCGGGGGTCGCCTGCACGACCAACCTGTCCGTCCTGGGTGTCCCGATCGCCCCAGGGTCGGTCTACGCCTACACCGTCACCTTCTCGACGATCCTGTCGGCCATCGTCCTGATCTTCATCGGCGCCATCGCCGACCGCAGCCCCCACCCGACCAAGCTCTTCGCCCGGTTCGCGTGGGCGGGCGCCCTCGCGGCCTGCCTCATGTTCTTCATCGCCGGGACGAACTGGCAGCTTGGCGTCGTCCTCGTCGTGATCGCGACGATCTGCCTCGGCGCATCACTCGTCGTCTACGACTCGATCCTGTGTCGGATCGCCAACGAGAACGAGCGAGATCGGGTCTCCTCCAAGGGCTGGGCTCTGGGCTACCTCGGTGGCGGGGTGCTGCTCGCGCTCAACTTCGCGCTCATGGCGCTGCACGGCTCGCTCGGGCTCTCGGAGGGGATGGCGGTCCGGATCAACCTACTGAGCGCGGGCGTCTGGTGGGGCGCCTTCACGCTCATCCCCTATCTCGGGCTGCGGCACCTCACGGGGACTGTGGCGACGCCCGTGGAGCGGCAGCGGGGCGTGGTGGGCGGCAGCCTGAGCCAGCTCGCCAGCACGTTCCGAGAGCTGCGTCTCTATCCGCAGACGATGTTGTTCCTGCTCGCGTACCTCTTCTTCAACGACGGCATCCAGACGGTCATCGGCAACTCGAGCCTGTACGGGCAGGAGGAGCTCGGGTTCGACCAGACCACGGTTCTGGCGGTCTTCCTGTTCGTGCAGTTCGTCGCCTACTTCGGCGCACGGTTCTTCGGGGCCGCCGCCGCCAGGGTCGGCGCGTGGCGGACCGTGCTCGGCGGCATCGCCCTGTGGAGCGTCGTCGTCGTCGCCGCCTTCTTCGTGCCGGCCCGGCAGCTCGCGATCTTCGTGGTCCTGGCCCTGCTCATCGGCATCGTGCTCGGCGGGACCCAGGCTCTGTCCCGCTCCCTCTACAGCCAGCTGATCCCCCGCGGCCGGGAAGCCGAGTTCTTCAGCCTGTACCAGGCGATGGAGCGCGGGACGAGCTGGCTGGGCACTCTCGCCTTCGGCCTCGTCTACCAGTTCACGCACTCGTACCGATGGGCCATCGTCGTGCTCATCGTGTTCTTCATCGTCGGAAGCATCCTGCTCTCACGCGTCAAGATGCGCGAGGGGATCGAGCAGGCGGGCAACCCGCTGCCCGTCGTCGTCTGAGGCTCTGCCGGACGCGTGACCTCGGGCGCGCGGTGGGCATGCGAAGAGCCCGCCCCCACGAACGGGGCGGGCTCTCCGATGCCGTATGGCGCGCTCAGGCGGTCTTCTTGCGGCGGGGCTTCTCGCCGCGGGACTCGCGCAGCAGCGTCAGCCGCTCCTCGAGCAGCTCCTCGAGCTCGGGGATCGAGCGCCGCTCGAGCAGCATGTCCCAGTGGGTCCGCACGTGCTTCGCGGCCTTGAGCTCCGGCTCCGGGCCGTCGAGCAGCTTGGCCACGAGGCCGCAGCGGCACTCCCAGGTGGGCGGGATCTCCGCCTCGACGGAGAACGGCAGCTCAGTGCGGTGACCTTGGTCACACACGTAGACAGTGATCTGGCGTGGGCTGGGCACGACATTCTCGTCCGACTCCATGCTCAGGGAGCCGAGGTTGGAACCACGCAATGCTCGATCGGCCATGGGAACACCCTCCCGGCGACAGTACTTTGGCGGTGGTACATGCGGATCATGCCCACCCTCACTGTTTGCTAACGGCCGGGCGCCGTCGATTGTTCCCGGGGGTGCTAGGCTCGCCCGTTCTCGTCCCCGGTGTCGGGGTCGATGACGTCGCCCTCGAGGACCTCACCGTGGACCGCGTCGTCGCGAACGATGTGGCCCTCGATGACCTCACCGGCCCCGCGGCTGCGCCGCATCCGCGCGAACCCGGGACCGCTTGCAGGGCCGCTCACCCTGACGAGGAGGCGTCGGCCGAGCAGTGGCATCAGGAAGCGACGCGCCAGCGCGCGGGTGAACGGCAGCACAAGGAGCAGCCCCAGCACGTCGCTGACGAAACCGGGCAGCAGTAGGAACAGCCCACCGACCAGCACGAGGATGCTGTCGGCCACCTCGCGTTGCGGTGGCCGGCCGGCCCGGACCGCGTCGGCGAGTGCCTGCCAGCGACGCCGGCCCTCACGGGCGACGACCCAACCACCGAGGATGGACGTGGCGACGAGGAGCAGGAACGTCGCTCCCCCACCGATCCGCAGCGCGACGAACCGGATGGCCAGCACCTCGAGGATGACGAGGACAAGGAAGCCGAGGGCCGCGACCCGGGTGGGCCGCAGCCGACGACGCGGCTGGGTCGTCATGGGGGTCAGTTCCGCTTCCGGTCCCGGATGGAGTGCACGAGGTGGCGGACCTGCCGGCCCCGGTGCTCGAGGCCCCAGAACGTCACGTTCGTGAGGGCCTCACGGATGATGTCCCTGCCCATCTTCGACACGCCGATCTCGCGCTCAACGAAGGTGATCGGCACTTCGACGACCGTCAGCCCGGCGCGCACGGCGCGGACGGTGAGGTCGACCTGGAAGCAGTAGCCCTGCGACTCGACACCGTCGAGGCCGATGGTCTTCAGGGCGATGGTTCGGTAGGCGCGGTAGCCGGCCGTCGCGTCGTTGACGTGCATGCCGAGCAGCACCTTGGTGTAGATGTTCGCCCCGACCGAGAGCACCTTGCGGCGGAACGGCCAGTTGCGCACCCGCCCGCCTCGGATCCACCGGGAGCCGATGACCAGGTCGGCGTCGGCGAGGGCCGCGAGCAGCAACGGCAGCTGCTCGGGCTGGTGCGAGCCGTCGGCATCCATCTCGACGACCGCGTCGTAGTCCCGCTGCATGGCCCACTCGAAGCCGGCCAGGTAGGCCCGGCCGAGGCCCTGCTTCTCGGCGCGGTGCATGACGTGCACCTGCGGGTCGCCCGCCGCGATCTCGTCGGCGAGCCGGCCGGTGCCGTCGGGGGAGCTGTCGTCGAGGACGACGACGTCGGCAGCCGGCACGCTCGCCCGGACACGGCTGATCACACCCGGCAGGCTCTCGCGCTCGTTGTACGTGGGGATGAGCACGGCGACCCTCGTCACCGGCTCACGATACGTGCTCGTCATCCTCGTCCTTCGTCTCGGCCGTCTCGGCCGTCTCGGCGACCCCGGCCGCCTGGCCCCTGCCCCGCACGAACGATCCAATCATGATGAGCACGAGAACCGCTGCCGCAACCCACTCGGGCACCTCGCCGATGCGTGTCGCAAGAGTCGTCTCGGTCCGCAACGGCAGGGCGCCGCGGACGACCGCCTGGGTGAACAACGACGTGACCTGGTGCGCAGTTCCATCGGGCGTGATCAGTGCGCTCTGCCCGACCGTCGAGACGTGGATGACCGACCGGCCGAACTCCATCGCCCGGATGCGGCTGATCGCGAGCTGCTGCGGCGACTCGGCCGTGTAGCCGAACGTCGCGTTGTTCGTCTGGACCACGAGCACGTTCGCGCCGGCCCGCACGGCGTCGAGCATGATGTCGTCGTAGGCGACCTCGAAGCAGATGGCGAGTCCCGCCCGGATCTGCGGCGCGGCCTTCGGCTGCACGCTGAACAGCCCGACCTTGCTCCCGGCGACGAAGTCACGGACGACGAGGTCGACCTCCTTGCTGAAGATCCGGAAGAAGTCGCGGTTCGGGATGTACTCGGCGAAGGGCACAGGGTGCCGCTTGACGTAGCGGGCGGTGTTGCCCTTGCCGGGCTCGAACAGGAGCGAGACGTTCGAGACGTGGTCGGTCGGTTCCTCGAGCAGGCCGCCGACGATGAGGGGCGCCTGCGCCGCCTGCACGGTCGCGAGGATCTCGCTCTTGGCGTCGGCGTTGCGCAGCGGGTCGATGTCGGACGCGTTCTCGGGCCAGACGATGAGGTCGGGTCGTGGCGCGCGGCCCGCGGCGACGTCCTGCAGGGCGTCGTCGGTCGCCCGGACGTGGTTGTCGAGGACCATCCGCCGCTCGGCGTTGAAGTCGAGGCCCGGGCGCGGCACGTTGCCCTGGACGCCGAGGAACTGCGCCGTGGGTCCGTCCGTCGGCAGCGGGACGAGCAGGCCCGAGGCGCCGAGCCCGACCGCGAGGAGGGGTGCCACGACGACCCGGCTCAGCGGCATACCGCCACGTCGGAGCACGACGGACTGGACCGCGAGCGCGAGCAGCCCGGCCGACAGCGCGATGACGAAGCCGACCAGGGGTGGCCCGCCGAGTGCGACGAGCCGCCCGAAGGGCGCGTCGGCCTGGCCGAAGGCCAGTTTGAGCCACGGGAAGCCGCCGTAGGGGGCCCGGGCCCGCAGCCCCTCGGCGACGACCCAGACGAGCGCGAAGACGACCGGCCGGACCCGCCCCCAGCGGGTCAGCCACGCGTAGGCCAGGCCGGCCAGCCCGAAGAAGACCGCCTCGGCCGTCCCGAGCGCGAGCCACGGCAGGCTGCCGACGTAGATCCCGGACCACTGGAGGGTCGGGACGAAGAACGCCAGCCCGGCGAGGAGCCCGAGGCCGAACCCGCTCCGCGCCCGGGCACCGGTGAGCGCGAGCGCGAGCAGCGTCAACGCCACCGGCGCCGCGACCCAGATGTTGAAGGTCGGGAACGCGAGGCACAGCACTCCCCCAGCGATGAGGGCGAGGAGAGGACGCACGAGCAAACGGTATGCCGCACACCTCATTTCGACCGCATCGCCCCTCCGCGCGGGTGGGGGGAACGTCAGGGCACGACGACGACGCCCCGCGCGGTCGTCGCGACGACGGGCGGGTCGAGGACGTCCGCGGCGGACGTGCCTCGCTCCGGGTTGCCGCGGGCGATGACGCGCACCTCGAAGTCCATCTCGCGGGAGCGCCGACCGACCCGGACGAGCTCGGCGGAGATCTCGATGACGTCGCCGGCCCGGACCGGAGCCTTGAACTGGACGCCGCTGTAGGACGCGAAGAGCCCCTCGTCGCCGTCCGTCTGGATGCACATCTCCGTGGCCACGTCACCGAAGGCGGCGAGCGAGTAGGCGCCGTCGACGAGGTTGCCGGCGTAGTGGGCGTGGCTGTAGGGCACGTAACGCCGGTGCGTCACGCGGCGCCCCACCTCGGCACCGGTCCCCTGCTGCGTCGTCTGCGTCTCAGTGATGTCCATGGTCGCGCCTCTTCCCTTCACTCCGGGCCTCGCTCGTTCCTCGCTCGTGTCCTCACTCCGGTCGGCGCTCATGCCTTTGGTCGCGCCTCTTCCCTTCGCTCCGGGCCTCGCTCGTTCCTCGCTCGTGTCCTCACTCCGGTCGGCGCTCATGCCGCCTTGGCCTTCCGCTCGATGATCTCGTGGACGAGGTAGCTCGCCACCTCGCCCGGGGTCGTGCCGCGCCCGAAGATCTGGTCGACCCCGAGCCTGCCGGCCGAGCCCTCCTCGAAGCGGGGCCCGCCCGCGACGAGGATCGGCACACGTCCGGCGGGGTAGGCCTCGCGGAACGCGGCGGACATCTGGGTGGTGTTGTGGATATGGGCGTCCTTCTGGGTCACGACCTGGCTCACGAGGACCGCATCGGCCTTCTCCGCGCGGGCCCGGGCGACGAGTTCGGGCACGAGGACCTGGGCGCCGAGGTTGACGACCTTGATCTCCCGGTAGTACTCGAGGCCCTTCTCCCCCGCGAAGCCCTTGATGTTGAGGATCGCGTCGATCCCGACGGTGTGCGCGTCCGTGCCGATGCAGGCCCCGACGACGACCAGCTTGCGGCGCAGCCGCCGCTTGATCTCGAGGTTGACCTCCTTGGCCGAGAGCAGCGGGTAGGCACGCTCGACCACCTCCACCTCGTCGAGGTTGACCAGGTGGGTCACGGAACCGTAGACGACGAAGAAGGTGAAGTCCGGGCCGACGGCCTTGGCGTGCACTAGGAGGGCCGGGTCGAGACCCATCTTCCGGGCGAGCTGCAGGGCGGCCCCCTCGGCGCGCTTGTCATGCGGAACGGGCAGGGTGAAGGAGACCTGCACCATGCCGTCGCCGGTCGTGTCCCCGTAGGGGCGGATGATCGGGCCGCTCGTCATCGGGCGCCTCCCTTCGTGCCGCGCGCGGACGTCGCCGGCTTCGGCGGCTGCCAGGCGTCGAGTGCGGTGATCGCCGGGTTGTCGTAGTCGTCGGCGCGCTCGACGACGCCGTCGAGCCCCTTGCCGCCGTCCGCCGGTCGCTTCATCAGGCCGAACGTGCCGTCCGCGATGGCGGCGAGGAGCGGCACGTCTCCCCCGCTGTCGCTGTCGTCGACGATCCGCTCGAGCAGGTCGACCGCCTCGGAGAGCACCTGACGGGCGCGGTTCTGGATGAAGCCGTCCCGCGGCGGGTGGAAGTCCTCGCGGAGCCCGCCGGCCGCGTCCAGGACGTAGCGCACGTTCTGCAGGGCGAGGTCGCGGTCGGACAGGAACGGCGTCACGACGGCCTCGGTCATCATCCCGACGAGCAGGATGCCCTGGCCGGTCATCGCACCCGCGAGGTTGAAGAACCCGTCGAGCAGGTAGCCACGGAAGACGTCTCCGGTCATGTGCTTCGTCGGCGGCATCCACTTGAGCGGCGCGTCCGGGAACAGCTGCCGCGCGAGCAGGGCGTGCGCGAGCTCGAGCCGGAACGAGTCGGGGATGTCGGGGTTGATCTCGAAGGCGTGCCCGAGCCCGAGCTGCCAGTCCTCGAGCCCCGCCTCCTTGGCGAACCGCTCGTTGAGCAGCTGGCTCACCGTCACCGTGTGGGCGGCCTCCACGGCATCTGCCGTCGTGAGGTAGTTGTCCTCACCGGTGTTGATGATGATGCCGGCGCGCGCGTGCACCTGTCGCGAGAACCGTTGGTCGACAAAGGTCCTCACGGGGTTGATGTCGCGGAAGAGGATGCCGTACATCGAGTCGTTGAGCATCATGTCGAGACGCTCCATGCCGGCGAGGGCCGCGATCTCTGGCATGCAGAGGCCGGACGCGTAGTTCGTCAGGCGGATGTAGCGGCCGACCTCCTTGCTCACGTCGTCGAGGGCCGCGCGCATGAGCCGGAAGTTCTCCTGTGTCGCATACGTGCCGGCGAAGCCCTCTCGGGTAGCGCCCTCGGGGACGTAGTCGAGCAGCGACTGGCCGGTCGACCGGATGACGGCGATGATGTCGGCACCCTCACGGGCGGCGGCCTGGGCCTGCGGGATGTCCTCGTAGATGTCCCCCGTCGCGACGATGAGGTAGATCCACGGCTGCTGCTTGGGGTCACCGTGCCGGGAGATGAGCCGGTCCCGGGTGCGCCGCGCGCCGTCGATGCGCTTCAGGCCCGTGCCAACGGCCCGAGCGGCGGCACGGCGTGCGGCGAGCGCGTCGCGGCCCTGCGGGATACGGAACTGGACGCTGCCGCTTGCGGCCTTCTGGGCGAGGACGGTCACGTCCTCGGCCTCGCCCCGCAGGAGGGCGTCCCACACGGGTGTCGTGATGCCGTGCTCGAGTCCGACCTGGTCGCGGACGGCGTCGACGAGGTGGTTGACCCACGGGACCCGCTCGTGGTCGGCTCCCGCGAGCCCGGCCAGCCGCAGCGTGGCGCGCTCCACCGACACGGTCGTATGCCGCTGGGCGAGCTGCACGACGGGCGCCGCGGCCCGGCGCGCGAGGGCCCGGGCCCGGCGGACGACGGCCGGGTCGAGCTCGAGAAGGGGCTGGGTCCTGGTCATGCCCTCGATCCTTCCTCGAACTGGCTGCTCGTGGTCGCACTGTTCGATAGACCCGCCGGCTCATCCTCGACTGGACCGTTCGCGGGCGTAGCAGGCTCGAGGCGGGACTCGAAGAGGTCACGCACCGCCGGCTCGCTGCGGACGAGCTCGAGGGCATAGGCGGCATGACCGGGGACGTAGCCGTTGCCGACGAGCATCCGCACGTCGGCGGCAACGCCCTCGGCACCGAGGGCCGCGGCGGCGAAGTTCGTCGCCATGCTGAAGAAGATGATGGTGCCGCCCTGGGCGGTCGAGAGGATGGCCGGCTGCTCGCAGCCGGGCACGTCGACACACACGACGGTGACGTCGGCCGGGCCGCCGGCGGCATCCACGGCGCCGCTCAGCCCGAGGGGCGAGCGGGCGTCGGCGAGGACGACCTCGTCGGCGAGACCGGCCGCCGTGAGGACGTCGCGCTCGCGCTCCGTGGGGACGACACCGATGAGCCGGCCGCCCCCGGAGCGGCGGGCGGCGGCGAGGGACAGCGAGCCGGACTTCCCCGCCCCGCCGAGGACGAGCACGGTCGGGGAGGTCCCCTGAGCGGCGTACTCCTCGACCACGCGCGCGACCAGTGCCGGCGCACCGCACACGTCCATGACCATGAGCGAGAGTCGCGGGTCGAGGTCGTCGGGCAGCCTGGCGGCGATGCTGCGTCCGAAGAGGATGGCGTGGCCCTCGGCCGGGACCTGCTCGGAGAGCCCGTCCCAGCGGGCAAGCCCGTCGCTGATGGCCAGCGGCGTCAGCGAGAGCGAGACGAGGGTCGCGACGCGGTCGCCCACCTCGAGGCCGAGGGTGCTCTCCGGGCCGACCTCGTCGACGGTGCCGATCAGCATGCCGCCCGAGCCGGTGACCGGGTTCTGCATCTTGCCGCGCTCGCCGATGATCTCGAGCACCTCGGCCCGGACCGCAGCGCCGTCGACCTGTCCCTCCGCGGTGTGCTTCTCGGCGAGCTGACGATAGGAGGCCGCGTCCAGGTTGAGGGTCTGGACGCGCAGCCGCACCTCGTCGGGCCAGATCTCCGGCCTCGGGTCGAGTCGACGGGCCGCCTGCGGCAGGGTGGCCAGCTCGCCCCGCGCCTCGAGGACGCGATGCAGGCCGATGGGTGAGGTGGGGCTCGTGACCTCGGTGGGTGACGACATCAGTGTCAAGATCCTTCGGTGCTCGGGGGACACGACCGCAGTTCTTGAAGCATCATACGAGAGATCCACTCGGATCTTCGGCTACGGTGGGCACATGAGCAAGGTCGAACAGCCATACGCCTACCGCCAACGCGAGCTCGTCGAGCCCGACTGGACACGGTTGCCCGGCTGGGCCGACGTCACGCAGTCGGACTGGGACACCGCCCAGTGGCAGCGTGTCCACTGCATCAAGAACGTCAAGCAGCTGCGCGCCCTGATGGGCGATCTGCTCGAGGAGCGCTTCTACGCCGACCTCGAGCGTGATCAGGCCGAGCGCGCGACGATGTCGATGCTCATCCCACCGCAGATGCTCAACACCATGGTGCCCGCCACGGACGGCTCGATGCCGTCGGCGGGCCGCGAGTTCACCGAGGCGTTCTACGCGGACCCGGTGCGCCGCTACATGATCCCCGTCTTCTCCGACCGGCGCACCGACTGGCCGTCGCACCCGCACGCCACCCGCGACTCGCTCCACGAGCACGACATGTGGGTCGCCGAGGGCCTCACGCACCGCTACCCGACCAAGGTCCTCGCCGAGCTCCTCTCGACCTGCCCGCAGTACTGCGGCCACTGCACCCGCATGGACCTCGTCGGCAACTCCACCCCTCAGGTTCCCAAGCTGAAGTTCGACCTCAAGCCGGTGGACCGGCATGAGGCGATGCTCCGCTACCTGCGCGAGACGCCGACCGTGCGTGACGTCGTCGTCTCCGGGGGCGACGTGGCGAACATGCCGTGGAAGAACCTCGAGGCGTTCCTCGACAAGCTGCTCGAGATCGACAACATCCGCGACATCCGGCTCGCGACCAAGGCGCTCATGGGCCTGCCCCAGCACTGGCTCGCCGACGACGTCGTCGAGGGCGTCGCCCGCGTGGCGTCCAAGGCCCGGTCCCGCGGCGTGGCGCTCGCCATCCACACCCACGTCAACAACGCCCAGTCCGTGACGCCGGCCGTGGCCAAGGCCGCCCGCGCCATGCTCGAGGCGGGCGTCCGCGACGTCCGCAACCAGGGCGTCCTCATGCGCGGAGTCAACGACTCGGCCGAGCAGCTGCTCGACCTGTGCTTCGCACTCGCCGATGGGGCGTCGATCACCCCGTACTACTTCTACATGTGCGACATGATCCCGTTCTCGGAGCACTGGCGGCTCTCGCTTGCCGAGGCACAGGAGCTGCAGCACTCGATGATGGGCTATCTCCCCGGCTTCTCGACGCCGCGGATCGTCTGCGACGTGCCCTTCGTCGGCAAGCGATGGGTGCACCAGCAGGAGTCCTACGACCAGGAGCGGGGCATCTCCTACTGGCGGAAGAACTACCGCACGTCCATCGAGGGTGACGACGTCGAGGCGCTCTCGCGAGAGTACGTCTACTACGACCCGATCTATACGCTGCCCGAGGCCGGGCAGCAGTGGTGGCGGGACGCCGTGGACCACGAGGACGTCATGGTCGCCGCCGGCGAGCAGGCGGCCGCGAGCCGCGCCGCAGCCGCGTCCGCTGTCTGACCAGGAGCGTGCGCGAGGGGGTGTCCCACTGGTGGGACGCCCCCTCGTCGCACCCCGGGCCCGACCTAGACTCCGAATGTGGCGGGGACCCCAGCGCATCGCACCCGCGTCCCGCGCGCCGAGCGCGAGGCGCAGATGCTCGAGGTGGCCGAGGAGGTCTTCGTCGCACGGGGGATCCAGGCAGCCACCATGGATGAGATCGCCGAACGGGTGGGCGTGACCAAGCCGCTCATCTACGACTACTTCGGGTCGAAGGAGGGCCTGCTGGCCGCCTCCATCGAGAAGGGGCGCCGACAGCTCCTCGGCCTCATCATCGACACCTGGTCGGAGCAGCCGGACCTCGGCGTCCGGGACCGGCTGCGGGCAGTGGTTCTCGCGTTCTTCGCCTTCATCGACGAGCACGAGCGGATGTTCGCGTTGCTGCGCACCGAGGGGGCACTCATCGGCCCGCCGGCCGAGTCGGTCGAGCGGATCCGGCAGCAGACCGCGAAGGCCTTCGCGGAGGGCCTCCGCAGCCTGCCCACCTTCGCCCAGCTCCCGGCCGGGACGGTCACCGGCATGGCGGAGCTGCTCATCGGCGCGTGCGAGCGGCTCGCTGTCGAACGCGTCATGACGCCCGGGCTCACCGCCGACGACGCTGCCGACCTCGTGATGACGACGATGTGGGACGGTCTCGGGTCGATCGCGTCGGACGTCCGGTGAGCCGCACCCGAGCCGGTGCCGGCCCGACCACGCAGGCGACGCTGGCACTCGACCGTGCCGGCGTCGCCTACACGCGCCATACCTACGACCACGACGCCACCGCCAGCAACTACGGACTCGAGGCGGCCGAGGCGCTCGACCTGCCCCCCGAGCGCGTCTTCAAGACCCTGCTCGTCGACACCGGCCGGGGCCTCGCCGTCGGGATCGTCCCCGTCGACGGACACCTCGACCTCAAGGCCGTCGCCACGGCCCTCGGCGTCAAGAGCGTCACCATGGCCGAGCCTGCGGCAGCCGAGCGAACCACCGGATACGTCGTCGGGGGCATCTCACCGGTCGGCCAGAAGCGGTCGCTGCCCACGGTCCTCGACCGAACGGCCGAAGGGTTCCCCACGGTCTTCGTCTCCGGAGGCCGGCGCGGTTTCGACATCGAGCTCGCACCCGGCGACCTCGTCCGGGTGACGCACGCCGTCGTCGCGCCGATCGGCCGGCCCAGGTGAGCCGCACCCCCCGCGCCTCGCGCGGCGTCCTCGTCCTCGTCCTCGCCGCGCTGACGATGCTGGGACCGTTCACGATCGACACGATCTTCCCGGCCTTCGAGGCGATGGCGACGGACCTCCGCGTCGACAAGCTGGCGATGCAGCAGACGGTCAGCGTCTATATGCTGGCCTTCGCCGTCATGAGCCTCTTTCACGGCTCCGTGTCCGACGCGCTGGGGCGCAAGCCGGTCATCCTGACCGGTTGCGGGCTGTACGCCCTGACCAGCGTGCTCTGTGCCGTCTCGACCAGCATGCCGATGCTCCTGACCGCCCGTGCCCTGCAGGGTCTCGTCGCGGGGGCAGGGATGATCGTCGCCCGCACCGCCATCCGCGACCTCTACGACGGTCCCGAGGCGCAGCGGTTCATGAGCCACGTGTCGCTCGTCTTCGCCGTCGCCCCCGCGGTCGCGCCGCTCGTCGGTGGCTGGGTGCTCGGCTGGGGCTCGTGGCGGACCATCTTCTGGGCCCTGGCCGCATATGGCGCGCTGCTGGTCGGTCTGGCAGCCGTCCTCCTGCCCGAGACGCATCCGCCCGAGCGGCGAGTGCACTTCCACCCGCGACCCCTCGTGGCCGGGCTCGTCCGTACTGCGCGGCACCCGGGGGTCCAGCGCCTCTCGGGCGCCATCACGTGCAACTTCGCGGCGCTCTTCCTCTACATCTCTTCAGCACCGGCCATCATCAACGACCACCTCCATCTCGGCGCCCAGGACTTCGGCGTCCTGTTCGTCCCGCTCGTCGCCTGCATGATGGTCGGCTCGTTCCTTGCCGGACGCCTCGCCGGCCGGAGACGTGCCTCTGCGGTCGTGCTGACCGGGTTCGCCGTGTCACTCGCCGGGGCGGCCTTCGGCGTCGTCCACCACCTGGCCGGAGGTTCCGCCGGTCTTCCCTGGACGATCGTGCCGCCCGCCGCTGCTGCCTTCGGGGTCTCGCTCGCGCTGCCCATCCTGACCATCGAGCTGCTCGACCTCCGCCCGGAGGCCCGGGGATCGGTGTCGTCCTACCAGGCCTTCCTCACGACGATCGTCAACGCCGCCGTGGCCGGCCTCGTCTCGCCGCTGGTCAGCGGGTCCCTGCTCGTTCTCGGAGTGGTCGCGGGGGGATTCACGTCCACCGCCCTCGCTCTCTGGGCCTGGGAGTTCCATGGCTCTGGGGCCGGGGCACGCCGAAGCCAGGTTCTCGCGGCCTCACCGGTGCCAAGCGGGAGCGCGGCCGCGACGACCGACGGTTGACGCTCAGTCGCCGCCGAGGCGCTCGCTCGTCCGGCCCTCCCACGGAGTCGACAGGACGACGGTGGTCCTCGTCGACACGTTGGCCGCGGAGCGGATCCGGGCCAGCAGGTCCTCGAGGTCACCGGGTGTCCCCACGCGGACCTTGAGGACGTAGCTCTCCTCCCCTGCCACCGAGTAGCAGTCCTCGATCTCCGGGAAGTCGACCAGCCGGTGGGGCACGTCGTCGGGGTCGCTCGGGTCGAACGGAGTGACCGAGACAAGGGCGGTGAGCGGGAGGCCGACCTGGTCGGAGGCGATGACGGCGCGGTAGCCGGTGATGATGCCGCGCTGCTCGAGCCTGCGGACGCGCTGGTGAACCGCGGACGTCGACAGGCCGGTCGCCTTGCCGAGATCGGTGTAGCTCGTCCGCCCGTCGGCCAGCAGCAGGCTCACGAGCCGGCGGTCCAGTTCTTCCATGGGCGCAGGCTAGTGCAGAGCCGCCCGGATCCAGCGACCATTCCATGGCCGGGGCCGGCGGGAGTGGCACGATGACCTCCATGACGAAGCGGCTGCTCCTGCTCGACTCTGCGAGCCTCTACTTCCGCGCCTTCTACGGCGTCCCCGAACGTTCGTCTCCCAGCGGCCTGCCGACCAACGCGGTACGCGGCTTTCTCGACATGCTCGCTTCGCTCGTCGAGCGCGCGCAGCCCACCCATCTCGTTGCGTGCTGGGACAACGACTGGCGGCCCAGCTTCCGGGTCGAGGCCATCCCCTCCTACAAGAGCCATCGGGTGGCCGACGGGAGCGGCGCGGAGGACGTCCCGGACGCGCTCGAGCCGCAGGTGCCGCTCATCGTCGATGCCTTGGCTGCGATCGGCTTCGCCCGGCTCGGATCGGACGGGTATGAAGCCGACGACGTCATCGGCACCCTCGCCACCCAGCACAAGCAAGCGATGCCCGTCGACGTCGTGACGGGCGACCGGGACTTGTTCCAGCTGGTCGACGACGCGACGGGTCCCGTCCGTGTCGTCTACACGGCCAAGGGCGGCGTGCGAACACCCGACCTCGTCGACGAGGCCTACCTCCGGGAGAAGTACGGGATCGATGGCGGGGCCGCCTACGCGGACATGGCCGTCCTGCGCGGCGACACCAGCGATGGCCTGCCCGGCGTCACGGGGATCGGGGAGAAGACGGCGGCCAAGCTCATCACCACCTACGGCACCCTGGACGGGCTCCGGGCCGCGCTCGCCGCCGGGGACCCGGGCATCAAGGGAGCCCAGCGGGCGCGCCTCGAGAGCGCCACGGCATACCTGGACGCAGCGCCGGCGGTCGTCGCCGTCGCGAAGGACGCTCCTCTCGACGACGTCGACCTCGCCGTCCCCGACCGCGTGGCCGATGCTGCCTTGATGAGCCGGCTCGCGACGGAGCACGGGCTGACGTCGTCCTTCGACCGGGTCCTCAACGCGCTGCGGATCACCTGACGTCCTCGCGTCCCGG
>NZ_JBQCCV010000316.1:0-10706 GCF_051961875.1 Intrasporangium sp. | reverse complement strand
CATGTCCGGCCGCTTGCCACGATCGCGGTCGCCGCCGGCGCCGAGCACCGCCACGAGCCGGCCACTCGTGGAGGGCCGGAGGGCCGCGAGGGCCGCGTCGACGGCATCCGGGGTGTGGGCGAAGTCGACGATGCAGCGCGGGCCGTCCGCGCCGGCGCTGACGACCTCCATCCGGCCCGGCACCTCTGGCGGTGCGGCCAGGACCTGGTCGACCTCGGCCGGCGCCAGGTCTAGGGACAGCAGCGCGAGCGCAGCAAGGCACGTGTTGGCGATGTTGAACAAGCCGGGCAGGTGCGACACGAGGTGCAGCTCGATCCCGGAGCGGGAGCGGAGCACGACCTCCGAGCCGGTCGCCCGCGCCATCCAGTCGGCCTCGGTCCCCGTGGTCGAGAGCGTCGTGACCGGTATCCCCGCGGTCGCGGCGAGGCGCCGCCCCCACTCGTCGTCGATGCAGACGATGCCGCGGCGCGCCCGGGCCGGCGTGAACAGCTCGGCCTTGGCGGCGAAGTACTCCTCCATCGTGCCGTGGAAGTCGAGGTGGTCCTGGGAGAGGTTCGTGAAGAGCACCACGTCGTAGGTGACACCGTCGACCCGGTGCAGGGCGAGCGCGTGGCTGGAGACCTCCATGACGCAGGCGTCGACGCCCCGCTCGCGCATCACGGCGAGCAGCGCGTGCAGCTGCGGGGACTCGGGCGTGGTGCGCACCGACGGGATGCGCTCCTCACCGATCCGGGTCTCGACGGTGCCGATGAGACCGGTGCGCAGGCCGTGGGCGCGCAATGCGGAGTCGATGAGGTATGCGGTCGTCGTCTTGCCGTTCGTGCCCGTGATGCCGACCATCGTGATGGCTCCGGCAGGGTCCCCGTAGACCGCCGACGCGACGGCTCCGAGGGCTTCCCGCGGGCCCGCCACCCCAAGGACCGGTACGGAGAGCCCGCCCAGCTGCTCGGCTCCCTCTGTGTCGGTCAGCACCGCGACCGCTCCGGCGCCCACGGCGTCGGCCGCGAAGCGGGCACCGTGCACGTTGAAGCCCGGCAGTGCGGCATACAGGTCTCCGGGTCGCACCGACCTGCTGTCGAGGGTCACGCCGGTCACGAGGACGTCGGCCGACGGGGTGTGCAGGCCGAGTCTCGCGCACAGCTCAGCGAGGGGCAGACCCGAGGTCCTCGGGCGGGTGGAGGGTGTGGACACGACATCCCAACCTACAGGCCGTCACGCTTCGCCCGTGCGTCGGACAGGACGTTCGGGTCGGACGTGGACAGCTTGTGATCGGCCCAGACGTGGTAGTCGAGCGAGGACTTCGGGCTCGGCGCGTCGCCGTCCCGCTGGATGAGGTAGGACATGACCTGGTTGAAGACCGGGCCGGCCAGCTCGCCGCCGAACATGCCGGCGCTGGGCTGGTGGAGGAAGACCCCGACGACGTACTTCGGCGCCTGCGCGGGGGCGTAGCCGATGAACGACGCGGTGAAGCCGTGGTAGCCGCCCGTCTTCGCGTCGAAGAAGTCGGCCGTGCCGGTCTTGCCCGCGACGCGGTAGCCCTTGATCCGTGCGGCGGAGGCGGTGCCGTCGGGGCCCGTGACCTCCTCGATCATCCGGCTCAGGGTCGTCGCGGTCTTCTCCGAGACGACACGCACGCCTTCCTGGGCCGGCGCCGGGACGAGGGTGCCGGCGTCGTTCATCGTGCCCTCGACGAGGGTCGGGGGCATCCGGAGGCCCTTGTTCGCGATGGTCTGGTAGACGCCCGTCATCTGCAGCGCGGTCGCGGAGTAGGCCTGGCCGAAGAGCCGGGTGTAGCGCGAGGCGCCGACCCACGTCTTCGGGTCGGGGACCTCACCGGCGGACTCCCCTGGGAAGTTGATCGGCGACTTCGCCCCGAGCCCGAACTTGCGGAAGTAGTCGACGAGCACCGTGGGGTCGATCCGCTCGCCGATGAGGATCGTGCCGATGTTGGACGACTTGGCGATGACGCCGGTCGCCGTGAGCTGCTCGGTCGGGTGGTTCTCGTTGTCCTTGAACTTCATGCCGGCCCGCGGGAGCCGGTTCGGCACGATGACCCCGGTGTCGGGTTTGACGACGCCCTTCTCGAGCGCGGTGGCGAAGGTCATCAGCTTGCCGGTCGATCCCGGCTCGAACGCGTCGGTGAGGGCGGCGTTGCCCATGTGGTTGAGGTCGGCCCGGCTCAGGTCGTTGGGGTCGAAGGTCGGGTAGTTCGCCATGGCCCGCACCTTGCCGGTCGCCACCTCGAGGACGACGGCCGTGCCCTCCTTGGCGCCGACCTCCTGGACGCGCTTCGCCAGCGCGTTCTCGGCGTACCACTGCAGGTCCGAGTCGATCGTGAGGCGCACGTTGCGGCCATTGGTCACCGGGGTGTCCACGCGCTCGGACCCGGGGATGATGTAGCCGTCGCGGGCGCGCTCGTAGATGTTGGTGCCGGGCTTGCCCGACAGGGTCTGGTTGAACTGGTACTCGATGCCGCCGCCGGGTGACTGGTCGGAGGGCTTGACGAAGCCGACCACGGGGCCGAGCGCCATCCCGAGTGGGTAGAGCCGCGACGCGGTGCGCTCCGCGGCGACGCCCGGCACGCCGACGGCCTTGACCTGGCGCCAGACCGTCGGGGTGACGTCCTTCTTGATGATGACGTAACGCGTGTTCGGCCTCGTGAACCGGGCCTGGAGGTCACTCGCGTCCATGCCGAGCAGCGGCGCGACGTCGCTCGCCGCCCGGGGTGCGCCGAGCTTCTCCCAGATGTCCCCGACCTTGACCCGGTACTCCGCGATGGCGACGGGGTCGGCGACGACGGTGAACCGCTCGACGCTCTCGGCGAGGACCCGCCCGTTCGTGTCGAGGACCTGACCCCGCATCGCCGGCGTGATCGTCTTGACGGACCGCTTGCTCATCGCGGCCTGTTGGGTCGCCGAGGCGTCGAAGCCCTGCACGCGCAGCAGCTGGAAGCCGAACACCGCGAAGACCATGAGGATGACGAGGAGCATCACCTTGGCGCGCGGCCTGGGGCTGGCGGCCTCGGGGCGGCGGCGCCGCCTCGGCCGACGCGGTCCTCCCGGGCCGCCACCGCGCTTGGGCGCGGGGCCGCGGCCCTTGGTGGCGCCCGTCTCGGGGCGGGCCCGGCCCGCGGAACCGGTCGCCGGGCCGCGGCCGCGGGGGGCCTGCCCGGCAGTGGGGCGACCCCGTCCCGGGCTGCGCGCCGGGTTGCCGTGGCCGGCCGCAGCCCTGCCCTTCGTCGCGGTGCCACCAGTTCCCGTGCCCCGCGACGCGCCCCGGCCGTGGGCATCCGGCCGGCGGGGACCGGTGCCTCGGGTCTGGGTCACGAACTCACCTCGTCGTCGCGGGCGTTCCCGCCGGCTTGCTGGTCGAGTCCAGTGTCTCCGTGGCGGACGGCGGTGCCGCGCTATCGGTCGCCTTCGGCGTGGCGGCCGCGGCCAGGTTCACCGCCTCCTTGGCGGCGGCCGTAGCCGCCGCCGCTGCGGCCGCGGTGGCGCCGTCCACGGCAGAGGTGATCCGCTTGACGGCCTTCGGCGCCGGCATCGGCGCCACGACGATCGGCACCTTCTGCAGCTTCGTGGCCGCCTGCGCCGTGCCGCTCACCTTGCCCGTCGTGACGTCGACGTAGCCGCGCTCGGCCGTGCGCACCATGCCCAGGGCCGTGGCTCGGGCGGCGAGGGAGTTGCTTGAGGAGGCACGCGCGATCTCCTCCCCCAGGTCACCCGCCCGGTCGGTGAGCAACCCCGACTGCTTCCGCAGCGCCCCGAGCGTGAGCGAGCCCTCGGCGAGCGCCGTGTTGAGCAGGAGCAGCCCGATCAGTCCCAGGGTCAGCAGGGTGACGCAGAGGGTGGCGAACGCCCCGTTCCCGCTCGTCCCGATCCGGCTCGGGATGACCCGCAGCGGCGTGACGACGGGGACGCGCCGCGGTGCCCGCAGCGGCCTGGCGGTGGCGGTCATCTGGCTCATCGGGTGTGCCCCTTCCTCGGGCGCTCGGTCGTGCCTGCTGTCGTGTCTCGGGTGCGTTCGGCGACGCGGAGCCGCGCCGAGGCGGCGCGCGGGTTCGCGATGACCTCCGCCTCGCTCGGCTCCTCGGCGCCGCGCGTCAAGAGGCGGAGGTACGGCGCGTGCTCGGGCAGCTCGACGGGTAGCCCGGGCGGGGCGGTCGAGCGGGCTCCGGCGGTGAGTGCCCGCTTGGTGATGCGGTCCTCGAGCGAGTGGTAGGACAGGACCGCGATCCGGCCCCCGACGGCGAGCCGCGTGATAGCCGCCTCGATCGCGCGGCTCCAGCTGCCGAGCTCGTCGTTGACCTCGATCCGGAGGGCCTGGAAGGTGCGCTTGGCCGGGTGGCCGCTCTGCCGCTGCGAGGCCATGGGGATGGCGCGGCGCAGCAGCTCGACGAGCCGGCCGGAGGTCGTGAAGGGCTCCCGCTCGCGCTCGCGCAGCACCTCGGCCGCGATCCGGCGTGCGTACCGCTCCTCGCCGTAGTCCCGCCGGACCCGCGCGAGGTCGGCGGCGGAGTAGGGGTTGAGGACGTCGGCCGCCGTCGGTCCGCTCGACTGGTCCATCCGCATGTCGAGCGGTGCGTCGACCCGGTAGGCGAAGCCCCGGTCGGTCTCGTCCAGCTGCAGCGACGAGACCCCGAGGTCGAACAGGACGCCCTGGACCGCGGCGATGCCGAGCCCGTCGAGCACGGCACCGATCTCGTCGTAGACGGCATGGACCGGGACGAACCGCTCGCCGAACCGCTCGAGACGCCCACCGGCCAGGGTGAGCGCCTCCCGGTCACGGTCGATGCCGACGACCGTTGCCTCTGGGAACCGCTCGAGCACGCCCTCCGCGTGCCCGCCCATCCCGAGCGTCGCATCGACGTGGACCGCCCCGGGGGTCCCCAGGGCGGGCTCGAGCAGGTCGAGGATGCGGTCGCGAAGGACGGGGACGTGGCGGTCCTGCGCCTGTCCTCGGTCCGTCATCGTCGCCCTCTCGTGGTGCTGCTGGTGGGTCGTGCTGTGGTGGTGCTGCCTGGTGCTCGATGGGCCGTCATCGCCGACTGGTGAGCGCTGTCATCGGGTGGTGGAAGGTGGAGGTCGGGGTCGGCTCGGGCCTGAGGACTGGTCCCCATCCGCTGCGTCGCCCGGGACGGGGGAAGTCGTCACGGGAGCGAAGCGGCTGGAGGCCGGCGCGCAGGCGCACGGTCTGGGGTCAGAACAGGCCGGGGATCACCTCCTCGGCCGTGTCGGCGTAGCTCTGCTCGGTCGCCGCGAGGTAGTCGTTCCAGACCGTGGTGTCCCAGACCTCGAGGCGGGACCCCGCGCCGATGACGGTGACCTCGCGGTCGAGGGCCGCGTACTGCCGGAGGTTGGCCGGGATCGTGAACCGCCCCTGCTTGTCCGGGATCTCGTCGGAGGCGCCCGAGAGGAAGACGCGCATGTAGTCGCGGGCCGCCTTCGACGTCGTGGGTGCCTGGCGCATCTGCTCGGCCACCTTGACGAACTCGTCCATCGGATAGATGTAGAGGCTGCGCTCCTGGCCGCGGGTCACCACGAGACCCCCCGCGAGGCGCTCGCGGTACTTCGCCGGAAGGAAGAGCCGCCCCTTGTCGTCCAGGCGAGGGGTGTGCGTCCCGAGAAACATGGTCGGCCACCTCCCCTTCTTCGACCCTGGGCGATCCACCGCGTTCCGTGATGCCCCACCGTACTCCACTTTGCACCACCATCGTCGGAAAATGGACAGAATTGCCTCCACTTGATCCCTGTTTCCGCAGGTCAGCCCCGGTGGTGTGAAGTGGAGCGGGGCAGCGCGCGCTGGGATGGGCCGCGACCTGCGCCCCGAGCGGGAGCGAACCGGGCGGCATGCCTGTCTCGTTGGAGAAGGACCGCAAGTGCGTCGCGGGTGCGCCTGGGGTGGAGGAAAGTGGAGGGAACCCCTTTGAGGAGAGCGGCCGATGAGGGAAGATCGCGTGACGACACACGCGCCCGCCATCGGTTGGTGCGTCCGACAGGGGGAACCGGAGGAAGCGTGACGACGGAAACGACGGGTCGCGGCACGGACACGGCGCTCGAGCTCATCCATGACGTGGCGGCCCGCCTCGTCGCCGCGATGAGCCGCGTCATCGAGGGCAAGGACGAGGTCGTCCGGACCACGGTGACGGTGCTCTTCGCGGGCGGCCACCTCCTCATCGAGGACGTGCCCGGTGTCGGCAAGACGATGCTCGCCAAGACGTTGGCACGCTCGATCGACGCGACCGTGCGCCGCATCCAGTTCACGCCCGACCTCCTGCCGAGCGACGTCACCGGCGTCAGTGTCTTCAACCAGGACGCCCGCACCTTCGAGTTCCGGCCGGGCGCGATCTTCGCCAACGTCGTCGTCGGGGACGAGATCAACCGCGCGTCCCCCAAGACGCAGTCGGCGCTGCTCGAGTCGATGGAGGAGCGGCAGGTCACCGCCGACGGCACGACCTACCGGCTCCAGGAGCCGTTCATCGTCATGGCGACGCAGAACCCGATCGAGATGGAGGGCACCTATCCGCTGCCCGAGGCCCAGCGCGACCGCTTCATGGCGCGGATCTCCATGGGCTACCCGTCCCCCCGCGCGGAGCTCGACCTGCTCGAGACGCACGGGGCCCGTTCACCCCTCGAGTCGCTGTCGCCGGTCACCGACGCGGCGACAATCGTCTCGGTCGTCGAGGCGGTGACCCAGGTCCACGCCAGCCCGGCCATCCGGCAGTACATCGTCGACCTTGTCGGTCGCTCCCGGGCGTCGACCGCCCTGCGGCTGGGCGCATCACCGCGAGCGGCGCTGCACCTGCTCCGCGCGGCGCGGGCCCACGCGGCCCTCGAGGGGCGTGACCACGTGATCCCCGACGATGTGCAGGCCCTCGCGGTGGCTGTCCTCTCCCACCGGCTGATGCCCTCGAGCGAGACCCAGCTGGCGCGCCGGACGACGAGCGAGGTCGTCACCGAGCTCGTCCGGCAGACGCCGGTCCCGCCCGCCGCGAGATGAGGGCGGGGCCGGGATGGGACCGCTGCGCAGCCTCCTGACGACACGGGGCAAGGCACTCGTCGGCGCGGGGATCGTGCTGGTCCTCGCCGGCGTCGCCTTCGGCTTCGTCGACCTCATCCGCTTCGGCGTGCTCGCCGTCGCCCTGCCGTTCGCCGCGGCCCTGGTCGTCCGGACGCGCCGGACCCGGATGCGGATCGAGCGGCACATCTCGCCCGACCGGGTCAGCGTCGGCCAGGTGGCCCACGTCACGATGACTCTGCAGAACGTGTCGCCGCAGACCACCCCCCTCTTCCTCGCGGAGGAACGGCTCGACTACGTCCTCGGCGACCGGCCGCGCTTCGTCGTCGGACGCATCTCGCCGCGGCAGAGCCGGACGGTCGAGTACAGCGTCCGGTCTCACCTGCGGGGCCATCATCCGCTCGGACCGCTCGGCGCCGAGGTGACCGACCCCTTCGGCCTCGCCATCCGCAGCGCCGTCCTCGAGGGGACGGCCGATCTCGTGGTGCTCCCGGCGGTGCACCCGCTGTCCGCGAGCCGCCAGCCCAGCTCTGGCGTCGGCTCCGAGGGCGAGCAGGCCCACCTGCTCGCGCTCCACGGCGAGGACGACGTGACCGTCCGCGAGTACCGCGACGGCGACGACCTGCGGCGGATCCACTGGCCCTCGACCGCCCGCACCGGCGACCTCATGGTCCGGCAGGAGGACCGACCCGCACAGCGACGGGCCGTCCTGCTGCTCGATCCCCGCCCGTCCGCGCACGGCGGCAGCGGCGCCACCGGCTCGTTCGAATGGGCCGTGACCGCTCTCGCCTCGATCGCTGCGCACCTCACCGACAACGGGTATGCCGTCCACCTCGTCTGCGTCGAGACGGTCGACACGACCCGGGCCGGGGACCCGATGACGATCGACGAGATCCTCGGCACCCTCGCGGTGACCCAGCCGCGCGAGGAGACGGGCGAGGACGACGTCCTCCGGGCGGCCCAGGCGCTCACCGAGGCCGGCGGCTTCGTCGTCGCCGTCATCGGGCCCTCCGACCCAGAGGTGACCGCACGCGTCGCCAGCCTGCGCCAGGTCGGCACGACGGGCCTCGCGCTCGTCCTCGACGCCTCGACCTTCGGCAGCGCGCCCGATGCGGACGCCGTCGGGACCCACGTCGACGTGCTGCGGCTCGCCGGTTGGCGAGCCGTGCCGGTCAGCCGGGGCGACGACATCGGTCACACGTGGGACGTGCTGACGACCGTCACCGTGGGAGCACGGCAATGACGCGGCGGCGGTGGCGGATCACCATCCTCGGGGCCCTCGCGACCTTGGCCGCGGCCTACCCGGTCACCTCGCTCTTCTCGTCGACGGAGTGGTTCTCCCAGGTCACGGTCTTCGTCGCGCTGACGGCGGCGATCGGCCTCGTCATGCGTGGCCTGACCGCCTCCCGGCCGGCAGTCGTCGCCGTGCAGCTCGTCGTCGTCGGCTACGTCATCGTGTGGCGGTTCGGGCAGGACACGTTGTCAGGGTTCCTGCCGACTCGTGAGACCTGGGACGGCCTGGGCTTCCTCGCCACGGAGGCGTACGAGACGATCCAGCGCTACACCGCCCCGGCACCGCTGACGGCGGGCGTCACGTTCTGCCTCGTCGTCATCGGGAGCGCCCTCGCCATCGCCGTCGACGCGTTGGCGGCGACGTGGCGAGCGCCGGCTGCAGCCGGGCTGCCGCTCCTCACGGCCTACCTCATCACCGCGGCCAACGGCTCCGAGGCACTCGATCCGCGCTACTTCGTGCTGCCCGTCGTGCTCTGGCTCGCAATGCTCCATACGACCGCGCGCAGCCGCTTCATGGGCTGGAGCACGACGACGTCGGTGGGTCAGGACGACACGGGGTACGACGGGGTCGCCGGGGTCGAGTCCCACAGCCGCCAGGCGGAGCGGTCCTTCTCAGGCGGCGCCGTGCGCCTCGGGCTCATCGGGCTCGTCCTCGCGCTCATCGTGCCGGTCCTCGTGCCACACTTCCCACCCCGCTACCTCGCGGAAGGACTGGGTCGCAGCGGCGGCGCGGGAGGCACCGGCACGGTGGGGTTCGCCAACACCCTCGACCTGACCAAGAGCCTGACGAGCAGCGACCAGACCCCCGTGCTCAGCTACACGACGACGGGCCCGCGCCCGCCGCTCCGGGTCCTCGCGACGTCCCTCTACAGCTCGGACGGTGAATGGGTCGGGGACGTGGACGACGCGAGGGGTCCGGGTGTCGCACCCCCGACCCGGGGCAAGGACTACACGATGACGGTGAGCAACAACACGCTGCGCGCCCCGAACATCGCCGCTCCCTACCCGGTCGTCGCCGTCTCGATGGAGGGGATCCCCTGGCGCCAGAACCCGGTCACCGGGGACATCCGGGTCGGCGAGGCGGTCTCGAGCTATCGCGTCACCTACGCCGACGCCGCTCCCCTGGCGGCCCAGCTCGAGCAGGCGAGCCCGCCGACGGGACCAGAGGTGCGTGCGGAGGACCTCGAGATTCCCGACGTCGCGCGGGGCACCGTCATCTCGTGGTCCGACCAGGTGACCCGCGGCAAGCAAACCGAGCTCGACAAGGCGATCGCGATCCAGGACCACCTGCGCGACACGAGCATCTACACCTACAGCCTCGACCTACCTGATCGGCAACGCGACAAGCAGGGCCGCTTCCTCGACCCGATCACCAACTTCCGCGTCACCAAGGTCGGCTACTGCGTCCAGTTCGCGACCGCGATGGTCATGCTCGCCCGGGCCCAGGGCATCCCAGCCCGGATGGCGATCGGGTTCCTACCCGGTGAGCAGCAGGGCGAAGAGTACGTCGTCCGCGCGTCCGACGCGCATGCCTGGCCGGAGCTGTACTTCGCCGGGTTCGGCTGGCTCCGCTTCGAGCCGACCCCCGGCGCGCGCTCCGGCGCTCCACCGGCCTACACCATCCAGGGCGCTACCCCCGGCTCGACGGGCGCGGGCCAGCAGGCCCCAGAGCCGGGCAAGACCACCGCCGCACCGAGCCGGACGGGCCGCCCCGGCCTCGACCAGCCCAACGTGGTCGCCCCCGAGCCGACTCTGTGGGACCAGGTGACCGGCTTCATCACTCTCCGCGGGGTGCTGACACTGGTCGGCTTGGGCGTCGCGCTCCTCGCCGTGTTCGCCATGCCGATCACCGCAGCCCTGATGCGACGGCGACGGCGACGGCGGGCGGTCACGCAACAGGATCTCGTGGAGGCGGACTGGGACGACCTCACCTCACACCTGCGCGACCTCGGGATCGACCCACCCGAGGGCGGGACGCTGCGCACCTGGCGCAACCACGTGATCCGCGACGGCCACCTCGACGAGGCCAACGCCACGGCGGTGCGCCGGGTCACCGCAACGCTCGAGCGGACGAGGTACGACCGGCCCGAGCGCACCACGGCCGAACAGACGCAGGCGCTGCACGAGGACATCCGCAGCATCCGCCGGCACGTCGGGCGCACCCGGGCCATGTCCACCCGGGCCCGCGCCTTCCTCTGGCCCGAGGCGGGCGTCTCGGTCTGGCGCCGCCTGGCCGAACGGTTCACCGGCCGGGGCTGATCCGCCCCGCACATGAAGAGAGGCGGGGCCCCGGCCAACGCGCGGGTCCCCGCCCCACCGCGTGGCGCCGGCGAGGGCTCTCTCGCTCGGCAGAGCCGACCCCCGGCGCCGGGCCGCACTCGCCGGCGCCCGGGCGG
>NZ_JBQCCV010000315.1:0-4851 GCF_051961875.1 Intrasporangium sp. | reverse complement strand
GAGTCCCAGTAGGGGCCGCCGGAGTTGGAGCAGGCGCCGAAGGAGATGACGTACTTCGGCTCCGGCATCTGGTCGTAGAGCCGGCGGATGGCCGGGGCCATCTTGTCCGTCACGGTGCCGGAGACGACCATGAGGTCGGCCTGCCGCGGCCCCGGTGCGAAGGGGATGACGCCGAGGCGGATGAAGTCGTGGCTGCCCATCGAGGTTGCGATGAACTCGATGGCGCAGCAGGCGAGCCCGAAGTTGAAGACCCAGAGGGAGTAGCGGCGGCCCCAGTTGAGGACCACTTTGATGGGCCGCGGCGCGTTCTCGCCGACCGGGCCGACGCGGGGCATGGGCAGGTCGACGGGCATCACACCCACCTCAGCAGGCCGCGCCGAGCCGCGTGGGCCAGCCCGAGGACCACGACGGCGATGAAGATCCCCATCTCGACGAGGCTCGGGACGCCGAGGTTCGCGTCGCGGATCACCGTCGCCCACGGGAAGAGGTAGACCGCGTCGACCGCGAAGATGACGTAGAGGAACGCGAAGACGAAGTAGCGCACCTTGGTCTGGGCCCAGCCCTCCCCGACGGGGTCGACGCCCGACTCGTAGGTCGTCAGCTTGCTCGGCACCGGCGCGTGCGGCGCGAGGAGCGTCCGGACCACCATCGCCGCGGTGACGAGCAGCACGCCGGCGCCGAGGACCGCTGCCACGACGATGTAACCGGACATGCTCGCCAGCCTATCCAGTGAGCGGCCGCATGCCGCTGAGCGCAGCGAGGTTTCCACGTGACAGCGCCCGGGGTGGCCCTCTGGCGCCAGTCCGGACAGATTGCCCGGCGAGGCGTGCGAGGCAGGCGGTTCGTCCGTTTCGGCCCCCGCGCTGTTGTGCCCGGGCGGTGGCGCGGATTGAATCGGCGGTCAACGGCGACGCGGGCGCGTACGGAGGCGGCGCGGCGAGACAGGGAAGGGTGAGGTGTCCATGACGACCAGCCGGGGAGGCCGTCAGTCCATGTCCCACGCCGATCTCGTCTTCAGCGGCGGCCCGGTCTTCACCGCGAACACCGTCCGCTCCCGCGCCGGAGCGGTCGCGGTGCGGGGCGGTCGCATCGTCGCGGTCGGCCACGACCTCGACGACCTCATCGGGCCCGCCACGGAGGTCGTCGACCTGCACGGCCGAATGCTCGTCCCCGGCTTCCAGGACGCCCACGTCCATCCCGTCTGGGGTGGGCTCGACATGTTGCGCTGCGACCTGTCGGGCTGCGGGTCCGCAGCCGAGTACCTGGAGACGCTCGCGAGCTACGCCGCCGCTCATCCCGACGACGAGTGGGTCCTCGGCGGGGGCTGGTCGATGTCGGCGTTCCCGGGGGGCACGCCCACCGCGGACGAGCTGGACCGGGTCGTCCCCGACCGGCCGACGTTCCTGCCGAACCGGGACGGGCACGGCGCATGGGTGAACTCGGCCGCGCTGCGCATCGCGGGCATCGACCGCGACACCCCTGATCCCGCCGACGGACGCATCGAGCGGGACGGCGACGGCAACCCCACGGGCACCCTGCACGAAGGCGCCATGACCCTCGTCAACCGGCTGCTTCCGACCGAGCCGCCGGCCCGCCTCGTCGAGGCGCTGCTCGAGGGGCAGCGCTACCTGCACTCGTTCGGGATCACCGCCTGGCAGGACGCCATCGTCGGACCCTACGGAGACGCCGGCGACCCGGGCCCCGCCTACCTCACCGCGGCGGCCGACGGACGCCTGACCGCGCGTGTCGTCGGCGCGATCTGGTGGGACCGCACCGCGGGGCTCGAGCAGATCGAGTCACTCGTCGAGCGCCGCGAGCGCTACCGGGGCGGGCGTTTCGCCGCGACGAGCGTCAAGATCATGCAGGACGGCGTGGCCGAGAACTTCACCGCGTCGATGCTCGAGCCGTACTGCGACGGCCACGGTCATCCGACCGACAACTCGGGGATCAGCTTCGTCGACCCGGCCATCCTCGACGAGGCGGTGCCACGGCTCGATGCTCTCGGGTTCCAGGTGCACTTCCATGCGATCGGTGATCGAGCCGTCCGCCAGTGCCTCGACGCGGTGGAGCGGGCCGTCAGCCACAACGGGCGGGGCGACAACCGGCACCACATCGCCCACCTGCAGGTCGTGCACCCCGACGACGTCCCCCGGTTCCGCGACCTCGGCGTTACCGCCAACATGCAGTCCCTATGGGCCACCCTCGAGCCGCAGATGGTCGAGCTCACCTTGCCCTTCCTCGGCAAGCGGCGCGCGGCCTGGCAGTACCCGTTCGGCGACCTGCAGCGCGCCGGGGCGACACTTGCGGCCGGCAGTGACTGGTCGGTGTCGAGCCCCAACCCCCTGGCCGCCATCCACACGGCTGTGAACCGCATGGCGGCACCGGGCTTCGAGGAGGGCTACTACGAGCCGTTCCTGCCCGAGCAGGCCCTCGACCTCGCGACGTCGCTGACCGCATACACGGCAGGATCGGCCTGGGTGAACCACCTCGACGAGATGACCGGGACGATCGAGGTCGGCAAGTATGCCGACCTCGCGGTCCTCGACCGCGACCCGTTCGCCGGTCCCAACGAGGAGATCGGCGCCACCCGGGTGCTGCAGACTTTCGTCGAGGGCGAGCGCGTCTACAGCGCGTCCGACGCCTGAACCACGAGCCCCGAGACCGCCGCAGACCCAAGAGAACCGGACAGGAAGCGATACCCGTGGGAACCACCGTCTTCGAACGGCACCCGCCCGCCGCCTCGGTGGTGCGCCACGCCCTCGCCGACACCGCCCACTCGGTCTTCTGGCTCGATGACCTGCCCGCCGAGCTGACCCCCGACCGCCCCCGGCTGACCGGTTCACACGACGCCGACCTCGTCATCGTCGGCGGCGGGTACACCGGGCTCTGGACCGCACTGCTCGCGGCGGAGCGCCGGCCCGGCTCCCGCATCGTGCTCGTCGAGGCGGGCCACGTGGGGTGGGCCGCCTCGGGTCGCAACGGCGGGTTCTGTGAGGCGAGCCTCACCCATGGCCGGGAGAACGGCCTGTCCCGGTGGCCGGAGGACATGCCCGCGCTGGAGCGGCTGGGGCTGGCCAACCTCGACGAGATCGAGGCGGCCGAGGCGCGCTACGGCATGGACTTCCACTTCGAGCGCACCGGGCAGCTCGCGGTGGCCGTCGAGCCGCACCAGCTCGAGTGGCTGCGCAGCTCGCACGACGAGGCCGTCGCGGCGGGCGAAGAGGGCGTCGTCCACCTGGACGAGCACGAGGTGCGCGCGCTCGTCGACTCCCCGACCTACCTCGGCGGGGTGTGGGAGCAGCGCACCTGCGGCATGCTCCACCCCGCCCGCCTCGTGGCCGAGCTCGCGCGGGTGGCCGAGGAGCACGGCGTCGAGATCCATGAGCGCTCCCGGGTGCGCGGCCTGTAGACGCACGGCAGCTCCGGGGTCACCGTCGTCACGGACGAGGGCCGCGTCCGTGCGCGGCACGCGGTGCTCGCGACGAACGTGTTCCCGTCGCTGCTCCGGCGCAACCGGCTCATGACGGTGCCCGTCTACGACTACGTGCTCATGACCGAGCCGCTCAGCGACGAACAGCTTGGCGCGATCGGGTGGCAGGGACGCCAGGGCATCGGCGACCTGGCCAACCAGTTCCACTACTACCGGCTCACCAGGGACAACCGCGTCCTCTTCGGTGGCTACGACGCCGTCTACCACTTCGGGCGGCGGGTGCGCCCGGGCTACGAGAACCGGCCGGCATCCTGGGAGCGGCTGGCCGCCCACTTCTTCACGACCTTCCCCCAGCTGGAGGGCCTGCGCTTCACCCACCAGTGGGCCGGAGCGATCGACACCAGCACGCAGTTCACGGCGTTCTTCGGGATGGCGCGAAAGCAACGGGTCGCCTATTCGGCCGGGTTCACGGGCCTGGGCGTCGGCTCGACCCGGTTCGCGGCCGAGGTCATGCTCGACCTGCTGGACGGGGTGGACACCGAGCGCACCGCCCTGCAGATGGTGCGCCGGCGCCCCCTCCCCTTCCCGCCGGAGCCGGCCGCCGCGCTCGGGATCAACGCGGTGCGCTGGTCCCTCGACCGGGCCGACCACCGGCAGGGACGTCGCAACCTGCTGCTGAAGACGCTAGATCGCCTCGGGCTGGGGTTCGACTCGTGAGCAGAATCGACGCCGCGGGCGGGCTCCTCGCCGCCACCCTCCCGATCCCGACCGAGCCGATCCCCGCCGGGCAGGTCCGAGGCGGCTCGCCGCGGGCCGGGTTCGTCGTGCTGGACGAGACGGACGACCGCACGATCGGCATCTGGGAACACACGCCCGGTGTGTCGACCGACGTCGAGGCGGACGAGGTGTTCGTCGTCCTGTCCGGTGCCGGCACGCTCGAGTTCGTCGAACCGGAGGCGCCCCCGGTCGAGCTGTGCCCCGGCGTCGTGGTCCGGTTGGCGGCCGGGATGCGCACCCTGTGGACGATCCACGAAACCGTCCGCAAGGTGTATGTCATCTAGACGCTGCTCGGCCTGACCGCATGGGGACTGCCCCGTCTGGAAGGCGAACCGTGCTGGGGCGGCATACAACCGTATGACGCTGCGCGCGGACCCGCTCGCGCCCCACCTACTTCAACGAGTGAGCAGTTCGTCCCACCCGTCCCAGCGCACCCCTACCTCGACGAGTGAGCGATCCGTCCCACCAGTCCCAGCGCCCACCCACCTCATCGAGTGAGCAGTTCGTCCCAGCCGCCACACGCGCCCCCGTGCCGGTTGGGCGGGCGCGCGCACTCGACGCCGAAGGCGAGCCCGGCTTGGCGGTATACGTCGGCGTGACGCTGATCCAGCGCCAAAGTCACCTTCCCGTCCAGTGGGCTTCAG
>NZ_JBQCCV010000314.1:0-17886 GCF_051961875.1 Intrasporangium sp. | reverse complement strand
CCCCCCCCCCCCCCCCCCCCGGGGTGCCCGGCCGCACTCTCGCTCATCGCCGTGGCGACCAGCGGTGTCAGGACAGGGCGACCGCCTTCGCGGCGCGCTCACCCGTCTCGACCGCGCCGTTGAGGAACCCGTAGAACTCGTTGCTCGTGTGCTCACCGGCGAAGTGGACCGCGCCCTCCGGGACGGCGCCGTTGCCGAAGATCGAGGTGAACTGCCCCGGACGCAGGCAGGTGTAGGCGCCCTTCGACCAGGGGTTGGCGTGCCAGAAGTCGCGGTACGCCTTGCCGGTGTAGGCCGCACTGACGCCGGGGAAGATCGGCTCGAGCTGGGCGAGGTACTGCGACACCTGGGCCGCAGGTGCTGGGCCGAACGCCTCGCCCTTCCAGCCGGCCGTCACCTGGGTGCCGCCCGGGAAGAAGTTGTAGACGCCACCGGGCTGCAGCGCTCCGGACGTGTCGTCCCAACCGCACTGGAAACCTGCGGGGTTCGTGTACGCCGCTCCGCCGTACCCCTGCGTGATCCAGGGCCGCTCGCGCACCTCGACGTGGAGCTTCGCGTTGGCGCCGAGTCCCTGCTCTGCGATGGTGCGCCGCTTGATCGCCGAGAAGCCGGACTGGGTCAGGTCGCAGTCGCGCAAGGTGGTGAACGGCAGCGCGAGGATGACGCGGTCGGCCCGGACGTCGACGAAGCGCGCCCCGGTCTGGAAGGTCAGGGTGACCGGTCCCCCCTCCGGCTGCCGCACCGCCGTGAGCTTGTGGCCGTAGCGGACCGTGCCCGCCGGCAGCGCCGCCATGAGGCGGTCGACGATCTGGTTGTTGCCGCCACGGACGTGGTACTTCTCGTCACCGCCGCTGATGGGGCTGAGCGAGTTCTGTCCGTTCCAGCCGAGCAGGTAGATGAGGCCCAGAGCGGACTGCTCACTGGTGTCGAGGCCGTTCTCGGCGATGGCGTTGCTCTGCAGGAGCTTGCCGAACCGGCTGTTGACCCCGCCCGAGATGTTCGCGTTGATCCACTCGTCGACGGTCATGTTGTCGAGCGTCACGCCGGCAGCCGTGTGGGTGTCGTACGTCTGGGGGTAGGGCGCGGAGGCGAGGGCGGACTTGAAGGCGCTGTAGGCCTCCCTCCAGTCGGCGTTCGCGGCGGCGTAGGGGTAGTCGGCCCCGTCGATCCAGTACTTGTCGGACTTGCCGAGGTAGTTGCCGCCGCCGACGACGTCGAGGGTGAGACCGAGCGTGTTGCAGAGGCTGCGCAGGGCCGCGTGGTCGGTGTTGATGAAGGCCCCGCCGTGCTCGACGCTGACGCCGTCGCTGAAGAAGTCGTGCAGGGTGTGGCAGCGACCGCCGGCGCGAGTGTTCCCCTCGTAGACCGTCGCCGCGATGCCCTTGACGGTCCAGAGCCAGTGGGCGGCGCACAGGCCCGCGAGACCGGCTCCGACGATGGCGACACTGGGCTTGGAGGCGGGCGCGGCCGGCGCGGGACGGGGGGTGCCGGCGACTGCTGCTCCGGCGAGGCCGATGGCGCCGGCGGCTCGCAGCACCGTTCGGCGGGTCGGCAGCTGGCTGGGGGTGGATGCCTCTTCGAGGACTTCCTCGACCGGGCGACCGGTGCGCTCGGAGACACCGTGGGCGGCAAGGATCCGTTGCAGCTGGACGGTCAGGGGGAGGGAACCACGTCGTGGAGCCAAGGCGGAACTCCTATCACTTAACAGATGGTTAAGCGCAGTTAAACAGTGCCGGCAATGACGGTCAATGGTTGTGCGAATATGGGGCCGTGGAGGGGGCCAGGGAGCGGAAGACCAGCACGCAGGCGGCAGAGGAGGGCGTCGGGCCACAGGTCGCCCGGTGGCGGCGGGCGCGGCGGCTGAGCCAGCGCGCTCTCGGTCTGCAGGCAGGGGTCACCGCGAGCTTCCTGAGCCAGCTCGAGAACGGTCGTACGAACGCCAGTCTTGCGACCCTGCGGCGCATCGCGACGTCGCTGGACGTGTCGATGGCCGACCTCGTCGAGCCCGGGCACGTCCCGGCCGGCCGCGTCCTGCGGCGGGAGGACCGCCCGAGGCTGACCGCTGCACACGGGGTGACGAAATGGCTCGCGGTGCGGCCCCCCTTCGGCCACGTCGAGCTGTATGTCGTGGAGTTCGCGGCCGGTGCGTCCACCGGTCCGGACCCGTACCGTCACGACGAGTCGGACGAAGTCCTCCTCTGCACCGCGGGCACCGTCACGGTCGAGCTTCCCGACGAGACCCACACGCTGGAGGCCGGGGACACCATCGTCTTCCCGAGCAGCGTGCCCCATCGGCTGCGAAACTCGGGGACCGTGCCCGCCGAGGTCGCCTGGGTCCTCAGTCCGCCCACGCCCGGCAGTACCCAGCCGACGGTGGACGACGTCGACCAGCCCGCGGGAGCGGGCTGAGCGGCATACCCCCTTGTCTGTATGCCGCTCAGCGTGGCGTCGCCCGGACGTTTCGAGACGCGGGCCCGGTATTCGACTCCTGTGTTAGTTGTCGAGCGTGTAGATCGCCACGAAGTCGACTCCGCGCGAGCTGGTCCGCGGTCCCTCCCGGACCAGCTCCACCGACCCAGCCATCCGGGCCGGCTCCGGCACCGTGGTCCAACCGCCTTCGAGCACCCCGGTGTCGAGGCTCAGACCGGTGAGCCGGACCCCGATCGGCACCAGGGAGTCGGTCACGGAGCCGGCGCCAACCGCTCCGAACGTGACGAGGAACGGCTCTCCGGCCGGTGTCTGCGCTGCGGCAAGCTTCTCGTCGGACGGCCCACTGACCAGTCTGGCCAGTCCGTACCGATGGCCCTCGTGCTCGATCTGCTCGGGCAGCGCCACAAGGGCCTCACCGGTCGTCGGGTCCATGATGAGCTGTTCCGGTCCCCGGTAGTAGACGGCGGCGGTAATGCGGACCGACTTGTCAGTGACGGGCTTCCCGGTCTTGCCATTGATGGTGCGGAACGTCAGTCGGGCTGGGTGGCCCACTTGCAGTAGGTCCCAGCCGGCCCCCGTCTTACCCGGCGTCAGGCCCGTGGCGTTGAGCACTGGTAGTGGAGAGCCTGGTACGCAAGCGCCTTGGAGGTCCATCTGGGAGGATCCGTCGAGGCTGACCTGCAGATCCACCGCGGGCACACCGTCGGCCCCTGCCTCCACCGCCCAGCACTGGGCGGCGATAGTGACCCGGGTTGTCGTTGGCGTCCACTCGAGCTCCAGAGAGGGCTGCCCCGGCGTCCCGATCGCTCCCGCCGCCAGTCTCGCGCCCGCCACGCCGGCCCGGAAGCGCAGGCCGTCCTTGACGAGGTCACCGGGAGCGAGTGGCACTGCGCGGGTGGGCATGCCGTCGGTGCCGGTGATCGTCGGTGTCGGTTGTGGCATCGCATGGCCGCTCGTGGCCGGCGTGGGCGTGCGAGCTCCGCCGTTGAGCTGGGTCGTCACCCCGGCTCCGAGGGCCAGCAGCGCCACACAGGCCGCGCCCACCCCTGCAGCCCTGGCCCGCTTGCGCGCCCGCACCTTTGAGGCAACGCCGGCGGCAAGCCGGTCGTCGGCGCTCACGTCGCGGACCAGGCTGTCCAGGTCCTGCTTCAGGTCGGTCATGTTCATGACTGCGCCTCCATCAGCGCCGGGTCCACTCGCAGCTTCGCCAGGGCGCGACTCGCCTGGCTCTTGACCGTGCCGACGGAGCAGCCCATGGCGTCGGCCGTCTCCTGCTCGGACAGGTCCTCGTAGTACCGCAGCACGACGATCGCGCGCTGCCGCTTCGGCAGCCGCCCCAGCGCAGCCCACAGGTCCCTGCGGTCATCCACGCGGGCGCTCTCGTGACCAGCCCGGCCACCGCCCGGCTCGGGCAGCTCCTCACTGGGCTGCTCGCCGTTCCACTTCCGACGCCACCCGCTCGCGTAGGTGTTGACGAGGACCCGGCGCGTGTACGCCTCGGGCGTCACCTCGATCCGCCGCCACGCGAACCACGTCTTCGCCAGTGCCGTCTGCACCAGATCCTCTGCCAGCCCGACGTCGCGGGTCAGCAGGACCGCGGTCCGCAGCAGCGCCGTCGACCGCGCGGCGACGAATGCGTCGAACTCCTCGTGCTGTGCCACGCCGGCTCCCCTCAGCGCTTCGGGCAGCAGCACCGCGGCCCCGGTCGATGTCGTCACATCCAACCCGACCACCGAGCCCCGCGGAAAGGTTGCATCGGGCCGGCTAGGTGGGCGGCATACGGCCTCATCGGTATGCCGCTCAGCGTGGCGTTGCTCGTGAGTTTCGGCGCACGCGGGCCGGGCGGTCATACTGATACGCGGCCCGGCGTCCCTCACCGGGTCGATCCACGAGCGGAAAGTGATCCAGTGACACGAAGCAGGCAAGAGGTGCGCGCCGCACAGCTGGCCGCCGCCAAGCGTCGCAATGGCAAAGCGAAGCGTACCGGCTGGCGGCGTTGGCTCGTCCCCACCCTCAAGTGGGGTTCGCTCTCGTTCCTCGCCCTGCTCGTCATCGGTGCCGTCGGCGTCGTGTGGGCCTACAACCAGACGGCGATCCCGCAGCCGAACGACCTCGCGAACGCGCAGACGTCGATCGTCTACTACGCGGACGGCAAGACCGAGATGGCCCGCTTCTCCGTCAGCGAGGGCAACCGCGAGTCCGTGCCGATCACCAAGGTGCCCAAGGACGTCCAGGAGGCGCACCTCGCGGCCGAGGACCGCAGCTTCTACAGCAACAACGGCATCTCGATTCCCGGCATCCTCCGCGCGGTCAAGACGAGTGTCACGGGCGAGGCGCAGGTCGGCGGCTCGACGATCACCCAGCAGTACGTCAAGAACTACTTCCTCACCCAGGACCGGACGATCTCCCGCAAGGCCAAGGAGATCCTCATCTCGGTCAAGATCGACAGCCAGATGTCGAAGGACCAGATCCTGGAGAACTACCTCAACACGATCTACTACGGGCGTGGCGCCTCGGGCATCCAGAGCGCGGCCCGGACCTACTTCGGCAAGGACGTCTCCAAGCTGTCCGTCGGTGAGGGCGCGGTCCTCGCGTCGATCATGAACGCGCCGGAGTACTACGACCCGGCGAACGGCGCCAAGGCCCTGCAGAACCTCCAGAACCGCTACGCGTGGGTCCTCGACGGCATGGTGGACCAGGGCTGGCTCAGCCCGCAGGAGCGGGCGAAGTGGACCAAGCTGCCGAAGATCCTGCCCCGCAAGGCCGCCGCCCAGACCTCCGGCCCGACCGGCTACATCACCTCCGAGGTCCGCAAGGAGCTCAGGGCGATCGGCCTCTCCGACAAGGACATCGACCAGGGCGGCCTACGCGTCACCACCACCATCGAGAAGAAGGCCCAGGACGCCGCGGTCCAGGCGATGAACAACAACCTGCCGGCCAAGGTGCACGGCGGCCTCGTCTCGGTCCGGCCGGGTGACGGCGCCGTCGTCGCCCTGTACGGCGGGGCGGACTACGCCAAGTCCCAGTGGAACTCAGCCACCCAGGCCGAGCTGCAGGGAGGGTCCAACTTCAAGCCGTTCGCGGTCCTCGCCGCGGTCCGCGATGGGATCTCGACGAAGACCCGGTTCGACGGCGACACGCCGCAGGACTTCCCGGGCGTCGGGCACCCCATCAACAACTACGACAACCGGTCCTATGGGCAGGTCGACATGCGCCGGATGGTCGGCCGCTCGATCAACACGGCCTTCGTCGCGCTCAACGAGAAGATCGGCCCGGCCAAGACGAAGCAGGCCGCCATCGACGCCGGCATTCCCGCCGACACCTCCGGCCTCAAGACCGACCTCACGAACGTCCTCGGTACGTCCTCGCCGCACGTGATCGACATGGCCTCGGCCTACTCGACCATTGCGTCCCAGGGCATCCGGAGCCAGCCCTACATCGTCAAGAAGGTCACCGCGACCACCTCGGACTTCAGCTACGAGGCGAAGCCGCAGACGAAGCGTGCCTTCGACAAGGACGTCACGGCCGACGTCACCGACGCGATGACCTACACCGTCAAGCCCGGCGGCACCGCCACCCGGATCGGTCTTCCCGCCTCGCGCGGAGGCCTCGGCGACCGACCCGTTGCCGGCAAGACCGGAACGTCCGAGGAGAACAAGTCCAAGTGGTTCTCGGGCTTCGTTCCCCAACTGGCCACGTCCGTCCTCATCTACAAGCCGAACCCGGCCGACGAGGGCAAGAGCAACCTCAGCCTGAGCGCGTCCGAGGGCGCCGACCAGTACGGCTACTCGGTGCCGGCCAACATCTGGCTCGACTACATGCGTCCGACCCTCGAGGGCGTCGAGGTCCTGCCGTTCCCGGCTCGGGTCGGTGTCGGTGACAGCCGCGTGGCGCCGACCACGACCGAGGCCCCGACCACCACGGAGGCGCCGACGACCACGGAGGCGCCCACGACGACGGAGGCGCCGACCACGACCGAGGCCCCGCCGACGACCACCGCGCCGCCGACCACGACGAGCGAGGCGCCCCCGCAGCCGTCCGTGACGGAGCCACCATCGTCGACCAGGCCACGAGTCACGCTCTTCCCGCCAGGCCCAGGCGGGGGGCCGCAGCCGTCCACCACCACTACCAAGTAGGCGTCCTTGGCGTCCGATCCCGTCGCGCGCGCGGCCTCCGAGGGCATCGGCGGCCCGATGGGCGCGTATGCCGCTCGCCCGCGTCGTCGCTGGCAGGGGACCGCCGCGATCCTCACGGCGCTCGCGGCGCTGCCGCTCGGCTTCGGGATCCTCTTCCGGGCACCATGCCTGCGCACGGGCTGGAACGGGACCGGGCAGTTCTGGCACGCCTGTTACGCGGACCTGCCGAACGCCTACCGCGACTCGGGGCTGGGACGGGGGATAACGGCATACCTGCAGGGCGGTGCCGGCGCGCCTGTGACGGGGCAGCCGCCCCTGACGGGCTTCTTCCTCATGCTCGTCGGCAGCCTCGTGCCTGGCGGCAGCCAGAGCTCGCAGGTCGCGTGGTACTTCGGCCTG
Source organism: Intrasporangium sp. (assembly GCF_051961875.1). Taxonomy (GTDB): domain Bacteria; phylum Actinomycetota; class Actinomycetes; order Actinomycetales; family Dermatophilaceae; genus Intrasporangium_A. The sequence continues at coordinate 10,921 of NZ_JBQCCV010000314.1, read as the reverse complement.
TGGGCCGTCATCACGACCGTTCTCGTCATCGCGATGATCTGGCTGGTGGCCGGATCCGTGCGGCGCCCGTGGCTCGCGGCCCACATCGCCCTGTCGCCGGTCGTCGCCCTCGTCGCGTTCGTCTCGGCGGACGCGGTGGGAGTGGCGCTCGCGACCGCCGGGATGTGGGTGTGGGGCAAACGGCACACGACCGCGGCCGGGGTGCTCCTCGGGCTGGCCATGGCGGCGAGGTCCTACCCCGTGCTCATCCTCATCGCGATCGGGTTGCTCGCCCTCCGGTCCGGACGGCTCCGGGCTTACGGGCGGACCGCAGGGTACGCGGTGCTGGTCTTCCTCGCCGTCCTCGCCGCGACGTGGCTGCTCAATCCCGAGGCCGCGGCGTCGTCCTACGCAGACTGGGCGACGGCCGGACCCGGGTACGGCTCACCGTGGCTCCTGCCGCAGTTCGCCGGGCACCCGCTGCCCACCGGCCTGGTCACCGCGCTCGCCGTCGTCGGCTGGGTGCTCGCCGTCCTCCTCGGCGCGGTGCTGGCCCTGTCCTCGGCGCGCCGGCCCACCGTCGCCGAGATCTCGCTCGTCATGGTCGGGCTCGTCCTCGTGACCGGCAAGTCGTTCACCGTGCAGAGCTCGCTCTGGCTCGTGCCACTCGTCGCGCTCGCCGCCGTGCCCTGGCGTGACCACCTCATCTGGGCCACCGGTGAGGCGGTCAACTTCGTCGCCGTCTGGCTCGTTATCGCCGCCACCACGGTCCCGGACCGTGGCCTTCCCAGCTCGTGGTACGCCGGCTTCTCGATGCTCCGGGCCGTCGCGGTCTTGTGGCTCGTCGTGTCGGTGTGGCTTCGCGTGCGCGAACGGTTGACGCCACCGGCCGAGCCGAACGCCGAGTGGGACGACCTGGCCGGTCCGATGGCGGGGGCCGACGACGCAGTCCTCGTGCGCTTCGCCTGACCTTCCGCGTCCCGCCGTTCAGCGCCCGGGGGCCGGCTGCCGTCGTCCTTCGATTTCGGAGTATGCCGCCCCGCCCGGTAGTCTTGCCGGGTTCGCCGTGTACCTCCCGCTCCTTGTGGATGAGCCAGACCCTGTGTCGGCCCGATCTGCAAGGGTGGACCCGGGCACGGCGGGACGTGTTGCAACCCTCCTGTCACGGGAAAGACCCGCGACCGCCGAGACCAGAGGAGGTGGGTTAGAAGCATGCGTCAGTACGAACTCATGGTCATCCTCGACCCCGAGACCGAGGAGCGCACCGTCGGCACGACGGTGGACAAGTTCCTTCAGGTGGTCAAGAAGGATGGCGGCACCGTCGACAACGTCGACATCTGGGGCCGCCGCCGCCTGGCCTACGACATCAAGAAGAAGTCCGAGGGCATCTACGCCGTCGTCAACTTCACGGCTGAGCCGGCCACGGCCCAGGAGCTTGACCGACAGCTGAACCTCAGCGAGTCGATCATGCGCACCAAGCTGCTGCGCCCCGGCGCCTGATCCACCATCAGCGATCTCCTCAAGCTCACCCACTGACGAAGGACTGATCCCATGGCAGGCGACACCGTCATCACCATCATCGGCAACCTCACCGCCGACCCCGAGCTGCGGTTCACGCCGTCGGGTGCCGCGGTGGCGAACTTCACCGTCGCCTCCACTCCGCGCACGTTCGACCGGAACAGCAACGAGTGGAAGGACGGCGAGACGCTCTTCATGCGCTGCTCGATCTGGCGTGACGCGGCGGAGAACGTCGCCGAGTCGCTCCAGCGCGGCATGCGGGTCATCGCCTCCGGCCGCCTGAAGTCTCGTTCCTACGAGACCAAGGAGGGCGAGAAGCGGACCGTCATCGAGATGGACGTCGACGAGATCGGCCCGTCCCTGCGCAGCGCGACCGCCAAGGTCAACAAGACGCAGCGCGGTGGCGGCGGCGGTTTCAGCGGCGGCCAGCAGGGTGGCGGCTGGAGTGGCCAGCAGGGCGGCGACGACCCGTGGGCCACCGGTGGCCAGAGCCAGGGCCAGGCCGGCGGCGGCTGGAGCCAGTCCGGTGGGAGCCCGCAGCAGGGCGGCTGGGGTCAGCCCGGCGGTCCGAGCTCCGGGCAGCCTGCTGGACAGCCCGGTGGCCAGCAGGCTGGCGGTCAGCAGGGCGGCTGGGGCAGCAACGCCCCGAGCTACGACGAGCCGCCCTTCTAGTTCGGCAGCTCTGTTCGGTCGCTACTCGGCCGGAGATCAAGGCAGCGTTCGCCGCTCGCTCGCTGAGCGGCATAGAGACAAGTAACAACCCATCCCGGGGCACGAACCCCGGGCTCTCAACCAAAGGAGAGCACCACGATGGCCAAGCCCGCCATTCGCAAGCCCAAGAAGAAGGCCAACCCGCTCAAGGCGGCGAAGGTCGAGAACATCGACTACAAGGACACCGCGCTGCTGCGCAAGTTCATCTCCGACCGCGGCAAGATCCGCGCTCGTCGGGTGACCGGCGTGTCCGTCCAGGAGCAGCGCCTCATCGCCACGGCCGTCAAGAACGCCCGTGAGATGGCTCTGCTGCCCTACTCGAGCTCGGCTCGCTGAGTCCGCTCGAGAAGAAGCAAGGAGAAGCTGCGATGAAGTTGATTCTGACCCAGGAGGTCACCGGTCTCGGTGGCGCTGGTGACGTCGTCGAGGTCAAGGACGGCTACGGCCGCAACTACCTGCTGCCGCGCGGTCTCGCGACGCCGTGGACCAAGGGTGGCCAGAAGCAGGTCGACGCCCTGACCAAGGGTCGCGAGACCCGCGCGATCCGTGACCTCGACACGGCCAAGGACATCAAGGGCCGCCTCGAGGCGCAGTCCGTCCAGGTCCCGGCCAAGGCCGGCGACTCGGGCCGCCTCTTCGGCGCCGTCTCGAGCGGTGACATCGCCGAGGCCGTCAAGGCCGCTGGTGGTCCGGCGCTCGACAAGCGCAAGATCGAGGTCAAGCACGCGATCAAGACGGTCGGCTCCTACCAGGCGACGGTCCGCCTGCACCCGGAGGTTGCCGCCACGGTCAAGTTCGAGGTCGTGCCCGCCTGAGCGACGGCGCGAGACACTCGAGCGAAGGGCTCGGTTCCACGGGGAACCGGGCCCTTCGCCGTTTCGGAAGGCCGGTCAGGCACCGGCAGGGAACTGGGAGGGCTGGTTCAGGGTTCTTTAAGCTTCGCCCCTCATAGTCATACATGTGAGTTGCTCCTGAACGGCTCGGTGACCAACCTCCCCCTGTCGGGTCATCGAGTCCAAGGGCACCCGCTCCTGCTGGCCGAGTTCGGCGACGTGGTCAGCAGGAGCGGGTTCTTCTTTTGTGCGGGCAACACCTGCCCCTCCCTCTCAGGGTGGGCTCCCTGTTCCGCGCCCTGATCCCCTGCACCTCTGAGCGGGGCAGCGGGCCCCTTGCCCCTCTGAGCGGGTCAGCGGGCCCCTTGCCCCTCTGAGCGGGGCAGCGGGCCCCTTGCCCCTCTGAGCGGGGCAGCGGGATAGCGACCGCGTGACTGCACGTGGAGGCGGCCCAGCCCCTCAGGAGAACTCGTCCTGTAGACCCTCGTCGTCGAGCAGGTGGTCGACCTCGGGGCTCGTCGGCATCGCGGTCGAGGCCTCGAGCCGGGACGCGACGATGGATCGGGCGATCCCGGCGAAGGTGAGTACGCGGCGCAGGTCCCAGCCGCTCAGCAGGCCATGCACGAGCGCACCGCCGAACGCGTCGCTCGAGCCGAGCCCGTTGACGACCTCGGTCGGGAACCCTGGCAGCTCGAGCAGCCCTTCCGCTGAGCTCGCGAGCACGCCCTGCTCCCCCTTCTTGACGACGACAAGCTCCAGCCCGTGGCCCATCAGGGCCTCGGCGGCGTCGGTCGGGTCGGTATGGCCGGTGACGAGCGTGCACTCCTCGACCGTCCCCACGACGGCGGTCACCTTGGGCAGCGCCTGCCCGAGCTGCTCCGCAGCAGCCTCGGGGGAGGGCCAGAAGGACGGGCGGTAGTCGAGGTCGAGGATTGTCCAGGGACGCCGACCTCGGGCGTCCCAGGCCGCATGGTGGGCCGACCGGCTCGGCTCCTGGCTGAGGCCCGTCCCCGTCGCCCAGAACGCCCGCGCGTCGCGGACCACGTCGAGCGGGACCGACTCCGGCTCGATCATGAGGTCCGGTGCCGTCGGATACCGGTAGAAGACCAGCGGGAAGTGGTCCGGCCGGTAGATCTCGGAGAAGGTCAGCGGCGTCGGGGTCGGGTCGTCGACAGGCGTGACGTACTCCGTGTCGACGTCGAGCCGGAGCAGCTCCGAGCGGACGAACCGCCCGAACGCGTCATGGCCGACCCGGCTGATGAGGGCCACCCGCAGGCCGTGTCGGGCCGCGGCGACAGAGACGTTCGCCGCGCTGCCGCCCAGGAAACGCTCGAAGGTCGTCACCACCTCGAGCGGCACATCGTGCTGGTGCGGATACAGGTCCACCCCGACTCGCCCCATCGTGACCAGGTCGTATGTCGTCACGCCGGCTCCTCTCGGTGCGCCTCCCTCCCATCCCACCACGGTTCGGGATGATCGGGCACGCGGTCCGGTCCTCATACCCGGATCGCCGCTCCGGGCCTCCCTCGCTGGCGCTCGGTCGGGTCCTCACGGCTTGGCTCAGGCGCCCAACCGCATCCAGCCGTCCTGCCGGGCCCGCCAGCCGAGGACGACGGCCCGGATCGCCATCAGGGCGGTGAAGGCGACCCACAGGACGACGACGTCGTGGACCGCCGAACCGGTCGACCCCGCGGCACGGACCCAGAGCACGATCGGCAGGTAGGCGACGAGCGCCACGACGTAGCCCCACGCGAGCCACTTCCCGTCCCCGGCCCCGATGAGCACGCCGTCGAGCACGAAGACGTACCCGGACACCGCCTGACCGAGCCCGACGACGACCAGCGCCGCCCCCAACGCCGTCTGCACCGCAGTCTGCGAGGTGAAGAGCGCCGGTATGACGCCATGCGCAGCGGCGAGGAGTAGGCCAAGTCCCAGCCCACCCCAGACGCCCCAGCGCACCATCGTGCCCATCGCATCCCGGACGGCCGCCCGGTCACCGGCCCCGAGGGCGCGACCGGTGATGGCCTGGGCCGCGATGGCGAGGGCGTCGAGCCCGAAGGCGAGGAACGACCAGATCGTCATCGCGACCTGGTGCGCCGCCAGGGTCACATCGCCCATCGAGGCGGCCACCCACGTCGTCAGCAGCAGCGTGGTGCGCAGTGCGAGGGTCCGCACGAGAAGCGGTACGCCGGTGCGCGCCGCAGCGAGGACCCGGCCCGGGTGCGGCCGCAGCCGGGAGCCGAGCGCCCGGGCCTTCCGGACGAGGACGACCATCAGGGCCGCCGCCATCGCGGTCTGGGCGATGACGGTGCCCCACGCGGACCCGGCGATCCCCCAGCCGAGGCCATAGACGAGGCCGAGGTTGAGGGCGATGTTGGCGCCGAAGCCGAACACGGACACGACGAGCGGCGTGGTCGTGTCCTGCAGGCCCCGCAGCACCCCGGTCACGGCGAGGACGACCAGCATCCCCGGCAGCCCGGGAGCAGACACCCGGAGGTACGTCGTCGCCTGGGCAAGCACATCAGGAGCCGCCCCGAAGAGGGCACAGATCGGCTCCGCCCAGACCGCGACGGCGCCCGCCGTCACGGCCCCGAGGCCGATCGCGAGCCAGAACCCGTCGATGCCGGCCGACACGGCCGACCGCGTGTCCCCGGCCCCGACATGGCGCGCCACGACGCTCGTCGTCCCGTAGGCGAGGAAGACGAAGATCCCGGAGGCGGTGAGCAGTGCGGCGCTCGCCACGCCCAGCCCGGCGAGCTGCGCCGTCCCGAGGTGGCCGATGATGGCGCTGTCGGCGAGGAGGAAGAGCGGTTCGGCGATGAGCGCGAGGAACGCCGGCACCGCCAGCCGCAGGATCTCGCGCCGGTGGTCCGTCCTCACGCGGGCGTCCCCACGTGCTTGAGCGCCTCCCGACGCGACAGCTGCGAGAGGTCGGGATGGCGGTCCACGAACCGCTGCACCCAGCCCGGCGCGACCCGGGCGTGGTCTCGCAGCGCCCAGCCGATCGCCTTGCGGATGAAGAACTCCTGGTCCGTCACGTTCGGCGCGATGATGTCGGCGAGCAAGTCCTCGTCGAGCCGGTCCTGCGCTCCGACCTGGCTGAGGATGGCGGCTCGCCGGACCCACAGCGAGTCGCTGCTGGCCCAATGCCGCATCCGGTCGGCCTCCACGTGGGGCGCGGCGAGCAGCGTGTCGCGGACCAGGTGCGTTGCGATGTCGTCCACGACGTCCCACCACGCGCCCTCGCGAACCAGCTTCTCCCACAACGCCATTGCCTCGTCACCGAGCCACCCGTGATAGCGACGGTGTCGCGCGAGCGAGAGAGCGGCATACCACTCCTCTCGGTGGGTTGCCCGCGACCAGAGCGCCTCGATCGTCGCCAGCCACTCCTCGCGTGACCCCATCACGAACGTCCTCAGCACGGGTGAGAGGGCCCGCTTGAGCTCCGGGCTGGTGAGGCCGCGATACGGCATGGCCGACTTCATGTACCGCTGCTGCGCGGCCGCCCGCGCCGGGTCCGCGCGCTCCTCGAGCGCCGCCCGGACGGCCGCGACGAGGTCGGTGTTCGCGGCGGTCACGTGGCTCAACGTACTGCGCGTCCGCGGTAGACGTAGGACCAGGGGCGGCTCACGCTCGCCAGCGGGAGGTATGCCGCTGACGTGGCCTCCAGGGTGAAGCCCGCCTCGCGCAGCAGGATGGGGATGTCGCGGGTCAGGTGGCAGCCGCCGACGAACCGCTTCTGGAACGGCTCGATGCGGCGCTGCCAGCGGACCGTCCCGGCATCCGGGGCGACGCCGTGCTCGAGGTAGTGCAGAGCCCCGCTCGGCTTGAGGACGCGGCGCAGCTCGGCGAGGGCGCGGGGCAGGTCGGGGATGGTGCAGAGCGTCAGGGTCGACAGGGCCGAGTCCATGGAGCCGTCGGCGAGGTCGAGGTGCTCCCCGGTGAGGCCGGCCCGGACGACGGGGATGCCTGCCCGCGACCGCGCCCCGTCGGAGAGGCGCCAGGCGGTGTCGGACGGCTCGACCGCCCAGACGCCGGTCACCTCCGGAGGCAGGAAGGACAGGTTCGAACCCGAGCCGAAGCCGACCTCGACAAGCCGCCCCGTCAGCCCGGCGCAGACCTGGCGACGCTCGCGGTCGACGACCCGGTTCTCTGTGGTGCGGGCCATGACCCGTGGCAGGACGGTCTCGCTCCACCAGCCCATGACCCGCCTCCTGCCTCCCGGGTGCTCAGTCGTCCCAGCCCTCGAAGGGCCGGTTCGGCTCGGTCCGCGTCGCGAGGAACCCGCTGATCCACTTGTGGAACGCCGGGCCGTCTGCGTGCTCGACCACCGTAGCGTTCGGCTCCAGACCGTGGACGCCCCACGACATGGCCGAGTAGCCCCGGGTCAGCTCGGAGTCCGTCTCGACGGCGACGTGGTACGGCGCGGACGTGACGGCGAGCTCGGGGTGGAGCAGCACGCCGACGGACAGGGAGTCGGGGTGCGTCGTGCCGGGGATCCCGACGCTCTCGTCGAAGGCGAGGGTCGGTCCACAGACCGTGAGGAAGAAGCGCGACAGGGGCGTGCCGAGCTGCTCGATCCCGGCCAGCTGCTCCCGGCTGAACACCGCGTCCTGCAGGGTCAGCGGTGCCCACGGGACGACGACGATGTCGGCGAAGCCTGCCTCGAAGACGACCTTGGCCGCGTGCGGGTCGACGTAGAAGTTGAACTCGGCGGCGGCGGTGATGTTGCCGCGACCGTTGTTCGAGCCGCCCATGATGACGAGCCGCTTGACGTTGCCGACGAAGGCCGGGTCCTTGACCGCGGCCATGGCGATGTTCGTCAGCGGCCCGATCGCGACGATGGACAGCTCGCCGGGCGCCTCGGCGGTCAGCCGGATGAGGGCGTCGACGGCATGCTCGTCCTGCGTCCCGGTCCCCGTGAAGTCCATGTCGAGCCCACCCGAGCCGTCGCCGTGGACGTTCTCGGCGGAGACCCACGGGACGACCATCGGCTGGCGGCAGCCGAGGTGGATCGGCACCGTGCCCAGCCGGCCACAGGCGTTGAGGGTCATGTGGGCGTTGCGGACCTGCTTGTCGAAGCCGACGTTGCCGGCGACCATCGTGATCGCGCGCAGGTCGGCCTCGGGGTCGAGCAGCCCGGCGATGAGTGCGACGCAGTCGTCCTGGGCGGTGTCGGTGTCGAGGATGAAGGGGACGGTCATGAGGGGCTCCGGGTGACGAGGAGTGCGATGGGACAAGGGGGCGTGGGGTGGCGCGGTCAGGGTGCGACCAGCTGGTGCCACCCGGGGGTCGGGGTCAGCGACGGGACAGCATGCTGGTGACGCGAAGCCGGTCGGACCGGATCCACACGTCGGAGTACTCGATCGGCTCGCCACCGGCCAGGTAGGTGACCTGCTCGACGTACTGCAGCGGCGAGCCGACGGGCACGTCGAGGTGACCGGCCTGCACCTCGTCGGCAGCGGTCGCCGTGAAGGTGCGCCGACCGGAGGTGATGTGCAGCCCGAAGCGGCCGGCGAGGGTGCCGAAGAGCGTCTCGGACTCGAAGTCGACCCGCTCGATGCCGCGGGCGAGGTCGGTCCGGACGTAGTTCGCGAGGAACGCGACCGGCCCCTCCTCGGTGCTGCGCAGCCGGATGAGCTCGAAGATCTTGGCCCGCGCGGGCAGCTCGAGCAGCGCGACGACCGCCGGCGGCGGCACGGTGACGCGGGCACGGAGCACCCGCGTGGTGAGGGCCACGCCCTGGCTCGCGAAGTCCTCGGCCAGGCTCGTCAGCTTCTGGGCGATGGCCGGCTCGACGATCGTGGAGGTGACGAAGGTGCCCTTGCCGCGGATCTGGACGAGGGCACCCTCCTCGATGAGCGTCGACAGGGCGCGCCGCAGGGTGCCGCGGCTGACCCCGAGCTCGACGGCGAGCTCGGGCTCGGGCTTGAGCCGGAAGTGGGCCGGCCAGGCGCCGCTCGCGATCTGGGAGCGGATCCACCCGGAGACGCGGGAGTGGAGCGTGGCAGGACCGTCCGTGCCCAGCTCGCTCAGCGGCATACGGCCATTCGTCATTGCGGTCAGTAGCTCTCGGTCGACTCGTTCGTGCTGTCGGTGACGACCTGGACGCCGGCACTCGTGCCGACCTTAGCGGCGCCCGCTGAGAGCAGGGCGACGATCTGGTCGCGGCTCTTGATGCCGCCGGACGCCTTGACGAGGACGCCCTCCGGCGCGCGCTCGACGAGGTAGCGGATGCTCTCGGGGTTCGCCACCTCGATCTGTCCGGACGAGGCGTTCTTGAGGTAGGTCGCGCCGGCCTCGCAGGCGAGCTCGATGGCGGCGGTCTTCTCGTCCTCGCTGAGGAGGGGCAGCTCGAGCATGACCTTGATCGGCACCCCGGCCGCGCGGACGACGCCGGCGATGTCCTCGCGGAACCCGTCGTAGTCGCCGCTCTTGAGCCAGCCGACCTGCACCCCCATGTCGATCTCCTGGGCGCCGAGCCGGACGAGCTCGGCCGCCTCGGCGGCCTTCCCGGCACTCGTCATCACGCCGACGGTCGGGAAGTCGAGTGCGGAGGCGACCTTGATCCCTGTGCCGCGCAGGACGTCGACGGTGAGCGGCACCCACGACCCGGCCACCATCGCGGCGTCGAAGCCGTACTCGATGGCCTCCTTCGCGTGAGCGATCACCTGCTCGCTCGTGGTGCCCACCGCAATGAGGGTGTGCTGGATGTATGGCGCGAGCTCACGGCCGGTGAGCGAGGCGAAGTCGGTCATGGGGGTTCCTTTCCCTAAGGCGTATGGGCTGGGCCGGCCGTCGTGTCAGGGCGCGGCGGGTGCGGGGTCGGGGTCGAGGTCCCGGCGGTGGGGCAGGGCCGGGATGACCTCGGCGATGGAGACGGTGTGGGCGCCGACGCGTGCCGCGAACTTGGCTGCGGCGTCGAGGGACTCACCGCGGGCGAGCTCGACGGCGAGGCCGGCGGTGAAGGCGTCGCCGGCCCCGGTCGTGTCGACGACGGCGCGGGGTGCCACCGCCGGGAGCCGGCGGGTCCCGGTGTCGTCGAGCAGCAGGGCTCCGTCGCTGCCGAGGGTGACGACGACGCTGCCGACGCCCTTGGCGTGCAGCTCGGTGGCGAGGGCCTCGGCCGGCTCGTCACTGTCCGGGGCGTGGCCGAGGAGGATGGCCGCCTCGGACCGGTTCGGCGTCACCACGTCCACGAGTGGCCACACGTGGTCCGGGACCGGTTGGGCGGGAGCGGGGTTGAGGAGCGTCGGGGTGCCGGTCTCGTGGGCGCAGCGGAGGGCGGCGACGGCGGTCACGAGGGGGATCTCGAGGGAGACGACGACGAGGTCGGCCGCGGCCAGGTGGGGCCGGAACGTGTCGACGTGCTCCGCGGTCAGGTGGTCGAGGGCGCCCGGCGCGATGACGATCCGGTTCTCCCCGGAGGGCTCGACGAGGATCATCCCGACCATGGTCGAGGTCTGCGGGATGGTGACGACGGCGGAGGCGTCGATGCCCTCGGCTCGCCACAGCTCGCGCGCGTCGGTCCCCATCGAGTCGTCGCCGACCGCCGTGAGGAAGGCGACCTCGGCGCCGAGCCGTGCCGCCGCGACGGCCTGGTTCGAGCCCTTGCCGCCGTGGCCGCTCGAGAACTCCCCGCCGGGCAGCGTCTCGCCTGCCGTGGGCACCCGGGGCAGGCGCATGGTCATCCCGACGCCGTAGCTACCGACCACCGCGATCCGCATGACGACGCCCTCCTTGGGCTTGGTGTGCTGGAAATGTGTCTATGGACAACTATAGACATGCTTTCCCGGGGCCTGGGCCGGCGGTCCTAGGAACCAGGCCGAGATCCGGGGTCCGAGCACGGAACGGGCTCGGCGGCAGGGTTTGTTCCGGCT
>NZ_JBQCCV010000313.1:0-30458 GCF_051961875.1 Intrasporangium sp. | reverse complement strand
GATCCGCGACCAGTCCTACCCCGCCTATGGCCGGGTCCGGGCCGCCTTCGTGCACCACACCGTCAACGCCAACGACTACACCGCCGACCAGGTGCCCGGCATCATCCGCGGCATCTACACGTACCACGTCAAGGGCAACGGCTGGCGCGACATCGGCTACAACTTCCTCGTCGACCGGTTCGGCCGGATCTGGGAGGGGCGCTGGGGCGGGGTCGACAAGGCTGTCGTCGGTGCGCACACCTACGGGCTCAACTCGGACGTCTTCGCCGCGTCTGTGATCGGCAACTACGAGACCGCCCAGCCAAGCAGCGCGACCGTCACCGCGCTGGCCCGGCTCATCGCCTGGAAGGCGTCGATCCACCACTTCGACGTCCAGGGCAGGACCACGATCAACGGCAAGACCTACGACAACATCTCCGGGCACCGGGACGCCAAGGACAACTACACGGAGTGCCCGGGCAAGTACCTCTACGCCAAGCTGCCGACCATCCGCCAGCAGGCTGCCACCTACGCCCCGGCCGTCGCCCGGTTGGCGGGCGCCGACCGCTACGAGACGGCCGCGGCGGTCTCCGCGCAGACCTATGGCGCCGGCGCTCCCGTCGCCTACGTCGCCACGGGCGCCGATTTCCCCGACGCCCTCGCCGGGGCCGCCGCGGCCGGGTCGCTGGGCGGCCCGATCCTGCTCACCCGCAAGACGAGCCTCCCCGATGCGACGGCGACCGAGCTGCGGCGGCTCAAGCCGCGCAAGATCGTGGTCCTCGGCTCGACCGGGGTGATCTCCGCGTCGCTGGAGTCGACGCTCCGGTCCTACGCCGGCACGGTGCAGCGCCAGGCCGGCCCGGACCGCTACGACACTGCCTCCGCGGTATCGCGGTCCACCTTCGCTGCCGGGGCACCCGTGGCCTACGTCGCGACCGGCACGAACTTCCCGGATGCCCTCGCCGGAGGCCCCGCCGGTGGCATGAAGGACGGACCGGTGCTGCTCGTCAAGGGAGGGTCCATCCCGCCCGCCACGGCCACGGAGCTGGCGAGGCTCAAGCCCCGCAGCATCGTCGTCCTCGGCAGCACCGGCGTCGTCCCGGCCTCGGTGGAGCAGTCGCTCCGGGCCTACTCCGCCAACGTCTCACGGGCCGCCGGGTCGGACCGCTACACCACAGCCGCCAAGGTGTCCGCCACGACCTTCGGCACCCGCGTCCCGATCGCCTTCGTGGCGACCGGGGACGACTTCCCCGACGCCCTAGCCGGCGGCGCGGCCGGCGGCTTCCGCGGCGGCCCCATCCTGCTGACTCGCGCGACCACGGTGCCCCAGGCCACGCTCGACGAGCTGACCCGCCTCAAGCCAGCCCGCATCGTCGTCCTGGGGAGCACCGGAGTGGTCAGCGACGCCGTCGCGAAGCGGCTGTGGGCCTACGAGGCCCCGCCGTCCAGCTGACCCCGGCCACGAAGGGGCCCGGTCCGCACGGACCGGGCCCTTCGCTGTCCCTGCCAGCACCGAGAGGCGAGGTATGCCGCTGGGCCGACCCACCGGCATACGGGCCGTTCCGGTTGCGATTGTTACTACCGGGTAGCATGATGAAAGTTGACTCGTCGGTAACAAAGGAGTTGGAGCAGCGGTGGGCCACTACAAGAGCAACGTGCGCGACCTCGAGTTCAACCTGTTCGAGGTGTTCGGCCGGCAGGACGTGCTGGGGCACGGCATCTACGCGGACGTCGACGTCGACGCCGCCAAGGACATCCTCCACGAGGTCTCGCGCCTCGCCGAGAACGAGCTCGCCGAGAGCCTGCTCGACTCCGACCGCAACCCGCCCGTCTACGACCCCACGACCCACTCCGTCACGATCCCCGACTCGTTCAAGCAGTCGTTCCGCGCCTACGTCGACGCCGGCTGGGGCAACCTCGACGCGCCGGCCGAGCTCGGCGGCATGGTCGTCCCGCCGTCGCTGCGCTGGTCCGTCGCGGAGATGGTCTGCGGCGCGAACCCCGCCGTGCACATGTACTCCGCCAGCTACTCCTTCGCGAACCTGCTCTACCACCTCGGCACCGAGGACCAGCGGAAGCTCGCCCGGCACATCGTCGAGCAGGGCTGGCACACGACGATGGTTCTCACCGAGCCGGACGCCGGCTCCGACGTCGGCGCCGGCCGCACCAAGGCGACGCAGCAGCCGGACGGCACCTGGCACCTCGAGGGCGTCAAGCGCTTCATCACGTCAGCCGAGTCCGACATGGTCGACAACATCGTCCACTTCGTGCTCGCCCGCCCCGAGGGGGCGGCGCCCGGCACGAAGGGCCTCTCGCTCTTCATCGTCCCGAAGTTCCACGTCGACCTCGAGACCGGCGAGCTGCGTGACCGCAACGGCGTCTACGTCACGAACGTCGAGCACAAGATGGGGCTCAAGGTCAGCACCACGTGCGAGGTGACCTTCGGCGAGCACGAGCCGGCCGTCGGCACGCTCCTCGGGGATGTCCATGACGGCATCGCGCAAATGTTCAAGGTCATCGAGAACGCGCGAATGTTCGTGGGCACCAAGGCAATTGCGACGCTGTCGACCGGTTACCTCAACGCCCTCGAGTACGCGAAGCAGCGCGTGCAGGGCGCGGACCTGACGCAGCAGACGGACAAGACGGCGCCGCGCGTCACGATCACGCACCACCCGGACGTGCGCCGGTCGCTGATGCTCCAGAAGGCCTACGCCGAGGGACTCCGGGCACTCGTCGTCTACACCGCTGCACAGCAGGACGTCGTCGCCCAGGCACAGGGCGGCAATCCCGCCGCCCCCCTGGAGAAGGGATCTGACGCGGAGCTTGCGAGCCGGGTCAGTGATCTGCTCCTGCCCATCGTCAAGGGCCTCGGTTCGGAGCGGGCCTGGGTGCTGCTCGGCACCGAGTCGCTCCAGACCCTCGGCGGCTCCGGCTTCCTGCAGGACTACCCGATCGAGCAGTATGTCCGGGACGCGAAGATCGACACCCTCTACGAGGGCACGACGGCGATCCAGGGCATGGACTTCTTCTTCCGCAAGATCGTCCGGGACAAGGGCCAGTCCCTGCAGCACGTCGCGGGGCAGATCCAGGAGTTCGCGAAGGACCTCGGCGGCTCGCTCGACCGGGAGCGTGAGCTGCTCGGCAAGGCGCTCGAGGACGTCCAGGGCATGCTCGGCCACATGGTCGGCGACCTCATGAAGTCCGACCCCCGGATGGGCGGCGACGTCTCGAACCTCTACATGGTGGGCCAGAACAGCACGCGGTTCCTGCTCGCGGCCGGCGACCTCCTCGTCGGCTGGCTCCTGCTCCGACAGGCCGAGGTGGCCCAGCGGGCGCTCGACGCCGGGGCGGCCGGCAAGGACGCGGACTTCTACACGGGCAAGGTCGCTGCCGCCTCCTTCTACGCGAGAAACGTCCTGCCCCGGCTCGCGGCCGAGCGGGCCATCGTCGAGGCGACGGACAACTCCCTCATGGACGTGCCCGAAGCGGCGTTCTAGCCGCAGGAGGGGCGAGCACGCAGACGGCGGCCCGGGCACCCCGTGCTGGCACCCGGGCCGCCGTGGCCCCGAAGTTCTTTGTCAGGTCAGGTCAGACCTCGTCGTCACGGTCGATGACCTGACGCTCCCGCTCCACGACATCGGGACCGCCGCGGCGCTCCACGACGGTCGTGTGCTCCGTGTGGGTCCGCTGCGCGTTGATGATGAGGGCGAGGATGATGGCGAGCGCACCGGCCGCCATGAGGATGATGCCGACGGTGTTGAGGTTCGTGTTGAGCAGGCTCGTGTCGAGGTTCGTGAAGTAGAAGATCGAGCCCAGTACGAGCAGGATGATTCCGAGACCGATACCCATGTTCGTCTCCTTGTCCGGGGCACGCGGGGCCGCGCGCCTCGGCCGTCCCCTACCCACGCCGGGGTCTGCTCACACGCCCCGCAGATCAAGGCTCAGCCGCGAGTCGCCCTCGGGGTCGACGGTGACCGGGATGCCCCAGTCCTGCTGGAAGAGATGGCAGGCGGCGTGCTCGGGCACCTCGCCGGTCTCGGGGTCGCCGTCGCAGGCGGCAGCCTGCACCGACACGTGGAGTGTCCCGCTCGGTATGCCGCTCACCACCTCGAGCGTGCGCCGCAACCCTCGCGCGCGCCCGGCTCCCGCGGCGAGCAGCTCGGGCGGAGAAGCGGACACGTCGAGCATCGTCGGGTCGCCCCAGCGGTCGTCGAGCTTCTGTCCGGGCGGCGGCACGAAGCTGACCTCGAGCTCGACGGTCCCCGGCGGCAGGGTCGTCGGTGGTCGCTGGGTGCGGTGCGCCGGCCCGTCGACCTGCTGCGCATCCTCGGGCAGCGGCACCCGGACCAGGCGGTGCGCGGCAGACTCGACGACGACCAGCCGGGTCTGGCCGGTCTCCGGATCCGTCTCGACGACGGCATCGCTCGGCTCGGCAAGGCCCTGGGCCAGGGTCGTGACCTGCCCGGTCGGCGGGTCGTAGCGGCGGATCGCGCCGTTGTAGGTGTCGCTGATCGCCACGGATCCGTCGGGCAGCTCCGTGACACCGAGGGGATGCTGGAGCAGGGCCTGGTCCGCCGGACCGTCGCGGTGGCCGAAGTCGAACAGCCCTGTCCCGACATGGGATTCGACGACGAGGTCGCCAGTCTCATTGCGGCGCAGGGACCGTAGGGCAGACGTCTCCGAGTCGGCGATCCACAGCCGGTCGCCGGCCTGCGTCGTGGCGAGCCCGGAGGGCTGGGCGAACCAGGCCTGCCGCGACGGCCCGTCGACGAGCCCCTCGTTCGACGTGCCGGCCACCACCTCGACGACGCCGTCCTCCAGGGTCTCGCCCGGCGTCCAGGCCCACAACTGGTGCGTGCCGGCCATGGCGACGACGACGCGGTCTCCGAACCAGGCGAGGTCCCACGGGGTCGAGAGCGGCTGGGCCAGCGCCGGACCGCCGCCGCTCCGCTCCCGCAGCTGTCGGCCCGTGCCGGCCAGAGTATGAATGGTGCCGTCAGAGAACCGGATTCCCTTGAGCTGATGCTTCACCGAGTCGGCGACGACGACGTCGACGTCGAGGCGCTCGCGGAGCGCAGGAGGAGCGAGCAGGAGGCCCTGCGGCTCGTTGAGGACACCCGGGCCGCCCCATCGTGCGCGCTCGGTCTCGAGGTCAGCCTCGAGATGGACCACCTCGTGATTTGCAGTGTCGGAGACGAGGAAGGAACCGTCCGGGAGGGCAACTGCCTTGCCCGGGAACCGGAGCGTCGTGTCGGCCGGCGCCGGCGGGACGTAGGGGTCGTCGCCGGGCTGGAGCGTGCCCTTCGCCGTATGCTCCGCGATGAGCTCACGCACCAGCGCCGCGAGGCCGGGCCCATGCCCCTCGCCGGACATCGAGGCGACGATGAAGCCCTCGGGGTCGATGACGACCAGCGTCGGCCACGCGCGCGCCGTGTAGGCCCGCCACGTCGTGAGCTCAGGGTCGTCGAGCACCGGGTGGTGGACGGCATACCGCTCGACGGCGGCGGCGAGCGCGACGGGGTCGGCCTCGTGCTCGAACTTCGGTGAGTGGACCCCGATGATCGTGAGGGCTCCGTCGAACTCCTGCTCCACCGGGCGGAGCTCGTCGAGGACGTGGAGGCAGTTGACGCAGCAGAAGGTCCAGAAGTCCAGGACGGTGATGCGGCCCCGGAGGTCGGACAGGGTGATGGGGCGGCCGCCCGTGTTGAGCCACCCGCGGCCGACAAGCTCCGGTGCGCGGACGCGAGCACGGGCGCGGGCGCTGGGCACGGCATTCTGGGTCGCCATCAGAGCCTCCGGTCGGCGAGGACCGGGAACGCAGTGCGGACCTGGTGAACCGTCGGGATGTCGACCTCCACGCTGAGGACCTCCTCGTCGGGCCCGGCCTCGGCCAGGACGGCACCGGAGGCGTCGACGACCTGCGACTGGCCGCCCATCTCGTGGCCGGCGTGGCTGCCGGCCGTGTTGCACTGGACCACGACGCACTGGTCCTCGATGGCGCGAGCGCGGCCGAGCAGTGACCAGTGCGCGATCCGGGGCTTCGGCCACGCAGCTGGGATGACGAAGACCTCCGAGCCCCGGTCGAGCAGCGCGCGGTAGAGCTCCGGGAAGCGGAGGTCGTAGCAGGTGGACAGCCCGACACGGACGGGCTCGCGGCCGGCGACGGGGACGTCGACGGTCACGATGTCGGCGCCTGGATCCATGAGCTTCGGCTCCCCCTGTCCGAAGCCGAAGCGGTGGATCTTGCGGTAGGTCGCGACGAGCTCACCGTCCGCCGAGAAGACGAGGGAGGTGTTCCAGCAGCCGTGCCCGTCAGTGGCCTCGGGGGCGCCGGACTCGACGATCGACCCACCATGGAGCGTGACGCCGGCGTCGCGAGCGGCCCAGGCGAGCGCCTGCGCGATCGGCCCGTCGACGGGCTCGGCCCGCTCGGGCCAGTTCCGGTAGTCGAACCCACCGGCCGCCCAGAGCTCCGGGAGGACGACGAGGTCGTGCCCCTCCTGCTGCCGCACGAGTGCCGTGACCCGAGCGGTCCGCTCCGCGACGGACTCACCATCGCCGTAGGCGAGCTGGATGACTGCAACCTTCATGGGCCAAGCCTCACACGTCGCCGACCTCGGCGCGTCGACCGTCCACGCTCAGGAAGCGCGGGCGGCCTGAACCTCGCGACGCTTGTCGGCGAGCTGCTCGCGCCACTCCGGGTCGGACTGGACCAGATAGACGAGTCCGCAGTCCTGAGGCCCGCTCGCCCCAGGGAAGCACAGCGAGCACGGCTCGCCCACCCGGATGGGGCACTTCGGCGTGGCTCGCGGCATCTCGACTCGACCTCCTCGTCGACGATCATACTACTATTCGTAGTAGCCCCGAGCCGTCAGGCGGTCGGGTGGCGCTCGTCGCGCTTCGCCAGCGCGGCGAGGCGGGCGTTGTAGGCGGCGAGCTCGGCGTCGCCGTCGCGGTCGGCCTGCCGGTCGCGCCGCTTCGTCTCGGCCCGGTCGGACCGTGCCCACTGCACGGCGACGATCAACGCGAGGGCGAGCGAGGGCAGCTCGCCGATGGCCCAGACGATGGACCCGCCGAGCCGCTGGTCGGCGAGCGGGTCGGTGATCCACGACAGCTTGATCACGTTGAAGAAGTCCGGCGCGAGGATGGACTCGCCGCCGACGAGGGCGACACCGAAGAAGGCATGGAACGAGATCGTCGCGAACAGGACGACGAGGCGCAGCGCCGGTCCCCACTTCTTGGGGCCGGGGTCGACCCCGATGAGCACCCAGGCGAAGAAGTAGCCGGCAAGGACGAAGTGCACCGTCATCAGGATGTGCCCGGTGTGCGTCGTGAGCGCCAGGTAGAACAGGTTCGTCCAGTAGAAGACGACGAGGCTCATGAAGAAGAAGGCCCCGGCGAAGATCGGGTTGCCGACGACGCGGACGTAGCGGGAGTGGATGACGGCGAGGATCAGCTCGCGCGGCCCGACGGTGCCGTCCTTGCGCGGCTTGAGCGCCCGCAGCGCCAAGGTGATCGGGGCCCCGAGCACGAGGAAGATCGGGATCACCATGGCCTCGATCATGTGCAGCGTCATGTGCCAGGAGAAGGCGACGCGACCGTACACGCCGAGGAATCCGTTGGTCGCCCAGATGAAGATGAGCCAGCCGACGAGCCAGTTGACGGTCCGGCCGACGGGCCACCTCACCCCCCGACGATTCAGCCGGATCACGCCGGCGACGTAGAGGCCGATCGCGAGCAGTCCCGTCGCGAGGAAGAGGTACTCGAACCTCCACGTCGTCAGCCACGACAGCGCGGTCGGGGCAGGGGGCGCCGGGAATCCTGTCAGGGCGAGCGCGACGCTCGGGTTCGGCACGATCTCCGGGACGGGCGGAGCGCTCCGGGCCAGGGCGGTGGCGACGCCGAACGTGACGCCCATGAGGAGCACCTCGCTCACGGCGAGGCGCAGGAACGGCCGTGCCACCGGCTCCCCCGCAGTCGCGGCACCGTCGATGCGGTTGATCGTCGACTCCCGGTGCCACCAGCCGGCGAGCCCCAGCAGGACGAAGGCCGTGATCTTGATCGAGAGGAGGATGCCGTAGTGGGTCGTGACGAGGTCGGCGACCGAGGCCAGCCGGGTCGTGGCGGCCATGACCCCGGAGATCCCGAGGGCGGCGAAGCACCAGAGCGCCAGCATCGAGTAGCGCCGCACGACGGTGCCGAGGGAGCGGCCGACCCGCCGCCGCATCAGGATGAGCGTGAGCAGGCCCCCGACCCAGACGGCCGCGGTGACGAGGTGGACGGCCATCGAGTTGACCGCCGTCTCATGGTCGGCCGAGCCCCCGGCGTGGCCGGCGAGCCCCAGGACCAGGACGCCGAAGAGGGCGATCGCGAGCAGCCATACGCCCGTCCACCGGGAGCGGGCCAACGAGGCGCCGGTGGCGGCGACGACGGCACACCCGGCGCTGATGAGGCCGATCCGGAGCGGCTCGATCGACCACACGGTGGCCGTGAAGCTCGCGCCGAAGCCGGGCGCGGTGAGCGGCATACCGGCAAGGTCGGCGAACTGGAGCACGACGATCGTCACAGCGAGCAGCCCCCACGCGAAGCCACTCACCGTGGCGATGCGATAGGCCGCCGCCCGCCGCGGCTCGTCCAGGCCCTCCGTCGTGCGCCGGGTCTTCCCCGGCACGAGCATGCCGCCGAACAGCAGGGCGCCGACGGTCAGCGACGCCATGAGGTCGTGCACGACCCGGAGGAGCGGGAGGGCCCATCGGACCGCGTCGCCCGCAGAGTTGAGCCCCGCCTCGAGCGGCGCGGCAGCCCCGGTGAAGGCCGCGGCGAGGGCGGATGCGAGCAGTCCGACGAGCACGACGAGCGGCACGAGCACCCATCGGCGCGTGCCGCCAGCCCGGACAGGGGTCGGGGACGACATGTGTCAAGGGTAAGTACTCTGTCGGCATGCCGATGCACCCGTCCCCACCCGAGGACCGTGATGGCCTGCTCGCTGCTTTCGAGCAGAACTGCCAGGCGATCATCGACCTCGGGCTGTCGTGTCGGGAGAGCGACTTCGAGATCCAGACCGAGTGCCCGGGCTGGACGGTCAAGGACCAGATCGCACACGTCGTCGGGGCGGAGAAGTCGTTCGCGGGGATCCCGACGCCTCGGGTGGAGGTGCCGGACTACGCCCACATCCGCAGCGAGTTCGCCCGGCGGATCGAGCACGACGTCGAGGCCCGCCGCGGCATCCCGGGCAAGCTCGTGGTCCACGAGCTCGCCGACCACCTGCCGATCCGGATGGCGGCCCTGCGCGCTGCGGCGACCCCCCTCGACGAGGTCATCGGCGGGATCTTCGGCCCGGAGACGACCTTCGGCGCGCAGCTGCGGCGCCGGGTCCTCGACACCTGGGTCCACGAGCAGGACATCCGGGCGGCCCTGGGCCGGCCCGGCAACCTCGACTCCCCCGGTGCCGCCGTCTTCGTGGACGCGATCTTCCACGCCCTGCCCCGCATCATCGCCCGGGACGCCCGGGTGCCCGTCGGGCACGCCGTCGTCGTCGACGTCACGGGGCCACTCATCGGCCGGGAGGGTGCGCGGGTGATCGAGGGAGAGGACGGCCGGCCGTTCGGGGCGCCGCTCTTCACGGGCGCCGAGCCGACCGCCACGGACGAGCTGCCCCGGATCACCGGCATCAAGCTGACCACGGAGGCCCTCACCCGCCGGGCCGCGGGTCGCCGAAGCACCGACGAGATCCGCTACACCGTCCACGGCGACGGCGAGGTTGCTCGGCGGGTGCTCGACGCGCTCGTCATCACCCCCTGACCGCGGCACCGCTGGTCAGGCGCCGAACTGCAGCTCCTGCCCGTCGATGATCTCCGCCGCTACGGAGGCGAGCTTGACGTTGAGCTCCTGGGAGGTCCTGCGCAGGATCTCGAAGGCCTCGTCCGCGGACACCTTGTGTGCGGCCATGAGCAGGCCGATGGCCTTGCCGATCTCACGGTTGCTCTCGAGGCCCTTCCGCAGGCTGTGCGCGTCGTCGCGGGCGGAGAGGGTCATCAGCGCGACCGAGGCGAAGGCCGCGAGCACGGCACCTTGGTCGGCCGACTGCGTCGTCAACCCGCCCGGCCGCTCCGAGAAGATGTTGAGTGCCCCCACTTTGGCGCCGTCGACGAGGAGCCGGTAGCCGATAGCGGATCGCACCGGGGTCTCGGCGAGGATCCGCTCTCGGAAGGTGGGCCACGCCGTGGTGCCCTTCGTCAGGTCGGCGTCGTGCTGGTAGGCGTCCTCCTCGATGGCGTCCAGGCACGGCCCCTCGCCGACCTCGACCTCGATCTGGTCGATCCGGTGCGCCAGTGCGTCGGTCGAGGCCGCCGACTCGTAGCTCTTCCCCCGCCGCAGCATCATGGAGGCGTGCTCGCAGCCGTCGACCAGCTGTACGGCGGCGTCGACGACGGACTGGTAGATCCGCTCCGGCTCCGCGCCACCGTAGATCAGCGTCGACAGGGCCGCGAAGAGCTGCCCCACATCCCGTTGACCGTTCTCGTCCGGCATGGTTCCTCCTGCCGTTGTCCGCCCCGCTGGCCCGTCGTTTCGAACCCAGGACGGCTCCTGCAGGCAGGATACCCAGCCCCGTGGGGACCTTGGCAGGTCGGCACGCTGACTGAACGGCATACGGCGCGTGGGGTGTGCCGCTCAGCCGGCTCAGCGCAGGTCGTGCAGCGCGCGCCGGCTGAGGAAGGCGCGCGTCGCGAGCGCCATGAGGAAGGCGAGGACGCCCGCGAGGATCGCGACGAGGTAGCCCTCGTGGGCACCGACGCGGTCGACGACGGCACCCGAGACGGCCGAGCCGAGGGCGATGCCGACGATGAGCCCGGTGAGCACGATCGTCATGCCCTCGTTGATCTGCGCCTTGGGCACGAGCCGCTCGATCAGGTTCATCGTGGTGATGAGGGTCGGGGCGGTGGCGAGGCCCGCGACGAACATGACGGGAGCGAGGACCGGCAGCGGCCCGGCGAGCAGCACCGGCGACTCGAGGAGGAACATCCCGAGGGTGCCCACGATGAGCAGCTTGAGCAGGTTGCGACCGTGCGACCGGGCGCCGAAGATCACGCCCGACAGGGCCGAGCCGAGCGCATAGAGGGCGAGGATCGGGCCGGCGGCGTTCTTGTGGCCGGCCGCGTCCGCGACGGCGATCGTAACGACCTCGTTGGCGCCGAAGATGACCCCGGTCATCGTCATGATGAAGGCGAGCGGGACGATGCCGGGCTGGTTGAAGGCGAACCCACGCGGGCGCTCGTGGTGCGGGACGACGGGCGGCTCGGTCGAGCGGGCCGAGATGAAGACGAGCACCCCGACGCCGTAGCAGGCGGTGGCGAAGACGAAGCCGGCCTCCGGGAAGAGCGCGGTCGCGAGCCAGACGGCGAGGACCGGGCCGATGACGAAGGTGACCTCCTCCATCACCTGCTCGAAGGACATCGCGGTGTGCAGGCTCTTGGGATCGTCGTGGAAGATGTGCGACCACCTCGCGCGGGCCATCGTGCCGAGGTTCGGGATCGCGCCGCAGAGGGGGTAGGTGATGAAGAACATCCAGCTCGGCCAGCCCTTGAGCGAGACGAGGATCGTCATGACCGCCCAGAAGCCGGACCAGATGAAGAAGGGGATGGCGATCCGGCGCTGCCCGAACCGGTCCACGAGGCGACCGAGGAAGGGCGCGAAGAGCGCGAGCGCGGTCATCCCGACCGCCATGACCGCGCCGGCGAGCTCGTAGGAGCCGCGTCGTGCGGCGATCATCGCGACGGTCGCGACGCCGAACATCGCTCCGGCCGAGCGCGCGACCATGCCTCCGGTTATGAAGACCCGTGCCCCGGGGACCCTGAACAGCGGTCGGTAGTGGGACAGCACGGGCACAACTCCTCGGGACGACAACCGGCCCATCCTTGCACCCGCTGCGCGCTCGGGGCGGCAATGTCTCAGACGCGTCGCGTCTGCGGTTTCCCTGCCGGCCCGTGAGACCGGCAGGGCGGCCCGCTCGTTCAGCCTCCTGACGGTGCTCCATGCTTGCGGCGCAGGGACCACATCTGCGGCGCGCGCTCGAGCTCGACGGCGGCGGCCCAGGGCAGGCCGCCGGGAGCCGTCTGGTGGCGGAACGACGCGACGTGGCGGCGGGCCAGGGCAGGGTCCCGAGCGACGCGGCGGGCCAGCGCGAACGCCTCGCCCTCGACGTCCGCGTCGTCGTATGCCGCCCATGCCAGCCCCAGCTCGACGGCGCGCGCGCCGTCCACCTCCTCCCCGAACAGGCCCATCGCGGCAGCGGCCTCCCGCCCGGCCACGCGGGCCAGCAGGGTGAAGTGGCCGCCGCCGGGATGGATGCCGATCTGGGCGAAGCCGGGCAGGAGCCGGGCCGTCCGGGAGACGATGCGCAGGTCGGTGGCCAGGGCGAGGTTGAGCCCGGCCCCCACGGCCGCGCCCCGCACGGCGGCGATGGTCGGCAGGCCGATCCCGCCCAGTCTGGTGAACGCCTCGTAGACCGCGCCGAGGTTGCGGTAGTTGCCGTCCTCCGTCGGGTCGACCCCGGCCTCGGCGAGGACGTTGCGCGCGGCGCCGGCGCAGAAGTGAGGGCCTCCGGTCACGACGACCGCGCCGACGCTCGGGTCCGCCTCGGCGGTGAGGGCCGCCTCTGTCAGCTCGCCCGCCATCGGCACGGAGAGGGCATTGCGGCGCTCGGGGGCCTCGAGGGTGATGACGGCGACGTGGTCCTCGACGGCATAGCCGATCTCGCTCACGGGTTCTCCTTCTCGGGTCTGTCTCAGTGCTGGGGCGTGGCGCGGCCGGTCGTGACCAGGGACCAGAGCCGGTCATGGCCGGCCGAGGCGGCCAGCCGGGTCAGGGTCTCGTCCCACTCGTGGATCGAGCCGAACTCGCTGCGCCGGGCCAAGGCGGGCTTGGCCAGCACGTGCAGCTCGTGCTCGAGGGTGGTGCCGATCGCGCCGAGCGCCTGGTGGGCGCCTCGAACGACGACCGAGGCGGCGTGCCCGACGCAGGACTTGGCGACGCCGACTGCGAAGAGCAGGCCCGGATCGGTCCAGTCCGAATCCGCCGGGCGCGCAACCGCGGTGTCCGTCGCGGCCCGGGCCACCGCGGCCTCGGCGGCGATGTCGGCGACGAGATGCTGGACCGCCTGAAACCGGCCGATGGGCCGGCCGAACTGCTCGCGCTCCTGCACGTGGGTCACGACGACCTCGACGATCCGCTCGAACGCCCCACACACCTGAGCGCAGCGGGCCAGGGCGCCGCGAAGATGGAACTGCTCGCCCACCTCTTCGTCGACGAGCGTGCCCGAGGTCAGGTCGGCCAGGTCGAACTCCACCGTCTCGCTCGGCTCACCGGCGAGGTTGCGGCCCTTGGTGATGCTGACCCGGTCCGCGGGCACATCCGCCACCCGCCACTCATCCCCGTCCTCGAACAGCGCCACGAGGCAGGCGGCATCCCGGCCGTAGGTGACGTTGAGGGCGACACCTCCCGGGTCTGGGCGGCAGGCGGTCCGCAGCGCGCCGTCGTTCGGCAGGCCGGCGGCCTGGAGGAGCCAGGCGGCGAGGAACCCGTGCTCGACGAGCGGCACCGGTGCACCGGCGCCGGCCGCGACCCCGAGGAGGGCCGCGCCCTCGAACCAGGTGGCACCGCTGCCGCCGGTCTCCTCGGGGACGGTGAGCCGGGTCAGGCCCAGCTGATCGAGCCGCTGCCACAGCACGGGATCGAAGTCTGCGACCTCACGCGGGGCGGGCCGCCTCCGCCGGTAGTCGTCGAACACGTCGGTGAGCACGGCGACCAGGTCGGGGTCCGGCGAGGTCGACCGGGCCAGACGAGGGTCAAGGCGCGGGCTCATCGCAGCCCCAGCCGGCGAGCGATGACCCCGCGCAGGATCTCGTTCGTCCCACCGCGCAGCGTGAAGCCCGGCCGCTGGAGGATGGCGGCGTGCAGGAGCCGGTAGAGCTCCTCGTCCTCGACCCAGCCCGTCGCCGTCAGCGTGTCGACATAGTCCGCGATGTCACCCTCGCCTGTCGTGCCGAGCACCTTGACGACGGCCGCCGCGGTGTCGGCCTCCTGGTGTGCCTCGAGGGCCGCGGCGACCGCGAAGGACATCTGGTGCAGCGCGGCGACCCGGGCGACGTGCCGACCCAGGCCGGGGTCCTGCGGCAGCCGCCCCTCGTCCATGGCCGAGGCGGCCTCCGCGAGCAGCTGGAAGGTCGAGAGGAAGCGCTCCGGACCGCTGCGCTCGAACCCGAGCTCGGAGGTCACCTGGGTCCAGCCCTCGCCCACCTGGCCGAGGACCCGCTCGTCGGGGACGAGGACGCCGTCAAGGTGCACCTCGTTGAAGTGGTGGTCACCGCCCATGGAGATGATCGGGCGGATCCCGACACCCGGTGCGCGCAGGTCGACGATGAACTGGCTCAGCCCCGCGTGCCGGTCGGCCGGGTCCACCGGCGCGGTGCGGGCGAGCGCGAAGAACGCGTCCGCCTCGTGCGCGCCGGAGGTCCACACCTTGGTCCCGGTGAGGCGCCAGCCCCCATCGACCCGCTCCGCGCGGGTGCGGACGCCGGCGAGGTCCGAGCCCGCGTCCGGCTCGCTCATCCCGATGCCGAACACGACATCGCCGGCCGCGATGCGCGGGAGGAAGGCGTGCTTCTGCTCCTCGCTGCCGTAGCGGAGCAGCGACGGGCCGATCTGCCGGTCGGCGACCCACTGCGCCGCCACGGGCGCGCCCACCACGAGCAGCTCCTCCGTGACGACGAACCGCTCGAGGAAGGTGCGGCCGTGCCCGCCGTACTCGGTGGGAATGGTCATCCCCAACCACTCGCGGCGGCCGAGCTCACGCGTGAACTCGCGGTCCCATCGGGTCAGCCACGTGTCGACGTGCGGGACGAACCGGCCGTCGGCGATCTGCTCGTCGAGGAATGCGCGCACCTCGAGCCGCAGCTCGGTCAGGGTCGGGCCCTCCGTGACGACCGGGGGCACGAGAGCGCGCGTCATCGCGGGTCGCCTCTCCGTGAGCGGGGTGGACGGCCTCCACCTTGGCACGTCGCCCGCCGGCGTGCGCGGTCGTCCCGGCCCGTGTCGCCGTCAATGACACCGTCACGTCAGGTCAACGCAGCAGGGAGGCCCCACCATCGACGAAGACGGCGACTCCCGAGACGTGCCGCCCGAGGTCGGAGGCGAGGAAGAGGCACGCGTCGGCCACGTCGGCGGGCTTCCCGAAGCCGCCGTGGATGGCGGGGCTGCCCTGGGGCAGTTCGACCTCGATGCCGATCCGCTCCGTGTCGTGCTGCTCGGTGCGCTCGCCAATGTCCGTCTCGATGGTGCCCGGGCAGATCGCGTTGCAGCGGATGCCGTCCCGGCCGAGCTCGAGCGCCATCATCTTCATGAAGGCCACCTGCCCTGCCTTCGAGGAGCTGTATGCCGCAGCCCCCGCCGTCCCGAAGCTGCGGGTCCCGTTGACGCTGCTCGTGATGATGATGCTCCCGCCGCCGGCGCGCCGCAGGTGGGGCACGGCGAAGTGGACCGTGAGGTAGGTGCCCGTGAGGTTGATGTCGATGGTGCGCCGCCACTCGTCGGGCTGCAACTGCGTGACCGGTGCCCAGACGCCGTTGATCCCGGCGTTGGCGCAGACGATGTCGAGGTGGCCGAACCGGTTGGCCGCCCCGTCGATCGCCTGTCGGACCGACTCGGCCTCGGTGACGTCGCAGTGGACGTAGTCGGCGGTGCCGCCCGCGTCCCGGATCTCGTCGCGGACCTGCTCGCCGTCGTCGGGCTGGATGTCGGCGAGCACGACGGCCGCCCCCTCCTGGGCGAAGCGCCGGGCCGTGCCGGCGCCGATGCCGCTCGCGCCGCCGGTGATGAAGGCGACCCTGTCGTCGAGCATCCCCATGTGCGCGCTCCTCTCGTCGGCCCTGACCTACCCCGATGTGACGGGTGTGACCGGCCGCTCACTCGACGTGTGGACCGCACCAGTCGAGTCACCGCTCTGCCCCGCGCGTCACACCAGGGATGCGGCCGCCGGGAGATGCCGAGGCTGAGTCAGCGGGCGGCGCCGAGGCCGAGCAGGGCCGCAAGTCCGAGCGCGCTGCGCGGTTCATAGGCGCACGTCCACAGGCCGCCGTGCGTCGCGCCATATGCCTCGTCCTCCCACGGATGTGGCTGCCCGGGGTTGCCGGTCCTCACGTCGTGGACGAGGAGCGCGGCCATGAGCGTGTTCGCGGTGCCGGGCTCGAAGACCTCGACGCCGAAGCGGTGGGCGCCCGCGTAGGCGGCCGCGAGGGCCCGGTTCTTCACCACGGACCGGGTCCGCGTGGGTGGCGCGACCTTGAGCGAGACGAGCCCGCCGTCCGCCCGGTATGCCGTGGCGCGCCACCGCTGCAGCCGTTTCGCGAGCAGGTAGTTCGGCCCCTGCTGGAGCACCACCGAGTCGTTGATGCCCGGATCGCTGCCCGGCACGTAGTTGCGCTTCAGCAGCCGCCCGCCGCTCAAGGTCCGCAGCGGGACCCGGAGCCACTTCGAGGTGCGGCGCTGGGCGTAGTTGAGCGTGGACCGCTCCACCGCGCCGGCCGGGACGGCGAAGACGTCGGTCGGCGTCGCGAGGAACGCGAGCGCGACGTCGCCCGCGCCGCGGTCGCGAATCAGCTTGTCCGTCAGGGCGTCCACGGCCATCGACACCCGCACGTTCGTGGCGCCGTCCGCGTAGACATAGTTGCCGAGGACGAGCGGCCCCTCGAGCGTGGAGACCCAGCGGGTCACAGCGCCGAGGTCGTGAACGAGGTCGCCACCGGCACGGTGGGACAGGTCGCCGTCGCCCTTGGTCACGGGAAGGGTCGGCGTGCCGGCCAGCTCCCGGGTCTCGTCGAGCAGCCGCGCCCACAGGTCCGGCCGTGGCAGGTCGACCGCGGCGACGTGCGCGCCCCAGCGCAGCAGGGAGCGGAGCGGGCCCATCTCGGCGGCGGCGCCGAGGACGACGACGGTCCGGTCGGAGAGGTCGAGCCACTCGGGGTTCGCGATGACCCTGCTGACGGCCTCGTGCGCCGACGGCTCGAGGACCCCGCGGGTGAGCCAGTCGTCGAGCCGGTGACGGAGGCGATCCCCGGAGAGTCGCTCGCCGCGGTAGGGGAGGGTCAGCTCCCGCTCGGGGGTGCCGGAGCCGGCCACGGTCTCGGAGACCAGCTCGGGGCCGGCCTGCTCGAAGGCGGCAGCGACGGGTGCGTCCGCCCCCTCGACGACGAACCGCATCCGCTCGTGCAGCCCGGCCAGGCCGGCTCGGGCGATGCCGGTGGCCGCCTCGGGCGTGGGCAGGCCCGCCTCGACGAGACGCCGGAAGTGGCTCAGGTAGCCCTGCCGCCAGTTCGTCTCCCGCGCGGCCGATCCGGCACCGACCGGGTCGGCGGCCCGCAGGGCGTCGGCGACGACGGCCCGCCCCGTGGCCGCCGTGCTGCGACGACCGTCGACGAACGGGAACACGACCCCGTGCTGCTCGCTCATGGGCACATCCTGCCCGACCGCAGGTCCGGCCACCCCACCCTGTTGAGAGGCCACTACCCGACGAGTGAGCGCCGTCCCACCCGTCACGCCCACGGTGGCGCTCCTGAGGCTGAGTGCTCACTCGATGGAAGCGGAGGGTCACGTCGCCACACGAGCCGGCGGGGCGGCATACCACCTGTTGGGATCAGCGGATGGGCGCGGGATCGAGCCCCCGCGCGAGCATCCGGATCGCGTCCTCGGCGAGCTCCTCGATCGTGCCGGCCCCGCCCGACTGGCGGTGCTCGATGCAGGCGCGGATCGCGCCGATCGCGGCGTTGACCACGACGCGGGGCCCGAGCGCCGCGCCCGGCTGGACGCCGAGGCGCTGCTCGAGGGCCTCCGTGAGGACGTTCTCGAGCAGGATGTTGTTGCGGACGAGCGCCGGAGCCAGGGTCGGCTCACCGATGAGGACCCGCCGCCGCTGCTCGCGCAGCTCGACGTCGAGCGTCGAGGACGAGAAGTAGTCGCTGACGAGCCGGCGGATCACCTCCAGGGGCGACTCGTCCGCCGGCGCGTGGAGCATCGCGTCGCGCATCTCCTCGAAGTCCTCGGCGCGGCGGCCGAGGACTGCGCTGTCCTTCGACGGGTAGTAGTTGAAGAACGTGCGGGCACTGACACCGGCCCGCTCGGCGATCTGCTCAGTGCGGACCGCGTCGAAGCCGCGTTCCTCGACGAGCTCGAGGGCCGCCCGGTGGATCGCCAAGAGCGTCTCGCGCTTCTTGCGCTCCCGGAGGCCGCACTCGGCGTCGGTCGTGCTCATGGTTCGACGATAGGCGCTTTCCTGCATGAACTGCAAATTTGCAGCGACTGCACTAATCCTCCTATCCTGATCCGCATGCCTGACACGACTCCATCGACCGCCGCCCCGGCGGTCAGCCCGTCCACCCGAGAGACGGGCCTCGACCCCAGGGCGAGGCAGATCTTCATTGCCCTCATGTTGGGCATGCTCGTCGCCTCCATCAGCCAGACCATCGTCGGCCCGGCGATGCCCCGCATCGTCGCCGAGCTCGGCGGCATGGACCACTACTCGTGGCTCGCAACCGCCGCCATGCTCGTCAGCGCGATCGTCGTCCCGATCGTCGGCAAGCTGTCCGACATCTACGGCCGCCGCAGCTTCTACCTCGCCGGCCTCGTCGTCTTCATGCTCGGCTCGATCCTCGCGGGAGCGGCGCAGAGCTTCTGGTGGCTCATCGCCGCCCGGGCGATCCAGGGCGCCGGCATGGGCACCCTGATGCCGCTGTCGCAGACGATCATCGGCGACATCATCCCGCCCCGCCAGCGCGGCAAGTACCAGGGCCTCATGGGCGGCGTCTTCGGCCTGTCCTCGATCCTCGGCCCCCTCGCTGGCGGCTTCATCACCGACCACTGGGGCTGGCGCTGGCTCTTCTACGTGGCGCTCCCCGTGGGTGTCGTCGCCTTCTTCGGCATCGCGAAGTTCCTCCACCTCGACCACGAGGAGGGCGAGGTCATCATCGACCGCGCCGGGATCACGCTGCTGTCGGTCTCGCTCATCTTCCTGCTCGTGCCGACCTCCCTCGGCGGGACGACGTGGGACTGGGGCTCGCCCGAGGTGATCGGCATGTATGCCGTCGGCCTCGTCACGCTGCTCGCCTTCGTCATGGTCGAGCGACGGGCCAAGGAGCCCGTCCTGCCGCTGCGCCTCTTCCGCGGGTCGATCTTCACCTTCTCGAACATCGCGAGCTTCATGGTCGCGGTCATGATGTTCGGCGCGATGATCTACATCCCGGTCTACGCCCAGGGCGTCATCGGGGTCTCGGCCACGAACTCCGGCCTCATCCTGATGCCGATGTCGGTCGCGATGATCGGCCTGTCGATCGTCGCCGGTCTCGTCATCACCCGGACCGGCCGCTACAAGCTGCAGACCGTCGCCGGCATCGTCATCATGGGCCTCGGCTTCTGGCTGCTGACCCGGCTCGACTACAACGCCACGGCCGGTGAGCTGACCTGGGCGATGATCGTCTTCGGCATCGGGCTCGGCATGGCCCTGCAGGTCTACACGCTCGTCGTGCAGAACGCGTCCCAGCGCCGCGACCTCGGCGTCGCCACCGCCTCGACCCAGTTCTTCCGCAACGTCGGGTCGACCGTCGGCACCGCCGTCTTCGGCACGATCATGTCGAGCGGGCTCGCCATCAACATCGCCAAGCACCTGTCCCCCGAGGTACGCCACCAGATGGCGCAGTCGGGCCAGCAGGTCAGTGCCGGCTCCGTCCTCGACCCCGCCGCGCTCAAGAGCCTGCCGCCCGAGGTGGCCCTGGGCGTCCACCACGGCCTGGCGGACTCGCTCCACTCGGTCTTCGCGTGGGGGTTCCTGCCCTGTGCCATCGCCCTCGTCGCGACTCTGTTCATCAAGGAGATACCGCTGCGCGACACGGTCCACTCGGCGGACGAGGCCGGACGGGAGCTGCTCGACACCATGGGCCAGCGCCCGCCGCACCTCGACGAGCTGATGGTGCCGCTCGGGCGTGAGGACGGCAAGACCCGCACCCACGAGCGCCTGCTCGGCCTGCGCCTCGACCTGCTCGCCGACACGGCGGTCCGTGGCGACCGGCCGCTGCTGACCCGGGCCGTGACCCAGGTGGGCGACGGTGACCTCACCCGCGGCGTCGAGCTGCTCCGGCGGACCGCGAAGATGCTGACGACCGACGACCTCGCCGTGGCCGCGGACCGGGAGGTGTTCGCCGTCGAGGTGGCCGCCAAGGCGAAGCAGCCGGGTGGTGCGCTGGACCAGGAGCTCAAGCGCGAGCTGGCCCTCGCCGTCAGCGAGCGCGACGCCAGCACCGTCATGACGACGGTCGAGCCCACCGTGGCCGAGCGCCACGAGGCGGTCGACATCGATGCGCTCAAGGCCCTCGGAGACGACCTCACGGCCGCCTACCTGGTGGACCGCTACCGGATCCGCGCCGAGGCCGACGGCCGCCGCTCCGACCCGGAGCCTGAGCCCGTCCACTGACGGCCCCAGCCCCTACCGATTCCAGCCCGGGCTGGATCTCGTAGGCCACCGGGGCGACGGCTCCTACGCGCGAACGGACCGGTCGTGGTCGAACTCGTCGGTCTGCCGAACTGTTCGACCGCGAACAGTCCGTCCGCGGAAGCAAAGGGGAGCGCGGCCTCAGCCCCAGACGAGGGCCCTGCTCGGGTCCTCCATGATGGCGGCCACATCGGCCAGGAAGCGCGACCCCAGCTCGCCGTCGATGAGCCGGTGGTCGAACGACAGGGCGAGCTGCGTCACGTGCCGGATCGCGATCTCGTCCGCACCGTCGGCACCCGTGACGACCCACGGCTGCTTGCGAATCGTGCCGAACGCGAGGATCGCCGACTCGCCGGGGTTGATGATCGGGGTACCGCTGTCGACGCCGAAGACGCCGACGTTGGTGATCGTGATGGTGCCCTGGCTCATCTCCGCCGGCTGCGTCTTGCCCTCGCGGGCGGTCGCGGTCAGCTGGGCGATGGCGTCGGCAAGCTCGCGCATCGTCATCGCGTGCGCGTCCTTGATGTTCGGCACGACGAGACCACGCGGGGTGGCCGCGGCGATGCCGAGGTTGACGTAGTTCTTCTGGACGATCTCCTGGGCCTGCTCGTCCCACGTCGCGTTGACGCCCGGGTTGCGCCTGACGGCCAGGATCATCGCCTTCGCGAGCACGAGCAGCGGCGTCACCTTGACGTCGCGGAACTCGCGGTCGGCCTTGAGCCGCTCGACGAGCTCCATCGTGCGTGTCACGTCGACGGTGATCCACTCAGTGACGTGCGGCGCGGTGAACGCCGACCCGACCATCGCCTGGGCGGTCATCTTGCGGACGCCCTTGATCGGGATGCGCACCTCGCGCTCCCCGGCGCCGAACGCAGGCGCGTATGCCGCTGGGCCGGCTGCCGCTGCGCCGTTCGCTCCCGCGCCGGCGGGGGCGGTCACGGTCTCGGCCGAGCCGCCGCTCGCGTGGGCCTGCACGTCGTCTCGAGTGATGATGCCGTCCGCACCGGTCGGCCGAACCTGGGTCAGGTCGACGCCGAGGTCCTTGGCCAGCTTGCGGACCGGGGGCTTGGCCTTGGGCCGCTCCCCCGCCGGAGCGGGCACCGGGGGTGCCGGTGACTCGACGCGGGGCTCCGGCACGGTCCGCTCAGGGACGGCCGGCGTCTCGGCGACCTGCTCCGTCTCCGTCGGTGCTCCGCCACTCGGCGAGGTCACCTCCGCCGGGACCGAGCTGGGCGGCGCACCCTCGGCCTTCTTGCGGGCGCGGCGCGTCGTGGCGCCGGCCTTGGCGCCGTAGCCGACGAGGATCGCGTCCTGCTTCTCCTCCGCGGCCGCCCCCTCGGCGGCCGGCGCGGCGGGGGCTTCGTCGCCGCCCTTGCCGTCGTCGATCCGGATGAGCGGCGTGCCGACGTCGACGGTCTGGCCGACCTCGACGAGCACCTCGGTCACGGTGCCGGCCCAGGGGATCGGCAGCTCGACGAGCGACTTGGCCGTCTCGACCTCGAGGACCATGTCGTTGACCTTGACGGTGTCGCCGACGTTGATCCTCCACTCGACGATCTCCGCCTCGACGAGCCCCTCACCGGGGTCGGGCAGGTTGAACGTGCGAATCGCCATTTTCAGGAACCCCTTGCTGTGTTCTCAGTACGCCAGGGCGCGGTCGACGCCGTCGAGGATCCGGTCGAGGTCGGGGAGGAACTCCTCCTCCATACGGCTCGGCGGGTACGGGATGTTCGCGCCGCCGACCCGGACCACCGGCGCCTCGAGGTGGTAGAAGCACTGCTCGGTCACCTGGGCAGCGATCTCCGCGCCCATGGCGAGGAAGTTGCTGGCCTCGTGGACGACGACGAGCCGGCCGGTCTTGCGGACCGACGCGGTGATCGTGTCGATGGGCAGCGGGGAGAGCGAGCGCAGGTCGATGACCTCGAGCGAGGTGCCCTCCTGCTCGGCAGCGGCGGCCGACTCGAGCATCGTCTTGACGACGGGGCCGTAGCCGACGAGCGTCACGTCGCTGCCTTCGCGCACCACGTTGGCCTCGAACAGCCCGCGCGGGGCCTGGGTCGCGGTCGGGTCGTACTCGGCGCGGTCGTGGTAGCGACGCTTCGGCTCGAAGAAGAGCACCGGGTCGTCGCACTCGATGGCCTGCTGGATCATCCAGTAGGCGTCCTCGGGGTTCGAGCACGAGACGACCCGCAGCCCGGCCGTGTGGGCGAAGTAGGCCTCGGGGCTCTCCGAGTGGTGCTCCGGGCTGCCGATACCGCCGCCGAACGGGATCCGGATGACCATCGGCATCTTGATGGCACCCAGCGAGCGGGCGTGCATCTTGGCGACCTGGCAGACGATCTGGTCGAACGCCGGGTAGACGAAGCCGTCGAACTGGATCTCGCAGACCGGCCGGTAGCCGCGCAGGGCCATGCCGACGGCGGTGCCGACGATGCCGGACTCGGCGAGCGGGGAGTCGATGACGCGCTCCTCGCCGAAGTCCTTCTGCAGGTGCTCGGTGATCCGGAAGACGCCGCCGAGCTTGCCGATGTCCTCACCGATGAGGACGACCTTGGGGTCGCGCTCCATGGCCTTGCGCAGGCCGTTGGTGATGCTCCGCCCCAGCGTGACCTTCTCGAGGTGCTGCGTCGCGGACGAGCTCTGGGTCGTGGTCGTCGTCGTCATCTCAGTTCGCCCCCTCGAAGCTCGCCTGGTACTCGAGATAGGCGGCACGCTCCGCCTCCATGACCGGGTGGTCCTCCGCGTAGACGTGGTCCCACATGGTCTCGCCGGGCATGGTCTCCATGGTGATGCAGCCCTCGCGCAGCTCGTGCGCGAAGCCGTCGGCCTCCTCGTCGACGCTCTGGAAGAACGCCTCGTCGGCCATCCCCTCGTGCGCGAGGTAGGTCTTGAGCCGCAGGATCGGGTCGCGCAGCTTCCACTGCTCGACCTCCGCCGAGACGCGGTACTTGGTCGGGTCGTCGGCCGTCGTGTGGGCGCCCATCCGGTAGGTGTACGCCTCGATGAGGAGCGGCCCGTTGCCGTTGCGGGCCTCGTCGAGGCAGTGCTTGGTCACGGCGTAGGTGGCCAGGATGTCGTTGCCGTCGACGCGCACGCCCGGGAAGCCGAAGCCGCGGGCGCGCTGGTAGAGCGGGATGCGGGTCTGCTTCGAGACCGGCTCCGAGATGGCCCACTGGTTGTTCTGGCAGAAGAAGACGACCGGGGCGTCGAAGCTCGCCGCGTAGACGAAGGCCTCGTTGACGTCACCCTGCGAGGTGGCACCGTCACCGAAGTAGCAGATGACGGCGGTGTCGCGGTCGGGGTCGCCCGTCCCGACGTTGCCGTCCATCTTGACTCCCATGGCGTAGCCCGTCGCGTGGAGCGTCTGGGCGCCGATGACGATCGTGTAGAGGTGGAAGTTGTGCTCCTTGGGGTCCCAGCCGCCCTGGCTCACCCCGCGGAACAGCTGCAGCGAGCTCTGCGGGTCCATGCCCCGCACGAAACCGACGCCGTGCTCGCGGTAGGTCGGGAAGCACATGTCGTGCGATCGCAGGGCGCGGCCGGAGCCGACCTGGGCGGCCTCCTGGCCGAGCAGGCTCGGCCACAGCCCGAGCTCGCCCTGCCGCTGGAGGGCGTAGCCCTCGGCGTCGAGGCGCCGGATGAGGACGAGGTCGCGATAGAAGCTGCGCAGCTCGTCGGGGGTCAGGTCCGCGACGTACTTGTCGTAGTCGGGGTGGGAGCGTCGCTCCCCTTCGGGCGTCAGCAGCTGGATCATCTCCGGGCCGCCGTCGGCGTTCTGGATCGTCGCGCTCGCCGAGGCGGGCTGCTTGACGACGTCGTTGTCGCTCACTAGGGCTCCTCCACCGGCCCGCCGGCCGGCTTTTGCTCGGGCCACCGTCGGGGATCAGCCCGGCGGCAGGTGGTGCACAGGTGGTCGTCGAGGGTGACGGCGGCCACATGCGGTGTCCTGAAGCGCAACTTACCTGAGGCCCTCGCCAATCTCACAATGCGGGACGCAAGGAGCACGTATGCCGCTCAGCAGCCCCGTTCGCTCGCCTCCTCCCAGCGGGGCCGCATCCGTCGAGTGAGCAGTCAACCCCACCGGTCACAGGACCCGTGAGGCCGGTCCCCGGAGAATGGCTGCCGGCTGGACGAGTGGTCACCGCTCAGCGGCGGCTGCCCCAGCTCCAGGGCGGCGTCGTGAGCAGGCCCTGCCCCTCCACGAACGTCTCACCGAGGTCCTTGACCAGCGTGAGGCGCCGGGCGGGTGAGCCCAGCCCCACCGGGGCCCCGTCGTCGTCCGCGACGCCCAGCTCGCGGATCAGGGCGTCCGAGTGGGAGACGACCATCACCTGCGAGGTCTCGGCCGCGGACCGGATGAGCCGGCCGAGTGGGGGCAGCAGCTCGGGGTGCAGCGAGGTCTCGGGCTCGTTGAGGACGAGCAGCGGTGGGCGGTCGGCACTGAGCAGCGCGGCCACGAGGCAGAGGTAGCGCAGCGTCCCCTCGGAGAGCTCGGCCGCCCGCAGGGGCCGCAGCATGCCGGGCTGGTGCAGCTCCACGTCGAAACGCCCGTCGGTGACCGTCACGTCGAGGACCGCCCCGTCGAACGCGTCCGCGATGGCGGCGTCGAGCCCGGGCTGGCCGTTCTCGCGGATCGTCTGGAGGGCCGCGGCCAGGTCCGAACCGTCGTCGGCGAGCACCGGGGTCCGGGTGCCGATCTGCGTCTGACGGGCCGGCGCCGCGGGATCGGCGCGGAACGAGTCGTAGAAGCGCCAGCCCGCGATCATCCGGCGGACCCGGAGCAGCTCCGGCGCCCGCTCCGGGTCGGCGAGCTCGGTGAGCATCGACTCCCACGGCCGCAGCGACCGGGTCAGCTCGGTCCACCCCCTCGACCGGCCACCGGCGCGCCGGCCGTTGCCTTCAGGAGGATCCGACTCCCAGTCGTCGTCCCACCCGGCGTCCCAGTCCCCGGCCGCCGAGGCGCGGGTCTCGACGACGGACCATCTGCGCCGGACGAGAACGGCCCCGGGCCGCATCACCGACCCGGCCCAGACCACCTCGCGCTTGATCTCCGGGTCCCGGAGGAACGCCGAGTCCTCGCCCCCGGAGGTCTGTTGCGGGAGGCCCAGGTCCACGAGGTAACCGAACTCCTCCGTGGCGAAACCGAGCCGCAGGCCGATCGGCCCCTTGCGCACGAGGCCCTGGGCGGCATACCCCCGCTTGCGGGCCCCGTCGAGACTGGCCGGCCCCGCCCAGAGGGCGGACTGCAGCCCGCCCTCGCGGGCGAGCGTGCCGACGACGTCACCGCGACCGCACCCGGCGAGCAGGCGCAGCGAGCGATAGAGGCTCGACTTGCCCGAGCCGTTCGCGCCCGTGACCACGTCGAGGCCGTGGAGCGGCACGACGACGTCGCGCAGGGAGCGGTAGCCCGAGACGGCCACGGACGTGAGCATGCCCAGACCGTATGCCGCCCTGCCGACACCGCGCGCCCCGTCACTCCGCTCGTCGCCGCCTACGGGACAGACCGGCCGGTGGGCGCGCCGGCTCGCCGAGGAGTCGCGTCAGGCGTCGGGGTCGACGCCGCGAGCAGCCGCGGACCACGCCGGCAGCTCCTGCAGGCTCCACCGGTTGCCGTCCGGGTCGGCGAAGCGCACGAACTTGCCCCACGGCTGGACGTCGACCTCCGAGGCGTCGACGCCCCGGCCGGCCAGCTCGGCGCGAGCCGCCTCGGCGTCGGCCACCACCATCTGCAGGTTGTCCAGGGAGCCCGGCGCCATCCCCGTCAGCCCCTTGCCGATCGCGATCGAGCAGGCCGATCCCGGCGGGGTGAGCTGGACGAAGCGGACGTCGTCACTCACGGTGTGATCGTGGTCGAGGACGAACCCGGCCTGCTCCACGTAGAAGTCCTTGGCCCGGTCGACGTCCGCCACCGGCACAGCCACGAGCTCGAGCTTCATGTCCATCCGCCCACGGTAGGCGGGTGGCGGGCTCAGCGGGGGCCGAACTTCTCCGCGACGTCGAGCAGCCGGGTGTTGGCCTCCGGCTCGCCGATCGTGACCCGCACGCCGTCGTCGCCGTACTGCCGGACCATGAGCCCGGCCGCCTCGCACGCCGCCGTGAACACGGACGACTCCTCACCGAGGGGGAACCAGACGAAGTTCGCGTCGGTCTGGGGCAGCTTCCAGCCCTGGTCGGCGAGGCACTGCACCACGCGGTTGCGCTCGGCGACGATCGACGCCACCCGCTCGGTCAGCTCGTCGACCGCGTCGAGCGAGGCGATCGCGGCCACCTGCGCGAGCGAGTTGACGCCGAACGGCGTCGCCGTCTTGCGGATGGCGGCGGCGACCGGGGGGTGCGCGACGGCGAACCCGACCCGGAGCCCGGCCAGGCCGTACGCTTTTGAGAACGTCCGCAGGACAACGACATTCGGGTGTCGGGCCCACATCTCGAGGCCCTTGACCGCCTCGGGATCGCGGACGAACTCGACGTAGGCCTCGTCGATGACCACGACCACGTCGTCCGGCACCGAGGCCAGGAAGCGCTCGAGCTCGTCCGTGCGCACGGCCGGTCCGGTGGGGTTGTTGGGCGTGCAGACGAGCACGACGCGGGTGCGGTCGGTGATGGCGGCCGCCATGGCGTCGAGCCGGTGCCGGGCGTCCGCGTCGAGACCGACCATGACCGGCTTCGCGCCGGCGAGCTGGGTCACGATAGGGTAGGCCTCGAAGGAGCGCCACGCGAAGACGACCTCGTCTCCGGCGTCGCAGGCAGCCTGCACGATCTGGGCGAGGACGGCGACCGAGCCGGTGCCCGTGGCGACGCAATCGGCCGGCACCTCGAGGGCCTCCGCGAGCCGCTGGGTCAGTGCCGTGACCGCCATGTCGGGGTAGCGGTTGATCGTCGCTGCCGCCTCGTCGACCGCCTTGAGCACCGACGGGAGCGGGCCATAGGGGTTCTCGTTGGAGGACAGCTTGTAGGCCGTCATCCCCGGCGGCGCCGACGCCGGTTTGCCCGGCTTGTAGTCAGGCATCTGCGCCAGGACCTCACGCAGGCGGACGGGACGCGGCGAGGGGGCATCGGTCATAGCCGCAACAATAGACATCGACGGGCGAGACCCGAGCGGAGCGGGAGCGCACTCGCACACCGACGGCCCCAGCGGCATACCAGCGCTTGTGACTAGGCTCGCAGTGTCGTGTCAGTGCTGCCCCGACACCTGAGCCACGCACCACTCACGAAAGACCTGCCCATGCGCATCGGGATCCTCACCGGAGGCGGGGACTGCCCCGGCCTCAACGCCGTCATCCGCGGCGCGGTTCGCGCCGCCGAGGTCACCTACGACAGCACGGTCATCGGCTTCCGCAACGCTTGGCGCGGCGTGATGGAGGACGACTACGAGCCGCTCGACGTCGAGGTGTGCCGCGGCATCCTCCCCCGGGGCGGCACGATCCTCGGGACCTCCCGCGACCAGCCGTTCGCGCGAGAGGACGGCCTCAAGCTCGTGCGCAAGGCCTACGACCGGCATGGGCTCGACGCGATCATCGCGGTCGGCGGCGAGGGCTCGATGGGAGTCGTCAACGAGCTGCACCAGAACGGCTTCCCGGTCATCGGGGTCCCCAAGACCATCGACAACGACATCCAGCTGACCGAGATGACGTTCGGGTTCCAGACCGCCGTCCAGATCTGCACGGACGCGATCGACCGCCTCCACACGACCGCCGAGTCGCACCACCGCGTCCTCGTCGTCGAGGTCATGGGCCGGCACGTCGGGCACATCGCGATCTGGTCCGGTCTCGCCGGCGGCGCGGCGATGACGCTCACGCCCGAGGAGCCCTTCGACATCGAGGAGGTCTGCGAGCGCATCGTCGGCCGGCACCGCAAGGGCCGCTACGCCACGATCATCGTCGTCGCCGAGGGCGCCCTGCCGAAGCCCGGCACCTTCCAGATCCCTGAGCCGGAGGTCGACAGCTACGGCCACAAGGTCCTCGGCGGCATCGGGCACATCCTCGAGCGCGAGATCCACGGCCGCACCGGTATCGAGACCCGGACGACCGTGCTCGGGCACATCCAGCGCGGCGGGTCCCCGGTCGCCTTCGACCGGGTGCTCGGGACCCGGTTCGGCGTCGCCGCTGTCGAGGCCGCGCTCGACGGCGCCTGGGGCGAGATGGTCGCGCTCCAGCAGGGCCGGATCGGCCGGGTGCCGGTCAAGGACGCGATCGGCTCGCTGAAGACGGTGGCGCCCGACCTGCTCCGCCTCAACACGATGTTCCAGCCGCGGCTGCCGGGCGACGACCACCCCGGCATCCCCGAGTAGGGCCGACTTCCCATGGCGCAGCGGCTTCCCGTGGAAGGATGACGGACATGCTCGCCGACTTCGCGATCAAGACCGTCATCAACGGCATCGCCCTGTGGATCGCCGCCTGGCTCGTGCCGGGCATCACCTTCGGATCGAGCCACGACACGTGGTGGGTCGTGCGGACCGTCGTGATCGTGGCGCTCATCTTCGGGATCATCAACGCCTTCGTGCGCCCGGTCGCGAAGCTCGTCTCGTTCCCCGTCATCATCCTGACGCTCGGGCTGTTCGTCTTCATCATCAACGCGCTGATGCTCCAGCTGACGTCGTGGGTGGCCGGCAAGTTCGACCTGGCCTTCCACGTCGACCACTTCTTCTGGGACGCGATCATCGGCTCGCTCGTCATCACGTTCGTCTCGATGATCCTCGGCTTCTTCAACCCGAAGGACTGAAACCCGTTCGTATGCCGCTGGGCCCGCTCCCGATGGGGGCGGGCTCGCGCGCGCCCGGGGCAGAAGTCGCCGCTGGCCTTGCAACGCGGTGTGGTTGGGTGAGCCCATGGACAAGGCCACCCTCCGGCGCAAGGCCGGGACCGCGGCGCTGGTCGGCTTCCGAAAGCTCCCGAGCCCGCTGCGGCGTGCCGCGGTGCGGATCGGGGCGCCGAACTACACCGTCGGCGCCGTCTGTGTGCTCGAGCACGAGGGCGAGGTCCTCTTCCTCTGGCAGCCGCACCGGCTGGGGTGGAGCCTGCCCGGAGGGCTGCTCGAGCACCGCGAGTCCCCGGGCGATGGGGTGCGCCGTGAGGTGGCCGAGGAGATAGGTCTCGACATCGACCCGGGCGACCCCGTCACGGTGCGGATCGATCCCGAGGGCCAGGTGGTCGACGTCGTATACCGGGTGCGGCTCGACGAGCGCCCGGCACT
Organism: Intrasporangium sp.; assembly: GCF_051961875.1. GTDB lineage: Bacteria > Actinomycetota > Actinomycetes > Actinomycetales > Dermatophilaceae > Intrasporangium_A. The sequence continues at coordinate 760 of NZ_JBQCCV010000313.1, read as the reverse complement.
GCGGCTGGCGAGCGAGGCGCGAAAAGCCAAGTGGATCAAGCCCGCCGAGCTCGGGGAGGCCGACGGCGACACCCACGGCATCGTCGACCTCATCGGGGCGGCGGACGCGCCGAAGCGGCCGGGACGGCTGCTCAGCGCGGCGGACTGATCGCGGCCGCTCGAGGGGATCCTCTGCCGCCTCTCTCAGCGTTTCGGGGGGAGCGACCGCGCGTAGGCGACGCCGACGTCGATCCAACGGCGCAGGTCCTCGTCGCTCGTGATCGCCTCGTCGTCGACGCGGAGCCAGCCGTCCATCGCCCGGCCCTGCATCACGGCACGGCTCACGTGCGGCTCACTGACGAGGGCGTCGGTGTCGGCGGGATCGATACGGAGCAGCAGCCCGCCCTGCCCACTCGCGCTGACCGACATGTTCCCGTCGACGAGGAAGGCCAGTCCGCCGAACATCCGCTTCTCCGTCAGCCCCGGCACATCCTGGACCTGCTCACGGATCCGGTGCGCCAGCTCCTCGTCATACGCCATACAGGCAGTATCGCCGCTCGTTCCTCGCTCGGGTCCTCACCGCTTGGCTCAGTCGAGCCCCTTCTCGCCTGAGCCGAACCGCGGCTCCGGGCCTCGCTCGTTCCTCACTCGGGTCCTCACCGCTTGGCTCAGTCGAGCCCCTTCTCTCGCCTGAGCCGAACCGCGGCTCCGGGCCTCGCTCGTTCCTCACTCGGGTCCTCACCGCTTGGCTCAGTCGAGGCAGAAGTCGTTGCCCTCCGGG
>NZ_JBQCCV010000312.1:0-7164 GCF_051961875.1 Intrasporangium sp. | reverse complement strand
CCAGCAACGCGGGCAACTTGTCTTCCGACAATTGACGTGCCCCTCAGGATTTTTTTAAAGTATTGGTGTTGTGCTCAGTCTTGGTCTAGCCCCCGTCGAGTGCGCGCTTCATCCCACCCGTCACACGCCCGGGGCGACATGCGGGTCCTGCCGAGCCTTCCCCGGGACGGCGACACGGGCACCCCGCCCACGCTCCTAGACTGGCCCGCATGGTTTCCCCGCTCGTCGCGCTCACCCCGAAGGTCCAGTCCGCGATCGCCGCCGTCCTCGGCGACGACTACCGCGAGGTGGACCCGGTGCTGCGCCCGTCGCAGTTCGCGGACGTGCAGGTCAACGCGGCGCTCGCGCTCGCCAAGAAGGTCGGTATGCCGCCCCGCGACCTCGCGACGAAGGTCGTCGACGCGCTCGACCTCGACGGCGTCTGCGACAAGGTCGAGGTCAGTGGGCCCGGCTTCATCAACCTCACCTACAGCAACACCTGGATCGCCTCGCTCCTCGACGAGGTCGACGCCGACTCCCGCCTCGGCGTGCCGACCCAGGAGCGGGAGAACATCCCGATCGACTACTCGGCGCCCAACGTGGCCAAGGAGATGCACGTCGGCCACCTCCGCACGACGATCGTCGGCGACTCGCTCGCCCGGACCCTCGAGCACCTCGGCCACAACGTCATCCGGCAGAACCACGTCGGTGACTGGGGCACGCCCTTCGGGATGCTGATCGAGCACCTGCTCGAGGTGGGTGAGGACTCCGACGAGGCGCACCTGCTCGTCACCGACCCGAACGCCTTCTACCAGGCGGCGCGGGTGAAGTTCGACGCCGCGGAGAAGGCCCAGCCGCCCGGCAGTGCGGGTGACTTCGACGTGCGGGCCCGGGCGCGGGTCGTCAAGCTCCAGGCCGGTGACGAGGCGACGCTCGTGCACTGGCAGCGGCTCGTCGACATGTCCAAGGCCTACTTCAACAAGGTCTACGCGACGCTCGGCGTGACCCTGACCGACGCGGACCTCGCGGGCGAGTCGATGTACAACGACCACCTCGCCAAGGTCTGTGACGAGCTCAAGGCCAAGGGCATCGCGACCATCTCCGACGGCGCCCTTTGCGTCTTCCTCGACGGCTACACCGGCCGCGAGGGCAAGCCCGTGCCACTCATCATCCGCAAGTCCGACGGCGGATACGGCTATGCCACAACGGATCTCGCGACGATCAAGTACCGCGTCGGAGAGCTGCACGCCCACCGGGTGCTCTACGTCATCGGTGCCCCGCAGGCCCTGCACCTCAACATGGTCTGGGACACGGCACGGAAGGCCGGCTGGCTGCCCGCGGACGTCACCCCGGTGCACATCCAGATCGGCAACGTCCTGGGCGAGGACCGCAAGATCCTCAAGACCAGGTCCGGCAAGCCGCTGCGGCTCATGATGCTGCTCGACGAGGCGGTCGAGAAGGCCCAGCGCGTCATCGACGAGGCCCGGCCCGACCTCGACGACTCGACCCGGGCAACGATCGCCCGGCAGATCGGCATCGGCGCGGTCAAGTACGCCGACCTGTCCGTCGCGCACGACAGCGAGTACGTCTTCGACCTCGAGCGGATGGTCTCGCTCACCGGCAACACCGGGCCCTACCTGCAGTACGTCGTCGCCCGGGTGCGCTCCATCTTCCGGCAGGCCGGGCTCGAGGCGGCGGTCCAGGATGCGCCCGTCGTGCTGACCCAGCCGCACGAGCGCGACCTCGCCAAGCGGCTGCTCGACTTCGCGGACGTCGTCGTCGCGGTCGGCTCCGAGTACGAGCCGCACCGCCTCTGCGGCTACCTGTTCGAGCTGGCCCAGTCGTTCTCGGCGTTCTACGAGAACTGCCCCGTCCTCAAAGCCGAGACCGACGAGGTCAAGGAGTCCCGGCTCACCCTGAGCGCCCTCGTGCTGCGCACGATGGTGACGGGCCTCGACCTGCTGGGCATCGAGGCTCCCGAGCGGATGTAGCCTGCCCGCCGCGGGAGCGGCGTTGCGGCACAGGCGAGCTGAGCGGCATACCCATGAGGTGGTATGCCGCTCAGCTCGCTCTCGACGTGGAGCGTGGGTCAGTAGGTCGAGGGGGTGTCGGGGTGCGGGTCGAGGGAGACGGTGAGCAGGAACGCCGACTCGGTCACCGCGTCGACGGCGTGCCGCTCGGGCGGGATCGCGACGACCTCGCCCTCGTTCACGACCCACTCGGCCTGCTCACCGGCATGGAGCCGGACCGTCCCGGCGAGGACGTGGAGACTGGCCGCCGGAGGAGACGCGTGCTCGGCCAGCTGCGCCCCCTCGGCCAGCCCGACCACGACGAGGCGCTGGTGCGGACCGGCCCACAGGACCCGCGTGCCCTTGCCGTGCTTCGACGCGCGGGCCGCCTCGATCGCCTCGCGGGCCGCCTCGCGCAGGTCGACGATCCCGGCGCTGGCCGCGTCGTGGTGACGCGACGCGACCGGCACCAGATCGCCGAGGCTGTGCCCCTGCCAGGGTGCGCGCTCCTCGGGCGTCACTGGACACGCTCCCATCCCCGCCGCGGAGCACGGCTGCCGACGCCGGCACCGGCGCGCTCGTCCTTGCTGCGGTAGACGATGTAGGGCCGGGTGATGTAGCCGACCGGCGCGGAGAACACGTGCACGAGCCGGGTGAACGGCCAGAGGGCGAACAGGACGCAGGCGAAGAACGCGTGCAGCTGGAAGCCGATCGGCGCACTCGACATGAAGTCCGGGTCAGGGTTGCCCGAGAAGATGCCGCGGAACCACAGGGAGACGCTGTCGCGGTAGTTGAAGTGCTCCCCGGGCGCCGAGCCGATGCCGAGGATGCTCGAGGCCACGGTGTTCCACATGCCGAGGGCGATGACGAGGCCGAGGAAGAAGTACATGACCTTGTCCATCACGGTGGTGGCCGAGAAGACCGGCCCGACCGTGCGGCGACGGTAGATCAGGATGCCCATCCCGACGAGCGCCGCGATGCCGGCGGCGAGCCCGCCGATGATGGCCGCCCAGTGGTAGGCAGACTCGCTGATGCCCAGGGCATCCGTCCACGCCTTCGGGATGAGCAGGCCGATGATGTGTCCGCCGACAACGCCCAGCATGCCGAAGTGGAAGAGTGGGCTGCCCCATCGCAGGAGCCGCGACTCGTAGAGCTGTGAGCTGCGGGTCGTCCAGCCGAACTTGTCGTAGCGGTAGCGCCAGAAGTGGCCGACGACGAAGGTCGCGAGGCAGAGGTACGGGAAGATCACCCAGAGGAAGATGCTCATGAGGGGGCTCCTACGCGGATGGTCGGGAAGGTGGTTTGGGTGTCCATGGGAGCGGTGGGGGGCGGCTCGGGCGCACCGTGCAGCTCCGGGTCGATGGCGTAGGGCTCCAGGCCGACGTCCTCCTGGGGCGGGCCCTTCTCGATGAGCCGGCGGACCGCGTCGAGGCCCTCCCCGTCGAGCGACGGCAGGGTGGCACACAGGGCCGTGGCGAGGTTCGCCCAGGGGGAACCCTTGTCGGCCAAGGCGATCCGGAGCATCTCGACCCCGGCCCGATGGTCGGTGATGAGCTTGCGCGCGGCCTCGAGGTCGGACGTCGCACCGAACTCCAGCACGACGCCCAGGTGGTCCGGCAGCTCGTCAGCCGAGAACTCGACGCCCGCCCGGCGGTACGCCTGCTTGAACTGCACCAGGGCCACGCCCCGTCGGCGGGTGTCGCCGAACGAGAAGTACGTCAGGTAGAGGCAGCACTTGCGGGTGTGGTCGAACGTCTCGACGTAGGCGCGCTGCGCCTCCGGCAGGGGCACGGAGGCCAGGTGCGCCAGGAAGGCGCTCAGCGGCAGACGAACCGGGTCGGGCAGCCCGTCGACGACCTCGCGGAGCAGCGGGAGCCGACCCACGAGCTCCTCGGACGGATAGTCCAGCAGCAGCGAGATCGCCTGCCAGGCAAGGCGGGTCTGCTCGTCCGAGAGCGGAGGAGGCTGTGTGCGCGCAGCCCTGCGGAAGGGGTTCACGGCTTCTTCTCCTCCTCCGGGAAGAGCCCGGAGGGCCGGCCCTTGCCGTCCCAGTTGAGCAGGTTGACCCGGCCACGCAGGCTCTTGCGGCCCCCGGCGAGCCGGTTGACGTCGTCGGCCTCCTGGCGCTGCTGGAGCATCCGGAAGTTCTCGACCGCGACCGGCGTGAGGTCACCGGACCCCTCGCCGAACACGCCGTTCTCGGGCGAGTAGTCGAAGTCGACGGGGCACTCGGTGGCGAGCTCCTCGAGCCCGTGTGCCTGCTCGACGTGCGCCGTCGGGATGACGTAGCGCTCGTCGTACTTGGCGATGGCGAGCAGCCGGAACATCTCGTACATCGACTCGCCGTCCATGCCGACCGCCTCGGCGATGTCCTCGCGCGGGTCCTCGCCGAGGTTGATGTCGCGCATGAACGAGCGCATCGCGGCGAGCTTCTTCAGCACGTTGCTCACCGTGCCGACGTCGCCCGCGGTGAAGAGGTTGGCGAGGTACTCGACGGGGATGCGCAGCGTGTCGATGGCGGCGAAGAGGTTGTCCTTGCTCTCCGCGTCGTGGCCCGTCTCCTTGACGACGTCGACGACCGGGGACAGCGGCGGGATGTACCAGACCATCGGCATCGTCCGGTACTCCGGGTGGAGCGGCAGCGCCACCTTGTAGTCCTGGATGAGGCGCCGCACCGGCGACTTCTTCGCCGCCTCGATCCAGTCAAGCGGTATGCCGCTCAGCTCGGCCTGGCGCGCCACCTCGGGGTCGTTGGGGTCGAGGAAGACGTCGCACTGCGCCTCGTAGAGGGCCTGGTCGTCCTCGACCGACGCCGCGTCGAGCACCTTGTCGGCGTCGTAGAGCATCAGGCCGATGTAGCGCAGCCGGCCGACGCACGTCTCCGCGCAGACGGTCGGGATGCCGACCTCGATGCGGGGGTAGCAGAAGGTGCACTTCTCGGCCTTGCCGGTCTTGTGGTTGAAGTAGACCTTCTTGTAGGGGCAGCCGGAGACGCACATCCGCCAGCCCCGGCAGCGGTCCTGGTCGACGAGGACGATGCCGTCCTCCTCGCGCTTGTAGATCGCGCCGCTCGGGCAGCTCGCCGCACAGCTCGGGTTGAGGCAGTGCTCGCAGATCCGCGGCAGGTAGAACATGAAGGTCTGCTCGAACTCGAACGTCACCTTGTCCTCGATGCCCTTGAGCATCGGGTCCTTGATGGCGACCTCCTGGCTGCCACCGAGGTTGTCGTCCCAGTTCGCCGACCAGCTGATGTTCATCGGCTTGCCGGAGATGAGCGACATCGGCCGGGCGACCGGGAAGACGTCCTGGGCCGGGGCGTTGATGAGGTTGGCGTAGTCGTAGGTCCACGGCTCGTAGTAGTCCTCGAGGGACGGCAGCTTCGGGTTGGAGAAGATCGTGGCGAGCTTCTTCCACCGGCCGCCGGCCTTGAGCGTGAGCCGGCCCTTCTTGCTCAGCTCCCAGCCGCCCTGCCAGGTGTCCTGGTCCTCGTACGTGCGGGGGTAGCCGAGCCCCGGCCGGGTCTCCACGTTGTTGAACCAGACGTACTCCATGCCGGAGCGGTTGGTCCACGCCTGCTTGCACGTCACCGAGCAGGTGTGGCAGCCGATGCACTTGTCGAGGTTCATCACCATCGCCATCTGGGCCATGATGCGCATGTCAGTACTCCACCTTCTCGGTGCGGCGACGGATCACCGTCACCTCGTCTCGTTGGTTTCCGGTCGGGCCGAGGTAGTTGAACGCGAAGGCCAGCTGGGCGTAGCCGCCGATGAGGTGGCTCGGCTTGACGAGGATCCGCGTCAGGGAGTTGTGGATGCCGCCCCGGCGGCCGTTGGTCTCGGTGCGCGGGACGTCGATGAGCCGGTCCTGGGCGTGGTGCATGTAGACCGTCCCCTCGGGCATGCGGTGGCTCACGATCGCGCGCGCGGCGACGACGCCGTTGCGGTTGACCGCCTCGATCCAGTCGTTGTCCTTGATGCCGACCTTGGCGGCGTCCTTGTCGGACATCCAGATCGCCTGTCCACCGCGCGCGAGGGACAGCATGAAGAGGTTGTCCTGGTACTCCGAGTGGATCGACCACTTGTTGTGCGGGGTCAGGTAGCGCACGGTCACGCCGAGCTCGTCGACCGTGCCGAGCTCGCGCTCGCCGAAGAGCTTCTTCATGTCCAGTGGTGGCCGGTAGATCGGCAGGCCCTCACCCATCTCGAGCATCCAGTCGTGGTCGAGGTAGAAGTGCTGGCGCCCGGTGAGGGTGTGCCACGGCTTGAGCCGCTCGACGTTGATGGTGAACGGGCTGTAGCGCCGGCCGCCGGTCTCGGAGCCGGACCACTCGGGGCTCGTGATGACCGGGACGGGAGCCGCCTGGATGTCGGCGAAGTTGATCTCCTTGCCCTCATGCTCGGCGGCGAGGTCGTGCATGACGTGACCGGTGCGTGCCTCGAGGGTCTTGAAGCCCTGGACCGCGAGGTGGCCGTTCGTCGTGCCGGACAGGCTCATGATCGCCTGCGCCGCCTGCACCCCGGTCTTGATGCTCGGGCGACCGCTCTTGACCCCGCCGCGCAGGACACCGTTGAGGTGGCCGAGCCGCTCGACCTCGCGCTTGACGTCGTAGGTGATGCCCTTCGTCGTCGTGCCGAGCTTGTCGAGGAGCGGGCCGAGGCTGACCATCTTGTCGTAGATGGCGCCGTAGTCCCGCTCGACGACGACCAGCTTGGGCATCGTCTTGCCGGGCATCGGCTCGCACTCGCCGGCCTTCCAGTCACGGACGATGCCGTGCGGGTTGGCCATCGCCTCGGCGGTGTCGTGCAGGAGCGGTGCGACGACGAGGTCCTTGCGGACGCCGAGGTGCTTGGCCCCGAGCGGTGCGAACGCCTCCGCGATGCTCTGGAAGGCGTCCCAGTCGGTGCGGGTCTGCCACGGCGGGCTGATGGCCGGGTTGAACGAGTGGATGAACGGGTGCATGTCGGTCGTGTTGATGTCGTGCTTCTCGTACCAGGTGGCGGCCGGCAGGACGACGTCGCTGAAGATCGTCGAGCTGGTCATCCGGAAGTCGAGGGTGCAGACGAGGTCGAGCTTGCCCTCGGGCGCCTGCTCGTGCCAGCGGATGTCGCGGGGACGCAGGTGCTCGGGAGTCTCGGCGGCGAGCACAGCGTGGTCGGTGCCGAGGACGTGCTTGAGG
>NZ_JBQCCV010000311.1:0-4006 GCF_051961875.1 Intrasporangium sp. | reverse complement strand
GCCTTTGGGGACGGCCATGAACCGGGGGCGCCCGGCGCGCCCCGCCCGGGGGCGGCCGCGCCGGGCCGCGGGGGCGCCGCGGCGGGGGCCCCACGGTCGGAACCCCGTGCGTCGGGACATCAGCTCGACGTGATCTCGGTGGCGATCTTGGTGTAGGTCGGCGCGGCCTCCCCGAGATCGACGAGACTCTCCTGCTTGAGCAGCTCGGCCGATGTCATCCCCATGTTCGGGTACTCCTTGGCGAGCTCCGGAGCGACCTTGTCCATGGCCGCCTTGTTCGGAACCTTGTAGAGGATGTTCTCCACGGCCCAGGAGTGCACGTCCGCATCGAGGATGTAGTTGATGAAGGCGTGCGCCGCCTCCTTGTTCTTCGAGCTCTTGAGGATCACCATGGTGTCGGCCCAGAGGTCACTGCCCTCCTTCGGCACGACGAACTTGATGTTCTTGTTCTTGGCGATGCCGTAGTTGCACCAGCCGTCCCACGCCTCGACGAGGACGGCCTCGCCGCTCACCAGCCGCTCGTAGAAGGTGGTGTCGTCGAACGCGAGCAGCGTCTTCTTCGCGGCGACGAGCTTCTCCTTGACCTGGTCGAGCTGCGCCGGGTCGGTGGAGTTGGCGGAGAACCCGAGGGCCTTCTGCGCCGGGAGCATCAGCCACCGCTCGGTCGCGAGCATCGTGGTCTTGCCCTTGACGGAGGCGCGAGGCTCGATGAGGTCCTTCCAGCTCGACGGGGTGAAGTCCAGCAGGTCGCTGCGGTAGCAGAGCCCGGTCGTGCCCCATGTGTAGGGGACGGAGATCCGGTTGCCCTTGTCGTAGCTGAGCTCGGTCGCCTCGGGGTAGAGGTTGGCGAGGTTGGGGATGAGGTCGTGGTGGATCGGCTCGAGCAGGCCCTGCTCGGCGAGTGCCTGGGCGAACTGGCCGGAGACGAAGGCGACGTCGATGCCGGAGTTGCCGCTCGCGGTGAGCTTGGCGACGATCTCCTCGTTCGTGGCGTGGTGGGTCACGGTGACCTTCGGACCGGCGGCCTTCTGGAACTTCGCCGGCAGGTCCTCGGGCATGTAGTCGGCCCAGTTGGACACGACAAGCGACTGGGACGACAGGTCGGCGGTCGGGTTCAGGGTCTCGACCGGCGGAGAGGCCGGGTTCTCGGACCCACCGACCGTGCCGCCACAGGCGGCAAGGGTGAGGGTCAGGACGGCGGCTCCGGCGAGGGACCACTTGGCGCGGCGGGCCGCGCGATCATCTCGATGCATGTGCTGGCTCCTGCGTGACTGGCTCCCGAGAATGGTGGCCGGCTGCCTGCGAGGACGTCGATGGCCGCACGGTTGCCGGAGTCTTGCACTGAATTCAATGCAGGACAAGACCTTGATTGTGCTCATTTCAGCGCTAGATTGGCGCGGAACTGAATCACGTTAAGAACGGAAGGGGTGTGGATGGGCACGCGCGCAGCTGGAGAGGAACGCCGAGCCAAGCTGGTCGAGGCGGCCCGCAAGGCCATGCTCGAGCACGGCACGAAGGTCCGGCTCAACCAGGTCGCCAAGGCGGCCGGCGTCACCTCGAGCGCCGTCCTCTACCACTATCCCGACCTGCAGGACCTGCTCCTCGACGCCAACCGCGCCGGCATGGAGCGGTTCTACGACGCCCGGATGCGCGAGCTGCAGGACATCGCCGACCCGGCGGAGCGGCTCGTCCGCACCATCCGGTCAGGTCTGCCCGTCGACAGCAACGACGCCGACGTCCGGCTGCTGTGCGAGCTCGGCGGCGCGAGCGCGCGCAGCACGGTATACGGCGCCCTGCTCACCGCGCTGTACGACCGGCAGGTCGCGATGTACCAGGTCATCCTCGAGTCCGGCGCGACCCACGGCGTGTTCACCCTTTCCGGACCGACCCTGCCCATCGCACGCAACCTCGTCGCCCTCGAGGACGCCTACGGCTACCGGATGATGGCCCGACACCCGACCATCGACCGAGCCGCGGCAACCGAGCTCATCCTCGACTACGCCCGCCTCGCGACCGGACACCCACTGCCGACCGGCCCCCAGCCCACCGACCCACCGTCCACCGCCCCCGACACCGCCGGACCCTGACCCCCTGCCAAACCTCTCGATGACGAAAGACGAGGTTCAACGATGAACGCCCGTCCGCTCACCATCCTGTTCATGCCCGAGTCGGCATACGGACCCACCAACCAATGCATCGGGCTCGGCGACATCCTGCGCAAGGCTGGCCACCGCGTCGTCTTCGCCGCGGAAGCCTCCTGGCGCGGGAAGCTCGAGGCCCTCGGCTTCGAGGAGGACCTTGTCGACCTGGCGCCCCCGTCGGACTCCGCCGAGGACGAGGACGCGGGCCAGTTCTGGAAGGACTTCATCCGCGACACCGCGCCGGAGTTCCGCAAGCCGACCGTCGAGCAGCTGCGGACCTTCATCCACCCGACCTGGCAGGCGCTCATCGACGGCGCGGTCTACTGCGAACCGCAGCTGCGCCAGATCATCGAACGGGTCCAGCCCGATGTCGTCGTCGAGGACAACGTCGTCTGCTTCCCGGCCCTGATGACCTGCGAGGCGTCGTTCGTCCGGATCGTCTCGTGCAACCCGCTCGAGATGCAGGGGAACGCCGTCGCTCCCGTCTTCTCGGGCCTGCCGGCCGGCGACCCCACCGAGTGGGAGGCGTTCCGGGCCGAGTACGACCGGAGCCACCGCGAGCTGTGGGAGACCTTCAACGCGTGGGTCATGGAGCAGGGCGCACCCGCCCTGCCCGAGCTCGAGTTCATCCACACCTCCGAGACCGCCAACCTCTATGTCTATCCGGAGGAGGCCGACTATGTGGACCGCCGGCCACTCGATGCCACCTGGCACCGGATGGACTCGAGCGTGCGCGAGACCGACGAGGCCTACGAGCTGCCGTCGCTCGCGGCGGACCGTCCGGAGGGCAGCGCCCTGGTCTACCTCTCGCTCGGGTCCCTCGGCAGCGCCGACGTGGACCTGATGCGCCGCCTCGTCGACGTGCTCGCCCGCACCCCGCATCGGTACATCGTCAGCAAGGGACCGCAGCACACGGAGTTCGAGCTGGCCGACAACATGGTCGGCGCCGAGTTCCTCCCGCAGACGACGCTGCTGCCACAGGTGGACGCAGTCATCACGCACGGCGGCAACAACACCGTGACCGAGGCGCTGCACCACGGCAAGCCGATGATCGTGCTGCCACTGTTCTGGGACCAGTACGACAACGCCCAGCGGATGGACGAGCTCGGCTTCGGAGTGCGGCTGCCCACGTACAGCTTCACCGACGAGCAGATGTATGCCGCACTCGACCGCGTGCTGTCCCCGCAGCTGCGCGGCCGGTTGGCCGAGGTCGGTGCAGCGATTCGGTCCCGCGATGGCCTGCGCGCCGGAGCCGCCGTCATCGAGCGGGTGGCGCGCGAGCACCGCAGCCGCGTCGAGATGACCGTCTCCGTCCAGGCGTGAGCCACCACCGAAGCGACTCGGCCAGCGCCCCCCACTCCCTCAAGCTGGCCGAGGCGGTTCGCCGGGCCGATCCGGCTGTCGTGCAGCCGGATCGGCCCCGTTCCGCCGAAGTGACGGTGGCATCACAACTCGAGCTCGTGGCGGGGCTCGACCTCGGCGACGGGCGGTGGGTGACCGTCGTGCGCGACCGGGCGGGTGCCCGGTGGACCGCGCCGCTCGTGCTGGCCGACGAGGCGGTGCGACGCGCAGTGCCGGGTGACGGGGTGGCCGAGGCACTCGTCGCGCGCCTGGTCGAGGCAGCGCCGACTGGCTCCGCCGCGGTCGTCGCGGGTGCCACGCCGCCTTCCGGTCTGGGCGCCGACCCGGCGCTGGGCGAGTTCGTCCTCACTCGGTGGGCGGGGCAGCCGGCCCACGGGGAGCGAGCGATCAGCGTCGACCAGACGAACGAGTCCGTCATCGTCGGTGACGCCGCAGTGGTCAAGTGGTGCCTGCACCTGCCTCCCGCGGGAAGCACCATCGCACACCCGGCCGCCCGCCGGCTC
>NZ_JBQCCV010000310.1:0-12873 GCF_051961875.1 Intrasporangium sp. | reverse complement strand
GCCGTCACCTCGGCCCGCTCCGCAGCGGAGACCCATTCCGCAATCTCTGTGGCACTGCTGCGCGCCGCCGGGCCGCTGGCGCGGTTCACTGCTCCGGAGGAGGTCATCCCGCCCGCGGAGGCGCTCCCCGTCGTTGTCACTGCCTCGGGGGGCATCGGCCGCGTCGTCATCGTCAGCGCCGACGAGCAGGACCCGACCGCCGCCTCCGCCCGTGCGGCGCAGATCACGGAGGCGATCGACATGGCCCGTCCCAAGGTCTCCTGCGGCTGGGTCATCGACCTGCAGCAGACAGCGTCACCGAACGACTGGGGCGCTGTCGCCGGCATCGCCCCCTTCCTGCACGAAGGGCCCGCGTTCAAGATCGAGGACCTGACTCACCAGGCGTCTCAGGTGTCGATCGCCATGGGTTCGGTCTTCTTCGAGGGGCGCCCGCTCGTGGTATCGCCAGGCTCGACCTTCCGGAACACGCAGCCGGTCGCCGTCCTCCAGTCCCCGATGACCTCCGCCACGGGCGAGGGACTGCTCCGCGCCCTGCGCCGGACTGGGGGTGTGCGGACGTTCGGGTTCCCTGCGGGCAGCATGCCCATCACCGAGGCGTTCAGCCTCGCGGACGGGGCGCAGATCGTCCTGCCCGTGGGCCAGGTCGTCGACGACGATGGCAAGCCTTCCAAGGACCTCCTGATGCCGATGAAGGAGACCGACAAGCCCGACACCGAAGCGGTCCGGTGGCTCCGGGCTCAATGCCGCGGTTCCTAGGTCGACCGCGATGACCACCGGCGGAGGGTGGGCGCGCGGCATCCTCTCGCTCGCAGCACTCGCATCATGGGCGAGCGCGCCTTCTTCGTCGATCAGGTGACCTGGTGGTCCGGAGTCGCACCCGGCCCCCGGGCGGTCTCAGCGGGTGTCGGTGTCGACCCAGTCGAAGGTCTTCGTGACCGCCTTGCACCACTGCCGATAGAGCCGGTCACGCTCGGCGGGGTCCATCTTCGGGGACCATCGCCGGTCCTCGCCCCAGTTGGCGGCCACCTGGCTGGGACTCGACCAGTACCCGACAGCCAGCCCAGCGGCATACGCCGCCCCGAGCGCGGTCGTCTCGGCGACCTTCGGTCGCACGACATCGACGCCGAGCAGGTCCGCCTGGAACTGCATCAGGGTGTCGTTGACGACCATGCCGCCATCGACCTTGAGCTCGGTGAGCGGCACGCCTGAGTCGGCGTTCATCGCCTCCAGCACCTCGCGGGTCTGGAACGCGGTCGCCTCGAGCGCGGCCCGGGCGAGATGGCCCTTGGTGACGTAGCGGGTCAGCCCGACGAGGGCGCCGCGGGCGTCGGGCCGCCAGTGGGGCGCGAAGAGGCCGGAGAAGGCGGGCACGAAGTAGGCGCCCCCGTTGTCGTCGACAGTGCAGGCGAGCGTCTCGACCTCCGCGGCGTCGTGGATGAGGCCGAGGTTGTCGCGGAGCCACTGGACGAGGGAGCCGGTCACCGCGATCGACCCCTCGAGGGCGTAGACCGGCCGGGCGTCGCCAAGGCGGTAGCAGACGGTCGTGAGCAGCCCGTGCTCACTCGGGACGATCTCCTCCCCGGTATTGAGGAGCATGAAGTTGCCGGTGCCGTAAGTGTTCTTGGCCATCCCCGGCTCGAGGCAGGCCTGGCCGAACGTCGCGGCCTGCTGGTCACCAAGGATCCCCGCGACGGGGACGCCGGCGAGCGTGCCGGGCGTGATGGTGCCGTAGACCTCCGAGGACGATCGGATCTCCGGGAGCATCCGCAGCGGGATGCCGAGCTCGGCGACGATCGACTCGTCCCAGGACAGGGTCCGCAGGTCCATGAGGAGGGTGCGGGACGCGTTCGTCACATCGGTGACGTGGGTGCCGCCGTCCTCGGCGCCGCCGGTGAGGTTCCACAGCAACCAGGTGTCGATCGTGCCTGCGAGCAGCTCGCCAGCCTCCGCCCGCTCGCGGGCACCGTCGACGTGGTCGAGGATCCAGCGGATCTTGGGCCCGGCGAAGTACGTCGCGAGCGGGAGGCCCGTCGTGGCCGCGAACCGCTGCGGGCCCACGTCGCCGGCGAGCTCGTCGCAGATCGCCTGCGTCCGGGTGTCTTGCCAGACGATCGCGTTGTGGACCGGCTGCCCGGTCGTGCGGTCCCAGACGACGGTCGTCTCGCGCTGGTTCGTGATGCCGACGGCGGCGACGTGCCCGGCGTTGAGGTTCGCCTTGCCGAGCGCGCCGCCGAGGACGGCCCGGGTGTTCTGCCAGATCTCGAGCGGGTCGTGCTCGACCCAGCCGGCGCGCGGGAAGATCTGCCGGTGCTCGCGCTGGTCCGCCGCGACCACGTCGCCGCGCGCGTCGAAGACCATGGCGCGCGTGCTCGTCGTGCCCTGGTCGATCGCGACGACGTAGCTGGCATCAGGCATGGCCCGACGCTACTGCAGGCCGCACCGGTATGCCGGTGAGCCGGCACCCGCTCCGGGGCGCCCTCCCAGCCCTCACCCCATCATTCGAGTGAGCGCCCCGCCCCACCCGTCACATGACCACTGGGACCCCTGAGGCTGACCGCTCACTCGACGAAAGCACCTCCACCACTCGAGTGAGCCCCGGCCCCACCCGCCACAGGACCACTGGGACTCCTGAGGCTGACCGCTCACTCGACGGAAGGGACGCGGCCGCTGGGCGGGCGGTCGCCGCGGTACGGGCTGAGCGGCATACGGCCTCTGCATAGGCTGGCGACATGACACGCCCCGTTGCCCTCGGCCCGGACCAGCGCGCCCAAGCCTGGCAGCGGCTCGGGTCGCAGCGGTTCGACGTGCTCGTCGTCGGCGGCGGGGTCACGGGCGCCGGCACGGCGCTCGACGCCGCGACAAGGGGCCTCTCCGTCGCGCTCGTCGAGCAGCGGGACTACGCGTCAGGCACCTCCTCGCGCTCGTCCAAGCTCTTCCACGGCGGCCTGCGCTACCTCGAGCAGATGAACTTCGACCTCGTCCGCGAGGCGCTGCGTGAGCGTGAGCTCATGCTGACCCGGATCGCGCCCCACCTGGTTCGGCCCGTCCCGTTCCTCTACCCCCTCACCGGGCGCGGGTGGGAACGCCCTTATGTGACAGCCGGACTCACGCTCTACGACACGATCGGGGGCGCCCGGTCCACGCCGCGGCACCGGCAGCTGACCCGCACCGGGGCGCTTCGGCTCGCCCCGGCCCTGCGGAAGGACGCGCTCACGGGCGGCCTGCTCTACTACGACGCCCAGGCGGACGACGCCCGGCACACGCTGACGACGGTCCGGACGGCCGCGGCATACGGGGCGACGGTGCTCAACTCCGCCCGCGTCGTCGCGCTGCGGCATGCCGGCGAGCGGGTGGTCGGCGCGATCGTCGAAGACGTCGAGACCGGCGAGCGCGTCGACGTGACGGCCACCGTGGTCATCAACTGCACCGGCGTCTGGAGCGACGACATCCAGGAGATGGCCGGCGCCCGGGGGCGGTTCACCGTGCGGGCGAGCAAGGGGATCCACATCGTCGTGCCCCGCGACCGGATCGACTCGGAGACCGGCCTCATCCTCCGCACCGAGCGGTCGGTCCTCTTCGTCATTCCCTGGGGGACGCACTGGATCATCGGCACGACCGACACGGAATGGCACCTCGACCTCGCCCACCCCGCGGCGACGCGCGCGGACATCGACTACCTGCTCGAGCGGCTCGGCACGGTGCTGCGCACCCCGATCACGCACGACGACATCGAGGGCGTCTACGCCGGCCTCCGGCCCCTGCTAGCCGGCGAGGACGAGGACACGGCCGAGCTGTCGCGGGAGCACGCCGTGTCCCGCTCCCAGCCGGGGTTGGTCTCGGTGGCGGGTGGGAAGTACACGACCTACCGGGTGATGGCCGCGGACGCCGTCGACGCCGCGCGCGAGGACCTCGGGCCCGACGTGCCGGACAGCGTGACCGAGGACATCCCGCTGCTCGGCGCCGAGGGATACCCGGCGCTGCTCAACCGCATCGGGCACATCGCCCAGCTCCAGCAGCTGCCCGTATGGCGCGTCACCCACCTCGTCGAGCGCTACGGGACGCTCATCGACGAGGTGCTCGCGCTCGCCGACAGCGACCCCGCCCTGTTGCGTCCGCTGCCCGGCGCGGAGGACTACCTCACCGTGGAGATCGCGTATGCCGCGACCCACGAGGCCGGGCTGCACCTCGACGACCTGCTGACCCGGCGGACCCGGATCTCCATCGAGTCCCCGAGCCGCGGCGCGGACTCGGCGCAGGCGGCGGCCGACATCGTTGCCCCGATCCTCGGCTGGGACGCGGAGCGGATCGCGAGCGAGGTCGCCGCGTATGCCGGCCGGGTGGCCGCCGAGCGCGAGTCGCAGGAGGAGCTCGAGGACTCGGAGGCGAACTCCGAGCGGCAGGCCGCACCGGACATCCGACGGATCCCGCCGAGCCTCGCCACGGCGTGAGAACTCGGGGGCGGGGCGGCGGCGCTGTGTAGCGTTGCCGCGTGACGACACGCAACGAGGACCGGCCGCGGGCCGGACGGGACCGCGTGCCGGGTCCCCTCTCGGCGGAGTACCGACTCGTCACCATCGCCGTCATCGCGCTGATCACGATCATCGCGTTCGAGGCGATGGCCGTCTCGACCGCGATGCCGGTCGTCGCCCAGGAGCTGCACGCCGTCAAGTCCTACGGCCTCGCATTCTCGATCATGCTCACCGCCGAGCTGCTCGGGACCGTGCTGTCCGGGCTCTGGTCCGACCGCCGCGGCCCCTTCCAGGTCCTCGTCGTCGGGCAGGTCCTCTTCGCCCTCGGCTGCGTCGTCGCGGGACTCGCCGGGTCGTTCGGGGTGCTCCTCGTCGGTCGGGCGGTCGCGGGGCTGGGCGGCGGGCTCAACATCGTCGCCCTCTACGTCGTCGCCGGCCGCGTCTATCCGGCGTCGGTGCGCCCGCGGGTCTTCAGCTGGACGTCGGCAGCCTGGGTGTTGCCCTCGCTCATCGGCCCACCGATCGCCGGCTGGCTGACGACGACGTTCTCATGGCGCTGGGTCTTCCTCGTGGTCCTCGCCCCGATCGCGGCGACCTTCGTCATCGTGCTGCAGCGGCGGGAGTCGATCGACGGCGAGCTCGGCGGCGAGGCCGTGGGGCCGGCGCGGGCCACGGGCGAGCGCCGGCTCGTGTGGCTCGGCCTCACGATCGCGGTCGCCGCGGGGCTGCTCCAGATCGGTGCCGAACGGCTCGTGCCCATCAACCCGGCGATGCTCGGGGCGACGGTCCTGGGTCTCGCCGGGGTCCTGCTCGTCTATCCGCGGCTCGTGCCCGCTGGCACCCTGCGGATGCGCCGTGGGCTGCCCTCGACGATGCTGAGCCGGCTGCTGCTGAGCGCCACCTTCAACGGCGCCGTCACCTTCGTGCCGCTCATGCTCGTGGCCGAGCGCCACCTGTCGCCGACGCTAGCCGGCGCTGTCCTCACGGTCGGTGCGCTCGGCTGGTCGTTCGGCTCCTGGGTGCAGGGCAGCGCCGCCTTCGCGGACCGCAAGCCGCAGCTCGTCTCCATCGGCGGCGTGTTCCTGGCGAGCGGCGTCGCGCTGCTCGCGATCGTGGCCGCGACCAGCCTGCACTGGCTGGTGCTGGCCGTCGGCTCCGTGCTGACCGGTCTCGCAATGGGGCTCGCGACATCCTCGACGTCGGTGCTCACGCTCGCCCTCAGCCCCGCCGAGGAGCACGGCCGGGCGAGCTCCTCGCTCAACTTGTCGGACGTGCTGGGGGCTGTCCTCGGCATCTCGTTGTCCGGCGCCGTCTTCGCCGCGTTGCACGACCCGCACGGCTCCGACGTCGGCGTCTTCGTGCTGATGTGGGCCGTCCTCGCAGTCATCGCGAGCGTCGTCATCGCGTCGGGTCGCCGGACCAGGAGCCTGGACCGGCGACCGGATGCGGCCGGGGCCTGAGCGGTCAGCCCCGGCTGGGCCTCAGCCCTGCTGGGCCCCCGCGATGTTGATCATCCAGTTGACGCCGAAGCGGTCCTGGACCGCCCCGAACTCGTCGCCCCACATCTGCTTCTCGAGGGGTACCGAGACCTGGCCACCCTGGGCGAGCTTGTCCCAGTAGTCGTGCAGCTCGTCGCTGTCGTCGCCGCTCAGGCTGACCGTGATGTTGTCGCCGACCGTGCGTGACATGCCCGGCGGGGTGTCGGAGGCCATGAGGGTGTAGCCGCTCGGCGTCTCGAGCATCGCGTGCATGACGCCGTCCGCGCCCGGGGCGTCCTTGTCACCGAACTCCCCGAAGGTGGAGATCGAGAGGTCGCCGCCAAAGACGCCTTTGTAGAACTCCATCGCCTCGCGCGCGTTGTTCTCGAAGCTGATGTAGGGGTTGAGCCGTGAGCCCATGCTGGTGCTCCTTCCTCGTGAGGGTGTCCAACCCTTCCGAGACTAGGCAGGTCCGGCAACCCTGACCACCGGGACAAACCGGACATTCCGACCCGATCCGACCGGCCCCTCACCGATTCACGGCGACCGGTCCACGCAGGGTTTGTGACCGGTCGAGGGAGGGATAGTGACCGCTCGACGGGGTCAGGGGTCGCGCGAGCCCAGCGGCCGCTGCGGCCTGCCGTCGTCCGTCGGGCCGAGACCGCCCTGACACGTAGGGCAGTAGAAGACGACCCGGTCGTGCAGGCCCGCGCCGAGCGGTGCCACCCGTACCGGTGTGCCACACCGACGGCAGGGCCGGCCGCTGCGACCGTGGACGTAGAGCGACTCCCCTCGCCGGCGCGAGCCCGTCGACGACGGGACGGCATGGCGACGTGACTGGTCGAGCAACAGGTGGGCACGGTCGACGATCCGGGACAGGCGGCCCTCGTCGAGGTCGGCGGCCACCACCCACGGGCCGACCCGCTCGGCGAAGAGGGTCTCGGCCATCCAGATCGTGCCGAGCCCGGCGAGGTTGCGCTGGTCGAGCAGCGCCTCGGCGATGGGCACGGCGCAGACCCGCAGGTTCGCCACGCTGCGGCCCGCGCTCGCCGCATCCCAACCCAGGCCGAGCAGGTCCGGCCCGAGGTGCCCGACGAGGTCCGACTCCCGCATCGTCGGCACGAGGTCGAGCTCTCCGAGGCGCAGCCCGAGAGCGGTCCAGTCAGCGGCGGCGACCAGGGCCCGCAGGTCCGGCAGACGCTGCCAGCCGGGCTTCAGCGTCGCCGTCGCCTCGATCCGCCACTGCCCCTCCATCCGGAGGTGCGAGTGGAGGGTCAGCCCGCCGTCGATCCGGTGGAGCAGGTGCTTGCCGCGGCTCACCACCTCGATCGTGTCGCGGCCCCGCAGGTCGGCCGTCGACAGGTCCGGCCAGCGCAGGTCCGCCACGACGATCGGCTTGCCGCCGAGTGCCGCATCGAGCCGCTGCGCCGTCCGCCAGACGGTGTCGCCCTCGGGCACGGCTCCTCCCTTCCCCGAGCGCCGGAACGCCTGCCCCGCATCACCCAGATGTTCCCAGTCTGCAATGCGCCTCACCGCGACGACCCGGCCAGGGTTAGCGGCGCAGGCGCAGGCCCCGGGGCGTCATGTGGAAGCCGGCCTGCGAGAGCGCCTGCACGAGCGGGTGCCCCGAGCGCAGGACGGATGCCCCATCCGCCTTCTCGACCGTGAGCCGCCCGAGCGCACCCTCCCGGACCGAGAGCGCGAGCGCGTCCGCGGCGGCCTGCAGCTCGCCTGGCTCGTCGGACCAGCACAGCATGGTGCGCCCGCCGCGCTCGACGTAGAGGATGAGCGCACCGTCCACGAGCACGACCAGCGCACCGGCCTTGCGGGCCGGCTGATGGCCCTTGCGCCGCCCGCCGTCGCCGTCGCCGTCCTCGGTCGGGTCGGCGGCGGGGCGCTCGGGCCACGGCAGCGCCGCCCCGTAGGGGTTCGCCGGGTCGTGCGCGGCCAGCACGAGCGCGGGCCCCGCAGCAGGGGGTATGCCGCCCACCCCGCTCCCCGGGGCCGGCAACGCCCACAGGTCGGCGGGCTCCGATGAACGCGCGCCACCTGGGCCGCCCGCGTCGGGGAGCCGGGCGAGCGACCGCAGCCGGTCGACGGCGCCCGGTGCGGCGAACTGCGAGGCACCGAGGGACTCGACGAAGTAGCCGCGGCGCACCTTGCCGGCCTCCTCGGCCGCGGCGAGCACGCGGTAGATCGCGGCGAAGCCACCGGCGACGTCCTCGGCCCCGACGGAGCCGCGGGTCAGCACTCCGTAGCGGTCGAGCAGCAGCTCGGCGCTCGTCACCGCCCGGACGGTCGGGTCGGTCTCGGCGGGCGGGAGCGCGGTCCAGCGCCCGACTCCGGTCGCGGGGACCGACCCGCCGGCCCGGCCGGCCCGCAGGCTCGCCCCACGGGCGGTCTCCTCGGCGGCCTCGACCCGGGCCGGATCGAGGCTGGCACCCGCACCTCCGAGTCCGGCGCCACCCAACCCCCCGCGAAGCGAACCGAAGCGGCCGAGCGAACGGCGCTGAGCGGCATACCGCGTCGTGCGGGGACCGGACGTGGAGCGCTTGTGGGCGGTGCGACCGCCCGCGAGGAGCGCCCGCAGCGGCGCGATCGTGTCGCCCGTGGCGTGGCCGGACCAGACGAGCGACCACAGCGCGTCGAGCAGCTCCGTGTCGTCGAGGTCGAGACGGTCGGCGAGCGAGCGGAAGAACCAGGCGCCACCGCCGGACAGCTCGGCCAGGACGGCCTGCTCGGTGCCGGTCAGGTCGCCGTCGTCGGGCGGTGCCAGGGTCAGGTGGGCGGTGTCGGTGAGGTGCAGGCTGACCCAGCCGTCGTCGCCCGGGAGCGAGCCGTGCCCGCGCCAGGTCACCTCCCCGGTGCTCATGACCTCGTCGAGCAGGGCGGGGCGGTAGCTCGCGACGCGGGCCGGCAGGACAAGCGTCTCCAGGGCGCTGGCCGGCAGCACGGCACCGGTCAGCTGCTCGACGGCCCGCAGCAGTCCCTCCCGGCCGCGCAGACCGCCCCCGACGCCCTGCCACTGCGGGAGGAAGCGGGCGAGGTCGCGGCGCGTGACCGGCTCGACCTCGTGCCGGAGCGCGGCCAGGGAACGGCGGCGGAGCAGCCGCAGCACCTCGGCATCGCAGAACTCCGGGACGCGGCCGCCACCGTTCTCGACGTGCAGCAGCTCGCCCTCGACGACCCGGCCGGCCGAGACGAGTCGGCGCAGCGCGTCGTGCACGACGGCCGGGCCGACACCCCACCACCGGGCGGCAGTCACCGGGGTGAAGGGGCCGTGGGTCCGGGCGAAGCGGGCCACGAGGTCGCCGAGCGGGTCGGGCACCGGGTCGAGGAACGCCTGCGGGATGCCGACGGGCAGGGCCGTGCCGAGCGCGTCGCGCAGCCGGGCGGCGTCCTCGATGGCGGCCCACCGGTCGTCACCGGCGACGCGGACGGCGATGACGCGCCGGGCGTCCTCGAGCGCGCGCAGCCCGGCCTCCACAGCGGCGGGCTCGAAGCCCTCGGCCGCCCGGGCGAGGATGTCGGTCATCGAGAGGGGCCCGAGGACCCGGAGCAGGTCGGCGAGGTCCTCGGCGTCACGAGCCCCGCGGTCGGGGGTGAGGCGCTGAAGCTCGGCCTCGGTGCGGGCGACGGCCTGCGGGTCGAGCAGGTCGCGCAGGGCGAGCGCCTCGCCCTGCCCGAGGAGCTCGGACAGGAGCGACGGGTCGAGCGCGAGGGCGGCGGCGCGGCGCTCGGCGAGCGGTGAGTCGCCCTCGTAGAGGTACTGGGCGACGTACCCGAAGACGAGGGACTTCGCGAAGGGGCTCGGCTGGGCCGACTCGACGTCGACCACGGTGACGGCGCGCGAGCGGATGTCGCCCATCAGCGCGACGAGGCTCGGCACGTCGAAGACGTCCTGCAGGCACTCGCGGACCGTCTCGAGGACGATCGGGAAGGACGGGTACTGGCTCGCGACCTGAAGCAGCTGGGCCGCCCGCTGGCGCTGCTGCCAGAGCGGCTGACGGCGGTCCGGGCGACGGCGTGGCAGCAGCAGCGCCCGTGCCGCGCACTCGCGGAACCGCGCCGCGAACAGGGCCGATCCGCCGATCTCGGCGGTGACGAGCTCCTGGACCTCCTCCGGCTCGAGGGTGATGAGCTCGACGAGCTGCTTGCCGATCTCCGTGCCGGAGCGGCGCCGCACGCTGACGTCGCCGTCCTCGGAGAAGTTGTCCTCGTCGAACTCGAGGTCGGGCAGCCGGAAGACGATGCCGTCGTCGCCGTGCATGGCCTGGACGTCGACGCCGAACCGCTCCCGCATCCGGGCCGCGACACAGAGCGCCCACGGCGCATGCACCTGGCTGCCGAACGGCGAGAGCACGGCGACCCGCCAGTCGCCGATCTCGTCGCGGAACCGCTCGACGACGATCGTCCGGTCGTCGGGCACGTGCCGGGTCGCCTCGCGCTGCTCGTCGACGTAGGCGAGCAGGTTGTCAGAGGCCCACTCGTCGAGGCCCGCCTCCTCGACGCGGCCACGGGCGGCGTCGGGCTTCAGCCCGACGATCTCGCGGATGAACTCGCCCACGGCACGGCCGAGCTCCGCGGGGCGACCGGCGGCATCGCCCTTCCAGAACGGGAGGCGGCCGGGCTGCCCGGGCGCCGGGGTGACGAGGACCCGGTCGTGAGTGATGTCCTCGATCCGCCAGCTCGACGTGCCCAGGGTGAAGACGTCGCCGACCCGCGACTCGTAGACCATCTCCTCGTCGAGCTCACCGACCCGCCGGCCGGGGCCCTCGCCCGAGGCGAGGAACACGGCATACAGGCCGCGGTCGGGGATGGTACCGCCGCTCGTCACGGCGAGCCGCTGCGCCCCGCGCCGGCCGGTGATCGTGTTCGTGATGCGGTCCCACACGATCCGGGGGCGCAGCTCGGCGAACTCGTCGCTCGGATACTTGCCCGCGAGCATGTCGAGGGTCGCCTCAAGAACGGTGCGCGGCAGCCCGGCAAAGCTCGCCGAGCGCCGTACCAGCGCCTCGATGTCGTCCACGGTCCACTCGTCCAGGGCGGACATCGCGACGATCTGCTGGGCGAGGACATCGATGGGGTTCGCGGGCACGTGCAGGGCCTCGATGCCGCCGGAGCGCATCCGCTCGACGACGACGGCCGTCTGGACGAGGTCCCCGCGGAACTTCGGGAAGAGCACGCCCCGACTCACCGCGCCGACCTGGTGCCCGGCACGGCCGACCCGCTGCAGCCCGCTCGCGACGCTCGGCGGCGACTCGACCTGGATGACGAGGTCGACGGCGCCCATGTCGATGCCGAGCTCGAGGCTGCTCGTCGCGACGACAGCGGGCAGCCGGCCGGCCTTGAGGTCCTCCTCGATGGCCGCCCGCTGCTCCTTGCTGACCGAGCCGTGGTGGGCACGGGCGAGCACGCTCGCTGCCCCGCGGCTGGCTCCCGACTGCGCCATCACCTGGGCGGGCGGCTTCCCCCCGCTGCCCGTATGCCGCCCACCTGGCTCCGTGACGGGACGCTCACTCGAGAGCATCCCCCCGTCGAGTGAGCGCTGCGTCCCACCCGTCACAGCGCCCCCGGCGGCGAGCTCACCGTCCGCGCCTGCTGGCTGGGCGGCATACGACTCGTCCTGGCGTTCCTCCCAGATCTCGTTGAGGCGGGCGGTCAGCCGCTCGGCGAGGCGACGGGAGTTGGCGAACACGAGGGTCGAGCGGTGCCGCGCGATGAGGTCGACGATGCGTTCCTCGACGTGCGGCCAGATGCTCGCCCGGGGCAGGGTGCCGGTCGCCGGCCCCGACAGGTCGGGCATGCCCGGCTCGAGCTCCGCCACCGTGGATCCGAGCTCGGCCATGTCGGCGACGGGGACGACGACGCGCAGGTCCCACTGCTTCGTCGACTCGGGCTGGACGATCTCGACGGGACGGCCGCCGGCGAGGAAGCGCCCCACCTCCTCGACGGGGCGGACGGTGGCCGACAACCCGACCCGTTGGGCGGGGCGCGGCAGGAGGGCATCGAGCCGCTCGAGGGTGAGGGCCAAGTGGGCGCCGCTTTTCGTCCCGGCGACGGCTTGGACCTCATCGATGATGACGGTCTCGACCCCGCGGAGCGCCTCGCGGACCGACGAGGTCAGCATGAGGAAGAGCGACTCCGGGGTCGTGATGAGGATGTCGCTCGGGGTGCGGGCGAAGGCGCGGCGCTCGTTGGCGGGGGTGTCACCGGAGCGCACCGAGACCGCGATGTCGGGGACGGGCAGGCCGAGGCGCGTCGCTGCATGGCCGATGCCGACGAGGGGCGCCCGGAGGTTGCGTTCGACGTCGACGGCGAGAGCCTTCATCGGCGAGATGTAGAGGACACGGCAGCGCGCCATGCGGTCCTCCGGCACCGGCTCGCTCGCCATCCGGTCGATGGCCCAGAGGAAGGCCGAGAGGGTCTTGCCCGAGCCGGTCGGTGCGACGACGAGACAGTGGTGGCCGGAGGAGATCGCGTCCCAGGCGCCGGACTGGGCGTCCGTGGGCGCGCGGAAGCTGCTCCGGAACCACGCTTGCGTGGCGTCGGAGAACCGGTCGAGCACGTCACCCATCGCGCCCAGCCTGCCACCTCGCAGCGACAGTGGCCGCCGGGCCTGTCAGGTCAGCGGGTGCCGCAGTTCGTGCACAGACCGAGTGGTCGTTCCGGGCGGCGGAGGCGGTCGGCGCCGTGCCGAGAACCACGCCCAGCGCGGAGGTGGCGACGACGGCGAGCTTGATCATGGGGCGACGGATGGGGTGGACCCCTTCCGTGCGTGAGTTGGTGCTGGTCACGCTAGGACAGTTCCGGGTGGAGCGGGCCGGTTCCGCCCGTAGCCCGACCGCAGGAGGTATGCCGTTCACGCCGCCTGTTACGGGTGGGGCGGAGTGCTCACTCGACGGGAGGGCGCTGTGACGGGTGGG
>NZ_JBQCCV010000309.1:0-2181 GCF_051961875.1 Intrasporangium sp. | reverse complement strand
AGTCGCCGGGCAGGATGGGGAAGAGCAGGCCGCACTCGATGAAGACGATCGCCACGCTCACCCAGAAGAACTGCCCGCCGAAGCGGTCGAGCAGCCATTGGGGGTCCATCCAGTCTGGGCCGAGGGAGTGCATCACACGCCAAGGGTATGCGGCGTGGCCGGGTCCGCCCGAATCTCAGGCCGCGCTGCGGCCGTGGCGGTCCATCGGCCAGGTCGTGTGGGTGCGTCCGTCCGGTGCCGTCCAGGTGCAGATGCCCTCGGGCGTCAGGTCGGCGCTCCAGCCGCCGTGGTGCTTGAAGCGGTGGTGGCTCGCGCAGAGGCACATCAGGTTGGGTGGCTCGGTCGGCCCGACCGGTGCCGGGACCACGTGGTCGATCTGCGTGCGTCTGGCCGGTTGGCTGCATCCCGGGAACCGGCAGGTGCCGTCCCGCGAGCGAACCTGCCTCGCGACAGCCGCGTTCGGGCGGTACGCGTGGGGGTCCTGTGACCGGGTCGCGCCGGTCACGGGGTCGGACCAGGCCACTCGGAGGGTCACGTCCGGGTTGCTGAGGAGCCCGACCACCGTCTCGGGAAGGAGCGAGCCATGGGTCGGCACCTCGGTCAGGCCGCTGACGAACCAGACGTCGCTGTCGCTGTCCATCAGCGTGCCCGTCGAGGCGCGGACAGCGGCCCACACCGACGCGCTGTCACGGCGGCCGGCGCCGCAGTCGATGTCGTAGGCCGTGTCGCCGTCGTGGCCACCGACCCCGCGGTCGGTGTCGCCGTCAGGGCTGCCGGCGGCGTGGTGCGGCCGGGGGCCCCCGAAGGCCGCCGGCAGCTCGTGCTCCGGCTCGTCGCGCAGGTCGAGGGGCGCCTCGTCGATGCGCGCGGCAGGCCCGCACCCGATCGGCGCGACGAGCTCGATGGTGGTGCGCACCTCGGCGTTCGCCATGACCAGGTCGAAGAGGGCGTCGACCCGCGCCTGGCCGACCTTCAGGCCCGCTGTTGCCGTGACGTACTCGTTCGCGAGCCCGTCGACCGCGGCCCACAGAGTCGCCGACTGCGCCGTCGACAGGGTCATCGTCCAGGTGGACGTGCCGGTGACCTCGCCCGGGCCGACCCGGATCGACCGGTCAGCGACAGCCGCCTTCTCGGCGGCGCGGACAGCTGCGCGGTCGGTCTGCTCCGCCGCTCGGCGGGCCATCGTCTTCAACCGTGAGCCGGGCAGCTGCGAGATGTCACGGCGGTGCAGCCGCGCCTCGAACTCCTCGAGCTGGTGCACGTGCAGCGCCTTCGACTCACGGACGACGGCGGCCGAGCGGTAGGGCTCCAGCGCGCCGGACCACTGCAGGTGGAACGTCGTCGGCAGGGCGTTGACGAGCCGGCGGGCGTCGTCCAGGCGGGTGCTCATCGTGCGGGGAGCGACCTTGAGGAGCGGCGCGAGTGCTGCGGCGCTGTCCTGGCCACCGGCGGCCAGCGGCACTCGCCGGCCGTCCTCGCGTGCCTCCTGCCGGCGGCGTTCGATCCGCTCCTCAGCCCGCGCCGCGTGGGTGTCCATCGCCGCGGACTGGCGGGCGGAGACGGCGTTGATGACGCGCTGGGAGGCCAGCGTCACCGCCTCGGTCTCTGCGAGCGTCATGGCGTCGATGTCCTCGACCGACAACGTGCCGAGCGCAGCCGCGAGGACGAAGGGGTCCTCGTGCTCCACTGCTTCGACGCTCTCGAACATGTGTACGACTCTAGTGGTGAGGTCTGACAACGGTCTCCGGCTGTCCACAGGCTCCGGCGTGGGTGGAGAGGCTGAGCCTCCGCCCGGGACTGTCTCCGGCGAACCGCTGGGTCTACTGGCCGGTGCGGCCGTCGATGCACTCGCGGAGCAGGTCGGCGTGTCCGCAGTGACGGGCGTACTCCTCGACCATGTGCACGAGCACGTCGCGCACACTCACCTGTTCCCCGCGGTGGTCGACGAGCGCGCCCATGTCGGGGTGGTCCTGCACCCACTGCTCGGCGAACGCGACCTCGTCACGCCATGCTGCCCAGGCCTCGTCGACGCAGGTCTGGTCACCGACCCCTCCGAGCCAGTCGGCGTCCTGCTGCGGCGGCCCCCACAGCCGGTCGGCCTGCTGGCCGGCGAGGGTGCGCCGGAACCAGCCGCGCTCCACCTCGGCCATGTGGCGCACCAGTCCCAGCAGCGACATCGTC
>NZ_JBQCCV010000308.1:0-16660 GCF_051961875.1 Intrasporangium sp. | reverse complement strand
GACGAGGAGGGGGAGCGCGGCCAGGACCACGCCGGCGAGGACGAGCGAGTAGTCCACGTAGTGGGCCGCCTGCAGCTGCTGCAGCGCGACCGGCAGGGTGGGGTTGCCGGGGTCGAGCACGATGAACGGCCAGAAGAAGTTGGTCCACGTCGCGATGAAGGTGAAGAGCCCGAGCATCGCGGCGCCCGGGCGGGCGGCGGGCAGGGCCACGTTCCAGAAGGTCCGCAGCACCGAGCAGCCGTCGACGCGGGCCGCCTCGATGAGCTCGTCGGGCAGCGCCTCGCGGAGGTACTGGGTCATCCAGAAGACGCCGAACGCGTTGACGAGCGCCGGGACGATGACGGCGCCGACGCTGCCGACCCAGCCGAGCTTGCTCATGACGACGAAGAGCGGGACGATCCCGAGCTGCGTCGGCACGGCCATCGTCGCGATGACGACGACGAGGAGCGCCTCGCGGCCCCGGAAGCGCAGCTTGGCGAAGGCGAAGCCGGCCAGGGTCGAGAGCAGCACGACGGCTCCGGCCACGACGGTCGAGACGATGACGCTGTTGGCGAAGGCCTTCCAGAACGGGACGGTGTCGATGACGGTGCGGGCGTTCTTGAGGAAGTTGCCGCCCGGGATGAGAGAGACCGAGCCGCTGTTGATGGCGGCGGCGTCCTTGCTGCCGATGACGAACGACCACCAGAGCGGGAAGACGCTGGCGAGGATCACGACGATGAGGAAGCCGTATGCCGCTGGGCCGGCGTGCGCGCGGCGGGCCAGCCGGGCGGTGGCGCGGCGGGGGAGCGGCGTGGTCGTGGCCGTCATCGGGACTCCTTGGAGGCGATGCGCCGGGTGAGGTAGAAGTTGACGAGGCCGATCACGACGATGATGAGGAAGAGCAGCCAGGCGATCGCGGCCGCCCGGCCGAAGTTCTTCTGGGTCCAGCCGACCTGGTAGAGGTAGATGGTCAGCGTCTGCCACTGCCGGTTCGCGCCGCCGAGGCCGTACTGGTCGTACATCCGGGGCTCGTCGAAGATCTGCAGGCCGCCGATCGTCGAGGTGATGACGACGAAGATGATCGTCGCGCGCAGCTGCGGGACCGTGATCGAGACGAACCGCCGGGCCGGCCCGGCGCCGTCGATCTGGGCGGCCTCGTAGTAGTCGCGCGGGATGGCCTGCATGGCGGCGAGGAAGATGAGGGCGTTGTAGCCGGTCCAGCGGAAGTTCACCATCGTCGCGATGGCGAGGTGGCTCGGCAGGACGTCGCGGTGCCAGGCGATCGGGTCGAGGCCGATCCAGCCGAGGGCCTGGTTGAACAGGCCGAAACGGTCGCCGAAGAGGTCGTTGAAGATGAGTGCGACGGCGACGGGCGCGATGACGTAGGGCAGCAGGACACCCATCCGCCACCACGTCCGTCCCCGGAGGCTGCTGTCGAGGGCCGCGGCGATGAGCAGGGCGAGGATGACCTGCGGGACGCTCGAGAGCAGGAAGATGCTGATGGTGTTGCGCAGGCTCCGCCAGAAGTACTCCTGGCCGAGGACGTAGCGGTAGTTCTCGAGCCCGACGAAGGCACCCTCCCCGCCGATGAGGTGCCACTGGTGCAGCGAGACGTAGGCGGTGTAGCCGAGCGGGAACGCGCCGACGACGGCGAAGAGGATGAAGAACGGGGAGACGTAGAGGTACGGCGAGAGCTTGACGTCCCAGCGGCTCATCCGTTGCCGGAAGACCCACCGCCCGCCCGCCAGGGACGTCTCCCGGCGGGCGGAGCGGAGGGAGCGCACGTGCATCAGCCGAGGGCCTGGACATCGGCGACGAACCGGTCCCAGGACTGCTGGGGGTTCATCGAGCCGTCCTCGATCCGGGTCAGGGCCTGCTGCATCGCGTCGTTGATCTGGAAGTACTTGGGTCCCTTGAACGGGCTCACGGTGACGGCCTTGGCCCGCTCCGCGAAGATCTCCCCGGTCGGGGCGTTGGCGAAGAACTCGTTCTTGACGGACTTGAGGTCATCGCTCGTCAGGGCGGCCTGCTGGCTCGGGAAGGCGCCGACGGCCTTGAACGCCTTGATCTGCTGCTCGGGGGCGGTGAGCCAGGCCGCCAGCTCGCGGGCCTCCTTCTGGTGCTGGCTCTGGTTCGGCACCGTCAGGTAGGAGCCGCCCCAGTTGCCGCCGCCGCCCGGGAAGGTGTTGGCGACGTCCCAGCCCTTGACGCCCTTGGCGTTGCCCTCGATGACGCCGACCATCCAGCCGGGGCAGAGCATGGTGGCGAAGCCGTCCTTCTGGAAGCTCGCCACCCAGTCGTTGCCCCACTGCTGCAGCTTGGCGGAGAGCTTGTCGGTCATGCCGGCCTGGACGATCTTCTCGAAGGTCTGCTTGACCACCGGGTTCGTCGTCGCGATGACGGTGCCGTCGGGCTGCTCGTAGGTCGACTCGATCTGGTTGATCATGCCCTGGTACGTCGCCCCCATCGAGTCGAACCACGGGACCTTGGACTTGGCGGCGAACTGCTTTCCGGCCGCGAAGTAGCTGTCCCAGGTGTTGCCGAGCAGCTGGGCGACGGCCGCACGGTCGCTCGGCAGGCCCGCCTTCTTGAACAGGTCCGCGCGGTAGCAGATCGCCTCCGGGCCGGAGTCGGTGCCGTAGCCAATCAGGCGGCCCTGGCTGTCGGTCGCGGCCTTGGCCTTCCAGTCGAGCCACCGGCCGTCGACGTCGGCGTTCTTGAGGTCGACGAACTTGTCCGAGTACTGCATCAGCTCCGGGAGCCAGTCGACCTCGATCGCCTCGATGTCGGCGAGACCCGAGCCGGCCGCGAGTCGCGTGTTGAGGTTGTCGCGGGCCTCGTTGGAGGTCGCGGCCTTCTTGTGGGTGATCTTGATGTTCGGGTGCGAGGACTGGTATTCGGTGATGAGGTCCTCGTAGCCGAACTGGTTGAAGGTGGCGAGGGTCAGGCTGACCTGACTGTCGCCGGCCTTGCCGTTGCCGGTGTCGGTGGCGCCCGCAGGCGCCGCATCGGGGGTGGAGCTGCAGGCAGCGAGGGCCAGCAGCCCGGCCGAGGCGGCGGCGAGGACCGGGATGTGTGGGCGTGACATGAGAGCTCCTTCGATCTCAGCCGGGCGGTTCTGGGAGCGCTCTCATCCGCAAAGACTGAGTGTGTGAGAGCGCTCTCACGAAGCATGAGGGCACGACCGAGTCCTCGTCAAGACCTCCATCGGACCAGTTGCCGCATCGTGAGCAGCGCGGTGAACCCGCCGAGCGGCATACGCGGGTGCCAGCGCGCCCAGCGGCATACCGCTTGAGGGGTATGCCGCCGGGCCCGGCCACGGGCCCAGGGGGCGGTGGGCACGTGGCCGGCTGAGGATCAAGGCATGCAGGCCGTCACGTCGAAGTGACCTGGCGTGCCGGGGTAGGCCGGCCCGGACCCGTGGTCCCGGTTGTCGCTGGGATAGACGAGAGCCAGCTCGACGAAGGCTGACGTCCCCGGTGTCGTGACATCCGCCGCGCCTCTGCCAGCACCGGACGACCACGCAAGCTGCTGGAGGAAGTCCTGCATGGCCGGCGAGTGCTGGCGCACGTCGTTGAAGCCGCCGTATGCGGCGTTGCAGTGCGTGAACAGGTTGAAGGCGCCGTTCCAGTCGATGAGCCGGTCGCCGTTGTTCGGCCCGTTGGCCGCCACATCTGCCTGCATGACGTCACGGTCCCAGCCGCCGTAGATCCAGTCGATGCCTTGGTGGTGGTTGTCGTTCGTGACATCGGCGTCGTCCATGTCGGTCATCTCGAACCAGAGGCACGGGTCGATGGTCACCTCGGCCTTCTTCGACCCGGTCGTGAGCGGCCAGTCACCCAGGGTGCAGCCGGTGCCGGGGGTGTAGCTGCCCCGGGGCCGGACGTCCAGGATGTCCGAGCCGAGCACGTCCTGCTTCGCCGGGTCCGACTCGCCGCGTCCGCCGAAGATGTGGTCGACGAAGCGGTCACCGGTCCCGCGGGACTTCGGGTCGAAGACACCGGCGGTCTGACAGTCGGCGGTGGTGGCGTCGAGGACAGGGTCACAGCCCTGACCACCCCAGATGACATCCTCGCCGTCGCCGCCGAAGATGTCGTCGCCACCGCTGTCGCCGTTGATGACGTCGTCGCCATAGCCACCGTGGATGGTGTCTGCGTCGGGACCGCCCCGGATGAGGTCGCGCCCGCCCTCGGTTAGCCCGGCGTGCGGCATGGGTGCGTCGGTGGACGAACCGATCCACTGGTCGCCATCGACGTCGTGAAGCAGATCTGCCCGCCGGTCGTAGTCACCCCGGACGAAGCCGTGGAAGGTCTCCTTCGGAGGGCTGTTCAGCGTCACCGTGAAGGCTCGGGGTGAGTCCCCGGCACTGAGGTACTGGTTCACGATCCCACCACGGTCGCCGAGGATCGCGTCACGGCCCGCGCCGCCCCAGATCTGGTCGTCGCCGAGCTCGCCGTAGAGGTCGTCGTCGCCGTTGCCGCCCCAGATCCGGTCATTGCCGTCCTGGCCCCAGATACCGTCGTTGCCGTCGTCACCCCAGATCGTGTCGGCGCCGAAGGCTCCCAGCGGCTCACACGTCGTCTGAGCGGTCGTGCAGAAGCGGGTGCTCGGGCCGGGCAGCGCCGGGTCGTGGCTCCGCGACCGTGTCGCGTCCGTCGGGACCGCGCCGTCAGGGTAGCGATCGGTGTAGACCCGCTCCGACTGGGCCCCGGGCGCGCCGACGAGGGTGCGCAGGAGCGACCCGTTGTCGCCGAGCACGACATCGTCGCCGCCGTTGCCCTCGATGACGTCGTCTCCATCGCGGAAGGCGGGCGTCGACGTGCCACCGATGAGGTCGTCCTGGCCGGCCTGGGTGCTGGTGCCGATGAGCAGTGGCCTCGGGCTGGCCGTACCGGGCCAAGTGACGCCGGTGATCGGCGGCTTGGCCGTCTCGTGCACAGAGCCGGCGTCGAGTGCGAGGTCGCCGAAGATCTTGTCGGCACCCCCGTTGCCCTCGATGTAGTCGTCGCCGGCGTCGCCGGTGAGGATGTCGTCGCCATCCTGACCGAGGATGACGTCCACACCGTCGCCGCCGGAGATCCGGTCGTCCCCAAAACGGGTTGGGTCCGGAGTGCCGAGATAGCCGGTGCCGGTTGTGCGGTCCCAGGTCTCGATGATGCGTGGCGCCATGGCGGTGCCTGCTGTGCTGCCCAGCCGGACCGTGACCGAGGCCGGTGTCTCGCCGGGACTCGGACGCAGGATCTGGCCGTTGTCGCCGATGATGACGTCGTCACCCGTGCCGCCGAACAAGGCGTCCTCCGCGTCGGGTTGACCGACCGCGTGGTCGCCCGCGCCGCCCGAGGGGGTGGAGCTGCCACCGACGAGGTCGTCGTCACCGGCGTTGCCCTCCACCCAGTCGATGCCCGGGCCGCCCTCGGCGTAGTCGTCGCCGGCGCCGCCCTTGATGCGGTCGTTACCGCGCTGGCCGAAGATGACGTCCTCGCCGTCGCCGCCGTAGATCTCGTCGTCGCCCCAGGTGCCCGGGGTCGCTGTCGGGTCGAGGTCCAGCAGCTGCACGACGTGGTTGCTCTCGAACCCTCGGTTGCGGGTCACCGGTGTGGTGTCCGTCTCGATGTCTGTCGTGATGATCACGGCGTTGTCGCCCGCGATGACGTCGTTGCCGGCGTCGCCGTAGAGCACATCGCCCTTGTCCGGTCGGCCGACCCCGTTGGATGCCATCTCGAAGGAGCCGCCGATGATCTCGTCGTCCCCGTCGTCCCCGTGGATGACGTCTGAGCCGTTGTTGCCCTCGAGGTGGTCCGGGCCGTTGCCGCCCCAGATCCGGTCGTCGCCCAGGCCGCCGTAGGCGACGTCGGCGCCGTCCCCGCCATAGATGAGGTCACCTCGGCCGGCGTCAGGCCTGACCCCGTCGAGGTCGTACGGCTTCGCCGGAGCGTCGGTGCTGTCCGTCGGGTCGTCGACGGGCCCGTTGTCGCCGATGATGATGTCGTCGCCGGTGTCGCCGGAGGGGATGTCGCCCGCCTGCTTGTCCGTGTCTGGACCGATGTCCTGCCGCCCGGCAGCCCGGGTGCCACCATAGATCCGGTCGGGCCCAGGGCCACCGCTCACGCGGTCGGCGCCGTCATTGCCCTCGACGATGTCGGCGCCGTCCTGGCCGTAGAGGTTGTCCTCGCCGGCGTTGCCGAAGAC
Source organism: Intrasporangium sp. (assembly GCF_051961875.1). Taxonomy (GTDB): domain Bacteria; phylum Actinomycetota; class Actinomycetes; order Actinomycetales; family Dermatophilaceae; genus Intrasporangium_A. Next base: position 10,492 of record NZ_JBQCCV010000308.1, on the reverse strand, counting down.
GAGGTCGTCGCCGGCATCGCCGTAGCCGCGGTCGTTGCCGCTGCCACCCCAGATGTGGTCGGCTCCGTCGCCGCCGAAGAGGACGTCGTCGCCCTCCTGGCCGCACACCAGGTCGTCGCCGCCGCCGGCGAGGACGCGGTCGGCAGCCCCTCCAGCGGAGATGGTGTCGACGCCGGCGCCGCCGAGGATGAGGTCCCTGCCGTCACCGGTCGCTTGCGACGTGCCCTCGGGGACTGGGTCAGATGTGACGGGGTTGCCCGGTCGGCAGGTCTCGTCCTTGTCGGCGCCGACCGTCGCTGCGTCACGCAGCGTGTCGCCGAAGACCGTCGACGGGCCGTCACCACCGACGATGTGGTCGTTCCCGAGCCCGCCGACGAGCAGTTTCGCCTTCGAGGTCGTGCCGGCGGGGAGGGGCAGGTGCTTGACCGAGCGAGTGGTGCCGAAGGCCCCGTTGTCGGCAGGATCCCCAGTTGTCGCCGGCGACCCGAGGGCACCGACCTCGCTCGGTTCCGCGATGACATAGTCGGCGCCTGGCCCACCGAAGATCGAGTCGCTGCCGTAGCCACCGACGAGGGCGTCGCTGCCCCCACCTCCGATGATCCGTGCGTGCTCGTTCTGGGCCGAGTGGCTCGTGACGATGTCCTCCTGGTTGCTGCCCCAGACCTGGTCGTTGCCCGACCCGGTCTCGATGATGTTGGGGATCGTGGACTGGCCCGACGGGGTCGTCAACGTGTCAGGTGTGCCCTCGTCGTCGACCCCGAACTCGCCCTTGTCGGAGGCGTAGATCTTGTCGTCGCCTGCGCCGCCACTGATCGAGTCGCTGCCAAGGCCGCCGATCAGGATGTTGCCCTTGGAGTGGATCAATGCTCCGTCCGGGCCGGGCCGGTCGGCGGCGACACCGATCTTGTCGTCGCCGGCCCCGCCGTGGACGGTGTTGGCCCCGAGTCCGACCGCGATGAGGTCCGCGCCCCCGGCGCCTTGGCCACCCTGGGTCGGGTCGACATTGAGCTTGGTCCAGTCGATGAGGTCGGTCAGGGGCACCTTGGTGATCTTCGTGCCGGTCTGGTTGTCGATGTCCACCTGGTTCAAGGCGGCGTCGATCGTCCGCGAGACCCGCGGCAGGGCGCCATCGCCCGAGACGAGGTCGTTGCCGTCGCCTGTCGTGATGGTGTCGTTGCCGGGGCCACCCGCCACTCGGGCGACCTTGCCCGCCGCATCTGCGGTGACGATGCGGTCGTCGCCGTCGCCGCCGTCGACCCACGAGTTGCCGGTGCCGGTCTGGATCTGGTCGTCCTGGTCGGTGCCGAAGACGACCGCGTCCTTGGTGAAGCGGCTGAGGTCGGCCTGCGTGGTGGTCGAGCCCGGGTCTGAGTCCTTCTTGCCGTCGCCGACGAAGGTCACCTTGAGCGGGGTTTCCGAGCCACGCCCGTCGACGACGACGCGAGCCAGGTTGCGGTCCAGGTAGTCGCGGGTCTCGCCGAGCATCTGGATCCGGAAGCCGTCGAAGTCGGGGTTCGTGCCGTCGGGGTCGCCCGTCCGCTGCGCGAAGTGCAGCTCGGTCACCTTGACGACGTCGGCCTCGGTCTGACCCGTGTTGCCCCACTGTGCGCCGCGTGCCTGGTCCGTGCCGAACTTGCCGGCGAAGACGATCAGGGTGTCACCGCTGGTGCCGCCCAGTCGAGGCGGCGGCGGGGTGCAGTTCGGTTGGGCGGTGAAGTCGAGCAGCGTGACGTCAGCGAGGGTGAACGAGAAGGTCGTGCTGAAGGGGGAGAACCCGATCGTCACATAGAGCCGGAGGAAGAGGCTGAGTCTCCCGGTCGTCGTGAAGAGGCACAGCGGGTTGTTGATCGCCGTCCGGAGGAACTCGCTGACCCGGAACTTCCCGTCGTTGTTCGGGTCGTTCCAGTGGAACCCGATCGTCAGGTGCAGCCCACCTTCGATGCCGACCGTGATGATGAGCGCCGTGACGGCGGCGCCAGCGGCGATCTCGCCGTCGAGACGGACGACGGGCACGGGTTTGCCGCTGGCGTCAGTCGTCTTGAAGTAGAGGCCGTCGAGCAGCTTGATGGGATCGACATCAGTGCCGGCCTGGGCCGCCTCGACGGCGTACCTGATGCCGGCGGTGTCCAGGCCCGCCATGAAGTGCAGGCTCACCGAGGCGGAGCCGGACAGGGTGACCATGACCGGTGGTGGGGCGTAGACCGGCCCGAACGACTGGCGCCACGTGAAGCCGAGCGTCAGTGGGCCGCTGTCGAACTCGACGAGCGATACGTCGCTGCCCATGAGGAGGCTGAAGACCGAGGAGGGCGAGTCGAGGATCGGGAAGGTGAAGCCGGACTTGTTCGCCGACCCCTGTTCGGTGCCGGCACCGAATACGGTGCCCTTGCCGCCCGCGTCGTTGAGGGCCTTCTTGATCACTGCCTCGGAATCAGCGCTGGCCGCGCTGATGAGAGATGTGGCGCTGCCCGGGTTGAGGCTGCTGGTCGGGGACACGCTGGTCGTGAGGGCCTTGCCGCCGTCCACCGTGAAGGCACCGATCGGGATGAGGCAGTCGGTGCCACCGCCGCAGGTCGGCAGGTCGTTGATGAGCTTGGTCAGGGCGAGCAGCTTGTCGACGAACGCCAGATCCGGCCCACCGGCGAGGGTGTTGAACGACTTGCCCAGGGTGATGAGGCTGACGTCGTCGCCCCCGGCCAGCTTGCTGAGGTCGGACAGGACCGGGAGCGGCGCATAGAGCGTGTCGATGACCGGTTGGAGCGGTCCGGTGACCGACTTGACCTTGTTGAGCACAGGCCCGAGCAGGCTCGAGAAGAACCCACCGGCGTTGATCTTCACGTCCTTGAAGTCGATCTTGGGGGCGCCGAGGTTCTTCAGGTCCTTGTTGCTGAACTCCCAGGCCAACAGGAAGTTGGCCTGGACGCCCGGCAGCACCGAGTCCGCAGACGCGGTGACGAGCCAGTCGGCCTTGATCTTGGCGGTGAGGGAGATGCCGAAGATGGAGCCTGCGTCGCCACCAGCGATGTCGGCCAGCGTCAGTCGGGAGTCTGCTGTCTCGGAAGCGTCGCGCGACTTGAGACCGACGAGGAAGGCTCCGGCGAACAGCGGCGCGGTGCTGTTCTTCTCCACCCCGATGTCGAGGAAGGCGAGCTGCGCGTCCATCGTGGCGGGCATGTCGAAGCGGGCGCCGAGGCCGAACTCCGGTGCGGCGGCACCGTCCTGCCAGGCGTCATGGGTGTAGATGAAGAAGCCCTTGTCCTTGGTGACGGCAGCCTTGAGGTGGAGCCGCAGGCCGAGGCCATACGAGATCGAGCCGCCCTTGCCCGCTTTGAAGGCCAAGCCGGGGATGCCGATGTCGAGCGGCACCGAACCGTCGAGACAGCCCGTGCCCGGCTTGCAGCCGTCAGCTGAGGTGATCTCGCCCTGCTTGATGTCGAAGGCGAGGCTGACGCCGGTGGTGCTCGTCGCCGGGCAGTCGATGAGCATCGGCTTGTCGGCGACTGGCGCGTAGGCGCCCGGCGTCGCACTGCCGTCGTCGGTGACCGACTGGGAGCCGCCGGAGGCCGCGTCGACCACCTTGACCAACTGGTAGGTCGTGCCGTCCGAGCTCCGGAGCACCTTGTACTTCTTCGCTCCCTTGGTGCTCGTCCAGGCCACGGTGACCTTGTGGCTCGTGTCGAGAGTGGTGAACTGCGTCTTCAGGGCCGTGCTCGCCGCTGACGGGACTGTGTCACCGTCCGTGCCGGAGCCGCTGCCCTGGCTCGCGACGATCTTGTAGTACCACGTGCCGTCACCGGTGTCGGAGGGTGCCGAGGTCAGTGTGGGAGCAGCGGTGGGCTCGAGCTTGAGCGCGCACACGTAGTCGACGGTGAGGCTCGTCTTGCTCAGGCCGGCGGCGCTGATGGCGTCGGCGAGCCGGCTGTTGACGTAGTCGCGGGCCTCCGCCGGGGTGGCCGGGATGTTGCCGAGCTTCGCCTTGATCTGCGCACGGAGCCGGCCGATCGAGTCGGCACCCTGCTGGAGATCCGAGCCGACGAACGGCAGCTTGCCGTCGTAGGTGGCGAGGCGCATCGCCTGCTCGATCTTCTCGAGGTAGCCGTCGAGGCCTGGGCCGATCTGGGTGAAGTCCGCGAACGCCTGCTGGAACGCGGCGGCCAGGTCCGGCACCTCGAAGCGTGGTTTCGCATCGTCCGGCGCCGGCAGGTTGCCGCTCAGCGTGGTGAGGTCGGCCGGGTTGGCCGACTTCGGCAGGCGCAGGGCCACCGTGCCGAGCGAGGTCGGTGAGCCACCGGCGACGGTTGCGTAGAGCGGGACGACGCCGCAGACCATGAGCTTGGTGCTGAGTCCCTCACCGCAGTCCACCGGCTTGCTCGAGGCGTTGAAGCTCGGGCTCACCTTCGACAGGAACGTCGAGAACGTCACCGGGGTGTCCGGCGTCGCCGACCCGTCGGCGAGGTCGAGGCTGAGGTTCGCGAGCACCTTGACCTGCTTGTCCGGGTCACCTGCAGGATCGCCGGCCGACACGGTCAACGGGCCGATCGTGCCGGCGAGGTTCCCGGTGAGGCTGGCGTCGGCCGCAATGCTCAGCTTCGAGTCGGCCAGCACCCTGAGCGAGCTCGCGTCATCCGGGCCCGTGCCGGGCGTCAGTGGCACGACGAGACCGACGTCGACGCCACCCGTCACGTGGACCGTGCCCTGGCCCTCCGCGGCGGCCGAGACCAACGTGTTGTCGGCGCCCAGGTCGAGGCGCAGGGGTGCGGACGTCTGGTAGTCACGGCTCCAGTCGAGGCCGAGCACAACGCTTGGAGTCCCGCCGGCGTCGAGGTAGCGGAAGGTCAGCGCCTTGGTCCCCAGACGCTGGTTGACGAAGGTGACGAGGTCCTGCATGTTCTGCGGCGGATGGGTCGCCATGATGTCGATGGCGTCGTCGAGCGGGGAGCGGAAGGTGTAGGCCGTGCCGTTGGCCGGCTTGGTGCTCCAGTCCCTCGTCAGGGTGACCGTGTTGCCGGACGCGGAGGCGACGACCCCCACCTGGGTGCCGACGACCACCGTGCGCCCCGTGAAGGAGGCGTCGAAGCTGCGGTCCTTGTCGGTGAGGGAGTTCGCGCCGTAGGTGACGTGGCCGCCGACGCCGGACGTGTCCCGGCGCATGAGGTCGCGCAGGGAGGTCCCGGTGCCGGGGATCTCGGTGCTGAAGATCCCGCTCGGCCCGCCCGGCTGGGCGTCGGCGAGCTCAGCGGCGAGGGTCTGGAGCGTCTTGAGGACGATCCCGAACAGCTCTGCCTGTGAGCCTGGCTTGAAGTCGAGGGCGAAGACCTTCTGCAGGCCGCTCAGGTCGAACTGCGGCCCGTCGGCGCCGGAGGTCCGGGTCAGGTCGTTCCAGGTCGCACTCGCCGTCGCGCTCGACCCGCCGGGTAGGAAGTCCTCCGCGCCGGGCAGCGAGACGGTGAGGTCTGCGTAGGCGCGAACGTTGAGCTGGACGTCGAGCAGGCTGCCCGCCCGGCTCGGGCCGGCCGGCCCGTCCGTGACCAGGCTGTCGAACAGCTGGCGCAGGCGGATGTCGTGCTGGGCGTCACCCATCGCCTTGAGCCCGATCCTGAGCATGTTGCCGGTGCCACCTGCCGAGCAGTTCGCGGGCGCGCTGTTGTTGCAGGCCTTGAGGTTTCCGGTCAGGCGGATCTGGAAGAACCCAGCGTTGGCCGTGAGGTCGACCTTCGACTCGATGGGGAAGTCGGCTTTGAGGAGCGGCGCGGCCGCCCCCGTGCGGATCATCACCCGATCCGCGGCCAGGGGGAGGGACTCGACCTGGGTCTTGAACCCTCCCGTCTCCGTGATGTATGGGCACGGCTTGGTGTTGCCTTCGAAGCCGACACAGGCGTTGCCGGTCCTGGGGTCCTGCAGGTCGAGTACGAGCGTCAGATCAGCGGTGACCGACGGTGTGACGGTGGCAAAGGTCTGGGCGGCGTTCGCGCGCAGGATCCCCTTGCGCAGGTTGGTCCCCGCGGCCTCGCTCAGGCTGTCACCGAAGGTCACCGCCCCGAGCTGGGTCTCTGGTCCGGCGATGACGAAGGGTGTCGTGTTGTCCGGCTGGCCACCGATCCAGGGCCGCTCGAGCGTCAGCGAGTCCTTGGTGTTGCCCTTGATCTCGCCGGCCGAGGTACCCGCCACGACCCGCATCCCGACCCACTGGCCGGGTGTCCACGGGGTGGTCCCGTCGTTCAGCTTCAGGCCGTCCGCCCCATACGTCGCCCCCGGCTTGGAGGTCTTGGCGCTCGCGGGGTCCATCGGGACGGGGCTGCTCGCCTTCTTGGTCATGGTGAGGTGGAAGGTGAGCTTGCTCGTCGCCGAGTCCCACGCGAGGCCGTCAAGGTTGATTCCGGCGAACGTGTTGAGTCTCGTGACGAGGTCCTGGAGAGACGTGAAGGTCGGGCTGCCGACTCGGCTGGCGTCGAATCCCGGGGGTGTCGGCTGGTTCGGGTCCGGCGGCTGGACGACGTTGGCCGTCAGGAACGCCACGAGCGCCTCGTTCGCCTTGACCGCGTCGGCGACAGTACCCCGCATGAAGGGCAGGTCGAGGTTGCCGACCAGAGCGCCGCCTTGCGAGAACTTCGCCTGCTGGATCCCGGTGAGCGCCGTTGCCACCTGGGCCAGCCCGTCTGCGAGGTCGCGCAGGCTCATGTTCTGGAACCGGCCCGCCTGGGCCGCCAGGTCAGGGGCCGTGATGGTCGGGCTGCCGGTCCGGATGTCGGGCCAGTCCACTGTGATGTTCGCGGCGATGGGAGTCGGCAGGGCGATGCCACCCAGGCCACTGGTGTCGGCCTTGACCGAGAGTGTCCCGGACACGGAGCCGGTGGGGGAGCCGACGCTGACGAGGCCCTGTAGCGACCCGTCCGCGGCGAGCTCGCCGCCGTCGGGGGCAGCGAAGGCGAGGATGCCGTCGTTGTTCGGGTCGTTGATCGTCGCTGCCGCCTTCGCCCTGACCGTGTAGTCGGTGCTGCTGAGGGAGACCCCGAGGATGCCGACGGAGGCCTTCACGTCGGCGGCCACGGTCGCCGTCACGTCGACAGCAATGCTGGGAGTGTGCCCGCTGTCGCTCGCGAGATAGGCACGGTTCGTCTTCTTGTTCCAGACGACCCACAACGACACCGTGGCCTCCACCGTGGTCGCCAGCCCCTTTGGCGCAGCGAGCTCGACCTTGGGACTTGTCGAACTGACGACGAGGTCTGCGGCCGCCGAGCGGGTCACGACGAGCTGCACGCGGACGCGTTCGCTGCCGTCCGAGAGCTCCTCCGGCTCGATCGTCAGCGTCCCGTTGCGCCCGTTCGGCAGTGCGACGGCACCACTCGCGCCTGCGAGGTCGGCCCACGTCGCCTTGCCGGCCACCTTGCTGGCGACGCCCTTCTCGACGAGGTCGCCCAACCCGGCCAGGCCGCCGGGGCTTGCCGCTCCGAGCGGGATCGGTGCAGCGAACGCGCCGATGCTCGCGAGCTGGGCGGTCCAGGCGGCGAGGGTGTCGGTCCCGCCGCTGCCGCCCAGCAGCTGGACGACTTGGGCTACGCCGGGATCCGGATCTGGTTCGGCTGCCTGCGCGGGAAGGTTCACCCCCACAACGAAGAGCGCCGCTGAGGCGACGGCGGCGATGGAGCGGTTGACAGGCGTGCCGGCCATGGTCTTCCTCCAAACGGGCTCGCCGGCCCAGTTGTGGAGGAGGCTGCGGCGATGCGGCGAATTGACAGCGGTAGTGATCAGCGATCATTACAACGAGGGAAATCGGCAAACTCGTGATTCGCCGCAGCCGAGGTCCCATCCTGCCCGGGGTCCAGTCGGCGCACGGGTACCCCTGCATGAGAGAGTGCCGGGACACGGTGGTTGATACATCCGTGCCAGCACGGATCTGCCGCTGGCCCGCGGACGCCGGCCGTTGCGTTGCATGACCCAGCCACCGACGAACGGGCGTGACAGGCGAATTTGGCTGAGCAGCATACGGATTCATTCGTATGCTGCTCGGCGTGCCGACCGGGCGACCGACGATCATGGCCCGAGCAGCTCCCCGGGGAGGGACCCGGCCGTCTGCGGGTCGAGCTGGGTGCCGAGCCCATCGAGGACCGCCGGCGGTCGCCTGAGGGGTGGCGAATCTCGCGCCCCGTCCGCAGAGCGCGTCGCGACGCCATGGTGCGCTCCCAGTTGCTTCCCAGCGCGCCGTGCTTGGTTCGGTGGGATGAGCGGCGTGCAGAATCTCCGGCGGTTCCCATCGTGAGCGACACCGGAGCCCGCCCCGTTCTCGGGTCAGAACAGCCCGCTTCCCCGTTGCACCTGCCTCCCCGGCAGGTGCTCGTCATCCTCGGCTCGCTGCTGCTCGGCATGCTGCTGGCGGCGCTCGACCAGACGATCGTCGCGACCGCGCTGCCGACCATCGTCGGTGACCTGGGTGGTGCCGAGCACATCTCGTGGATCGTCACGGCATACCTGCTCGCGGCGACCGTCTCGACCCCCCTGTGGGGCAAGCTCGGCGACCTCTACGGCCGCAAGTTCTTCTTCCAGCTCTCGATCGCCATCTTCCTCGTCGGATCGGCCCTGTCGGGGTTGGCCACCTCGATGCTCTGGCTCATCGTCTCGCGGGCCGTGCAGGGCCTCGGGGGTGGCGGCCTCATCGTCGGCGCCCAGGCCATCGTGGGCGACGTCGTCTCGCCCCGGGAGCGCGGCAAGTACCAGGGGCTGTTCGGGGCGGTGTTCGCCGTCACCACGGTCATCGGGCCGCTCATCGGTGGGCTGCTCACGCAGCACGCGAGCTGGCGCTGGGTCTTCTACGTCAACCTGCCGATCGGCGCCGTCGCGCTCGCGGTGACCGCCGTCGTGCTGCCGAGCAACCTCAGCCGGATCAAGCGGATCATCGACTACTGGGGCGCCGTGCTGCTCGCCCTCGGCGTGACCGCGCTCGTCCTGCTGACCAGCCTGGGTGGGACGAGCTACCCGTGGAACTCCGTGCAGACGTACGTCTTCGCCGCGGTCGCCGTCGTGCTCCTCGTCGCCTGGGCCCTCGTCGAGCGCCGGGCGGCCGAGCCGATCCTGCCGCTGCGGCTCTTCGCCAACAAGGTCTTCTCGGCGACCAGTGCCATCGGGTTCGTCGTCGGGTTCGCCATGTTCGGCGCGATCACCTACCTGCCGGTGTTCCTGCAGGTGGCCAAGGGGTCCGGACCGACCCAGTCCGGCCTGCAGCTGCTGCCGATGATGGCCGGTGTCCTCACGACGTCCATCGGGTCCGGGCTGCTCATCAGCCGGTGGGGCCGCTACAAGGTCTTCCCCGTCATCGGCACGGCCGTGATGACCCTCGGGCTGTACCTGCTGTCCACCGTCGGGGCGGACACGGCGACCGGCATCATGTACCTCTACATGCTCGTCTTCGGTGCCGGTCTCGGCGGGGTCATGCAGGTCCTCGTCATCGCGGTCCAGAACGCCGTCGCCCACTCGGACCTCGGCATCGCGACGGCGGGGGCGACCTTCTTCCGGTCGATCGGCGGCTCGTTCGGCACGGCGGTGTTCGGGGCGATCTTCGCCAACGTGCTCGGCGGCCGGCTCGCCGACGCGCTGCGCGGGGTGCACATCCCGCCGGGGCTCGAGGGCACGGTCAACCCCGCCCGGCTCGCGCACCTGCCGCCGCCGGTGTTGTCCGCGGTCGTCAACGCCTACGCCTCGACGATCCAGACGGTCTTCCTGGTCGCGGTGCCGATCGCCGCGGTCGCCTTCCTGCTCACCTGGCTGCTGCCGGAGATCCAGCTGCGCCACACCGTCGGCGAGACGCATGCCGAGGACCACGCGGGCCGCCACCGTCCGCCGGACGGGCGTGCCGAGCAGCGTGCCGAGCGCCGGGAGGCGGAGTCGTCCGCCGGGTCCCGACCCGACTCCAGGGCGTGAGTATGCCGCCGAGCAGGCGGCCGGGGTCGGCGCGGCGGCGTCCCTCCTGACGCGCCCGAGCGGCAGGCGGGCTGCGCCCGCCCCGGCTGGGCGGCATACGACCTGCTCGGTGGGGCGCTCAACCGGCTGGCGACACGCTATCCCGGAGGTCTCGGGAATCGGCAGCCGGTCGTGGGCCTGCCCGGTACCTTCGCGACATGGGCTGGTTCTCGCGGGTTCTCGACCTCATCCGCGGCAAGGTGCGGCCTCGTCGGGAGGAGCCGCCGGCCGGTCAGCCGGCGAGCATCGACGCGGTGTGCGAGCGCATGCGCACCCTCGAACTCGGGCTGGAGCTGGGTGACGGGCTCGCCGCGTTCAACGGCATGTACCTGCGGGTCACCGAGCTCGTCCGGGACCGGATCACCGAGGGCTACTTCCGCAACGCGGAGTTCATGACCCGGCTGGACATCATCTTCGCCGGGTTCTACCTCGAGGCAGTGGACGCCGCTCATCCGGTGAGCGCGTGGGCGCCGTTGTTCGAGGCGCGCCACGAGGCGGGCCGGGTGCCGATCCAGTTCGCGCTCGCCGGCATGAACGCGCACAT
>NZ_JBQCCV010000307.1:0-56150 GCF_051961875.1 Intrasporangium sp. | reverse complement strand
CTCGGGTCCTCACCGCTTGGCTCAGTCGAGCCCCTTCTCTCGCCTGAGCCGAACCGCGGCTCCGGGCCTCGCTCGTTCCTCACTCGGGTCCTCACCGCTTGGCTCAGTCGAGCCCCTTCTCGCCTGAGCCGAACCGCGGCTCCGGGCCTCGCTCGTTCCTCACTCGGGTCCTCACCGCTTGGCTCAGTCGAGGCAGAACTCGTTGCCCTCCGGGTCCCACATCACGATGAACCCGGCCGACATGGGCGGCGCGGGGTCGAACCGCTGCCTGCGACTCGCACCCAGTGCGACCAGACGTTGGCACTCCTGCTCCAGCGCCGCCATCCGCTCCTCGCCCTCGAGCCCCTGCGCGGCCCGGACATCGAGGTGGACACGGTTCTTCGCCGACTTCGGCTCGGGCACCTGTTGTAAGATGACGCGCGGCCCCACCCCGGTCGGGTCGACGATCGCCGAGGCGGACCGGGGCCGGTCCGCGGGCACGCCCGCGCCCGTGAGGAACGCCATCCACGCCTCCACCACCTCACCGGCCGGTGTCTCGGGCGGCAGACCGCTGCCCGGCGGCGGATCGATGACGTAGCCGAGCGCCTCCGCCCAGAAGAGCCCGAGGGAGACGGGGTCGGCCGCGTCGAAGGTCACCTGGAACTCTCGCCTCATGCCGGCTCATGATGACGGAGGCCACCGACAACGGCCACCCGACAGGGGCGGGCTGAGCGGCATACCTCATCCGTCACAGCGGGGCGTGTCCGTTTAGGCGCTGTCGGACGTCGGTCCTACCGTCAGGGCATGCGGTTGCTCCACACCTCTGACTGGCACCTCGGACGGACCCTGCACGGGGTCAACCTCCACGAGGCGCAGTCCGCCGTGCTCGAGCGCATCTGCCGCCTCGTCGAGGACCCGGTCGACGGCGTGCCGATCGACGCCGTGCTGATCGCGGGTGACGTCTACGACCGCGGCGTGCCGCCCGTCGAGTCCGTCCAGCTCCTCGAGTGGACGCTGGCCCGCTTGTCAGAGGTCACGACGGTCATCGTCACCTCGGGCAACCACGACTCCGCGATCCGGCTCGGCTACGGCTCCGGGCTGTTCCGCGACCGGATCCGGATGATCACCGACGCCACGCGGCTCGACCTCCCGGTCCTGCTGGAGGGGTCCGACGGTGTGCGTGCGGCGGTGTATGGCGTGCCCTACCTCGACGTCGACCACGCCCGCGTGCTGCTCGCGGGCGGGGGTGAGCCGCTGGCCCGGTCGCACCAGGCCGTGCTCGCTGCGGCATGCGAGCGGATCCGTGCGGACCTCGCGGGACGTTCCGGGGTCCGCAGCATCGTGCTCGCGCATGCCTTCGTGGCCGGAGCCGAGCCGAGCGATTCCGAGCGGTCCATCGCGGTCGGGGGCGTCGACAGGGTCGCCGCGACGGTGTTCGCCGGGATCGACTACGCGGCGCTCGGTCACCTGCACGGCCCCCAGGCACCGGTGGGCGCTGACGGCTCGGTGGTGCGCTACTCCGGGTCACCCCTGCGCTACTCGTTCTCCGAGCAGGACCACACGAAGGTCGTCCTCCTGGTCGACGTGCCGGCGGACGGCGAGGCGGCGGTGACCCCGGTCGAGATCGACCAGCCCCGACCCATGGCCACCCTGCGCGGCCGCCTCGACGACCTGCTTGCCGACGGGTCGCTCGCGGAGCACGAGGCGTCATGGGTCCGTGTCGCCGTGACCGACCGGGTCCGCCCCGACGCGCTCATGGACCGGCTCAAGTCCCGCTTTCCCCACGCCCTGCAGGTCTTCCACGAGCCGGAGGGGACCATCGAGCGGCGTCGCGGCGGGACCACCGCCGTCAGCGAGAGCGACCCACGAGAGCTGGGGTCCGACTTCGTCGCCCACGTCACGAAGACGATGGCGAGCGAGGGTGAGCTCGAGGTCTTCACGGCGGGCTATGAGGCGGCCGTCAAGGCGCAGCGGCTCGCCGAAGCCCAGGAGGTGACGTGACGTGCAGCTGCACCTGCTCGAGATGACCGCGATCGGCCCGTATGCCGGCACCGAGCGCATCGACTTCGCCTCGGTCGGGCGGGCCGGCCTGTTCCTCCTCGAGGGGCCGACCGGCTCTGGGAAGTCGACGATCATCGACGCCATCACCTTCGGGCTCTACGGCAAGGTCGCCCAGGCGGCGGCCGACGTCGAGCGGATCCACTCACACCACGCCGACCCGCGCACCGTGCCGGTCGTCACGCTCGTCTTCGAGACCCAGTCCGGGCTCTACCGAGTCCGCCGGACACCCCGCTTCGAGCGCCCCAAGTCCCGCGGCGCCGGCACGACAGTCCAACAGCCGAGCGTGAAGCTCTGGCGACTCGGCTCTCCCGACGACCTCGAGGGCGGCGAGCTCCTCTCGACGAACATCGGCGACTGCGACGACGAGATCACCCGGGCCGTCGGGCTGACCCGCGACCAGTTCGTGCAGACCGTGATCCTGCCGCAGGGCGAGTTCGCGACGTTCCTCCGCGCCCGTTCCGAGGACAAGGGCAAGCTGCTCGAGAAGGTCTTCGGCACCGCGTTCTTCCGCCGGGTCCAGGAGCAGATCGTCGAGGCGGGCCGAGTCGCGCAGGCCCGGCGCCAGCGAGCGGTCGACGAGATCCGCGACGCCGTGCACGCCTTCGCCGTCTCCGCGGGCCTCGGCGAGGAGCGGCGGGACGCCCTCGTCGAGCTCAGCCGGACCCGACCTGACGACCTGCTGGGCGAGCTCGCCGAGGTCGTCGACGAGCTGCGCACCCGCGAGCGCCACGCCCGCAAGGCGAGCCGCGAGGCCATCGACCGGCACAAGCAGATGGCCGATATGGTCGGTGACGCGCGCCTGCGGATGCAGCGTCGCGAGCGGCTCCTCGAGCTGCAGCGGCGTGACGAGGACCTCGGTCGTCGGGCCGTGGAGTTCCAGCGACTGGGCGAGGAGCTGGCCCGGGCCGGTCAGGCCCGTCCGGTGGCGGGCGCCGTGCGGACCCTCGCCCAGGCCGAGGCCGCGCTGAAGCGGGCCCAGGCAGCCCTCGCCGCGGCGCGAGGGCGAGTCGAGCCACACCTGCGGGACCGCAGCATCGCCGCCCTGCGCGGCGAGGCGACGAGCCAGCGCGAGGTCATCGGCTCGCTCACCGGCGCCATCGACCTCGAGGCCGGCCTCGAGAGCCGCCGCGAGCAGGCCCGCGGTGTCGCCCGGGCGGCCGCCCAGCACCGCGAGTCGCTCGAGCAGGTCACGACCGAGCTGGCCGCCGTGCCGCAGCTGGTCCGCGAGCAGGACGAGGCGCTCGGGGAGGCCCGCCGCCTGCTGGCCCTCAAGGAGAGCCGCGCCGCCGCGACGCAGCACGCCAAGGAGCGCCTCGAGGCCGCCCTGGCACATGAGGGCGCGGCCGCACGGCTCCCCGACGTTGAAGCATCCGTCGCGGGAGCCCTCGAGGCCGTGCGCACCGCCGAGGGCGAGCTGGGCCGGCTCCGGCAGAGCCGCATCGACGGCATCGCCGGTGAGCTGGGCCTCACCCTCGCCGAAGGCGACCCATGCCCGGTCTGCGGCTCGACCGACCACCCGGCGCCCGCCCGCCCCAGCCCGACCGCGGTCACCGCGGACCAGGTCGAGGCCGAGGAGGCCCGACTGGAGCAGCTCCGATCGACGGCGACGGCACGCGCGGAGCAACTTGGTGCGCTCCGGACCGAGCTCGGCGAGCTGTCGGCCCGGTCCGGCGGCCTCGGCGTCGACGCGGCCAGGGCCGAGGCGGAGCGGGCCGGTCAGGAGCTGTCGGAGTCGATCCGTGCAGGCGCCGAGCTGCGGACCGGGACCGAGCGCCTCGAGGAGCTGCGCCGCCGCGAACAGGAGCTGAGCGAGCGATCGAGGACCCTTGCGTCCGAGCTGGCCCGGCTCGAGCAGAGCCGCGCCAACTGGACCGACCGCCTCGAGCGGGAGGGCGCGGAAGTCGAACGCGCCCGGGACGGTCACCCGAGCGTTGCAGAACGCCGTGCCAGCCTGACGACGGCTGCGGCGCACGTGGACGCCCTCATCGATGCGCTGTCCGCCCACGAGTCGGCGGCCCGCGCGGTGTCGGAGGCGGCCGCGGTTCGCGACGCCGACCTCGCAGCCGCGGGGTTCGGCTCGATCGAGGAGTGGCTCGAGGCAGACCGTCCGATGGAGTGGATCAGCGCGACGAAGAAGGCCATCGCCGACTTCGAGCGCGAATGCACCGAGGTCAGGGCCGGCCTGTCCGGGCCGGAGCTGGCCGACGTCCAGCTCGACGCGCTCTTCGACGACATCGACCAGCTGGCGGAGCTCGAGCGCGCCGCGAAGAAGGAGATGGAGCAGGCGAGCAACGAGCACGGCAGCCTCCGGAGCCAGACCGCCCGCACGAGGGAGCGACTCGGCGACGTCGAGGCGGCCTTGGAGCGCAACGCCACGGTCATCGCCGAGACGGCCGATGCGGTCCGCGTCGGCCAGCTCGTGGCCGGCAACGGTGACAACCAGCTCAACCTCGACCTTGCCAAGTACGTCCTCATCCGACGCTTCACCGAGGTGCTCTCCGTCGCGAACACCGAGCTGGCCAAGTTCTCGGGCGGGCGCTACTCGCTGGAGCACACGGACGCGAAGCAGGGCAACGCGAAGTCCGGCCTCGGCATCCGGGTCCATGACATGCACACCAACCAGGTCCGCGAGGTCGGGACCCTGTCCGGCGGTGAGACCTTCTACGTCTCCCTCTCCCTCGCGCTGGCCCTCGCCGAGGTGGTGCGGGCTGAGTCCGGTGGTGTCGACCTCGGCACGCTCTTCGTCGACGAGGGGTTCGGCACGCTCGACCCGGAGGTGCTCGACGACGTCATGCACACCCTCGAGGGGCTGCGCGAGGGCGGCCGCACCGTCGGCATCGTGAGCCACGTGACCGAGCTGAAGTCGCGGGTCGCCGACCGGATCGAGGTGGTCGTCAAGCCCGACCGGACCTCCACGCTCAAGGTCGTCTCCTGAGCCGAGGCCGCACCGCCCAGCGGGTCCGGCAGGCAGGCGTACCGGGTCAGCCCTCGACGGCCCGCGCGCCGGCGGTGTGGCGGAGCATCGCGGCCAGCGCGATGGCCATGATCGCGATGCCCACGAGGGCGGCGCCCCCGGCGAGCCACGCGTAGCCGAGCCCGCCCACGACGACGCCCGCCATCGCTCCGCCGCCCGCGCCGGCGAGCCCCATGAGCACGTCCGAGAGCCCCTGGACCGCGGGCCTCTCGTCCGTCGTCACCGCGTTCGTCAGCAGGGTCGAACCGGACACGAGCGTGCACGACCAGCCGACCCCGAGCAGGAACAGCGCGACGAGGAGGAGTCCCGACCACCCGACCTCGGACCGCGACGCGAGGAAGGCGGCCACGGCGAGGATCGCTCCGCCAGCCATCGCGATCCGGCGGCTACCCCACCGGTCGACGGCCATCCCGACGAGGGGCGAGAACGCGTACATGCCGAGGATGTGGACCGAGATCACGAAGCCGATCACCTCGAGCTCCGCGTGCCCGTGCGACATGTGCAGGGGTGTCATCACCATCACGGACACCATCACGAGGTGCCCGAGCGCGACGACGAGGACGGCCTCGAGCGCGAGCGTGTTGCGGCGGATCGTCTTGAGCGCCCGCCCCATCGACCCGTCGTGCTGCTCCGAGGAGCCCGTATGCCGCTCGTCCCCGCGAGCCGCGCGCTCGAGCGCCCGGGCCGTCAGGAGCGGGTCCGGGCGCAGCAGGCGGCCGACGACGAGCAGGGCGAGCGCGAAGCCCGCGAGGGAGAAGAGGAAGGACCCGGCCAGGGGCGGGATGCCCACGACGCGGGCGACGGCCTGGCCGGGACCGACGAGGTTCGGGCCGAGGACGGAGCCGATCGTGGTCGACCAGACGACGATCGACAGGTCGCGGCCGCGGCGCTCGGGCACGGCGAGGTCGGCGGCGGCATACCGGGCCTGGCCGTTGGCCGTGGTCCCGCCACCGAAGAGGAACATGCCGACGAGCAGGAGCGGGAACGAGCCGGCCACCGCCGACGTGACGACGGTCGCGGCGCCGACGAGGGCGAGGACGTAGCCGAGCGCGAGGCCCGGCCGCCGACCCCTGGCGGCCATCAGGCGCGCGACCGGAATCGCGATGAGAGCACCACCGAGCACCTGGGTCGTCGTGCCGAGCCCCGCGAGCGTCTCGGAGCCGGAGAGCTGCTCGGCGAGCAAGGCGCCGACGGCGATGCCGCTCGCCATGCCGACCCCGCCGAGCACCTGCGAGGCGACGAGGACCTTGATGGTCGACCTCTGCGCCGCCACTCGGTCGATCGCGCCCATGCGCGCCCCGGCCACCCCCATGTCGGGTGGGACGGAGGGCTCACTCGACGGGGTGGGGAGGGGCTCGGCCGCTGTTACGCCTGGGACGGAGGGTTCACTCGACGGGGTGGAAAGAGGGTCACCGGACGGGAGTGGACCGGGTTCGGTCATCGCACGTGCCGTCGCGAGGTGATGACGCGGAACCGGTTCGCGACGAAGGCGGCGTCCGCGTAGGCAGCGTTGGCGGCAGGGTTGGCCCCGGTGCCGTGCAGGTCCGAGAAGGCGGCCGTCTGATTGACGAAGATCTGCCCGGTCAGGTTCTCGGACAGCGCGACGCCACCCACGGCGGCCGCGTCGCGCGCGGCGTCGAGCACCGACTCGTCGGTCGAGTAGACCGAGGCCGTCATGGCGCCGTGATCGTGCGTCGTGTCGGCGAGCTGCGCCAGGGACTGCTCGGTGGAGGCGGTCTTGATGAGGAAGCCCACCGGCCCGAAGCACTCCTCGGTGTAGACGTCCTCACGGGAGACGTCGAGAGCGACGAGGCCGGGAGCACGGACGACCGCGGCCTCGTACGCCGGGTGCACGACGCGGCGCGACTCGAGCACGACCCGCCCCTCCGCCTCGGCGGCGATCGACTCGAGCGCGTCGGCGTTCCCGCGGACCTTGTCGTTGACGGTGGCGCCGAGGATCTCGACCGCCTTGGCGTCCTCACCGGTGAGTCGCTGGACGGCCCCGGCCAGCCGGTCGCCGAACTCGTCGAAGGACAGGTGTCCCTCGTCGGTCTCGACGCCCGCCTCGGGGACGTAGATGTTCTGGGGGGCGGTGCACATCTGGCCCGAGTAGAGCGAGAGGGAGAAGGCGAGATTGCCGAGCATGCCCCTCAGGTCGTCGGTCGAGTCGACGACAATCGTGTTGAGGCCGGCCTTCTCCGTGTAGACCAGCGCGCCCCGGGCCGCGCCGGCCTGCTCGAGCCAGGCGCCGAACGCCGGCCCGCCGGTGTAGTCGATGATCGCGATCTCGGGGCGCTCGGCGAGGACCTTGGCCAGGCCCTGTCCGTCGTTCTCGGCCGCGAGCTGGACGAGCGCCGGGTCGAAACCTGCCTCCTCGAGCACGGCACGCGCGACCTCGACCGTGATGGCGAGTGGCAGCACGGCCCGGGGGTGCGGCTTGACGACGACGGCGTTGCCCGTGACGAGGTCGGCGAAGATGCCGGGATACGCGTTCCACGTCGGGAACGTGTTGCACCCGATGACGAGCGCGATCCCCCGGCCGACGATGCGGTAGTCCTTCTGCATCCGGATCGGCTCGCCCTTCGCGGGCCGCTCCCAGAGCACGGACTCGGGCACCCGCTCCTGCTCGACGAGCCCGGCCGCGATCGCCTCGAGTGCCCGGTCCTGCGCCTGCGGGCCGCCGGCCTGGAAGGCCATGACGAACGGCTGGCCGGACGTGTGCATGACCGCGTTGCCGATCTCGAAGCTGCGCGTGTGCAGCCGGTCCACGATCTCCACGCAGACCGCGGCCCGAACCTCGGGCCCCCCGTCACGCCACGCCGGCAGTGCGGCCTTCGCCGCCACCAGGCCGGCCTCGATGTCGAGGCCCGGGTACGCGACACCGAGCGTCGGCCCGTAGGGCGACACCTCGCCGCCCACCCACGTGCCGTCGGTCGCCGAGACGAGCTGGGCGGCATACCTCTGGTTCAGGTGCGCCTCGTACGCGGCGACACCATCGGCGGCCGCGGTCTCGCCGTAGACACGGGGGCTCGGCGACTCGGGGTAGCGCGAGTACCAGGAGCGCTCGGTGAGCGCCCGACGGATCTCGTCGAGGACTCCCGCGTGCTTGTCGAGGAGAGAGTGGGCCGAGGTGCGCGCCGTTGCAGTCACCTTGCCGATGCTAGATCACGACGAGGCAGGGGCCCTGCTCAGATCGGCAGGTCGGGTCCGGCCGAAGCGGCCTCGTCACGCGCGCTGCGCACGTCGTCGCTCGTCTTGTCCAACGCGGCCTGCGCGGCGGCCCCGGCCCGCTCCATCGCGCGCCGGCCGGCGAGGGCGAGACCGACCGCGCTTGCGACATGGAAGGTCGTGAGGACGAGGGCGGCGCGCCCCCTCGGCATGACCTTCTCGAGGCCGCGCAGGACCGCGACCTCCCCCATGGCCACCGCCAGCAGGCCGCAGCCGGCCGCCCCGCCGAAGAGCGCAAGGGCCGTGCTGGAGCGCCAGACCGTCGCCATCAGGTCGTCCCGGCGGCGCTCCACCTCGGCGCGCACCAGGTCGGCCGTGTCCTGTCCGAGCCGGGCGGCCGCCTCGCGTGCGCCGCCCTCCGGAGCCTGGGTCATGCGTCCTCCCTCGACCCGAGTCCTCACGGGCACTCGACGCCCGCCTCGATGCGATACCCGGCTCCCGGGACGACTAACGGCGGCGTGGTGCCTTCCATCCTCGCGTGAGCGCGGCACGGCACAATGCGGGCCATGGACCTGTCGAGAGATCCAGACGCCCCGACCACGCTTGGAGAAGTAGCCGTCATCGGCGCGGGCACCATGGGCGCCGGCATCGCCCAGGTCGCCGCCACGGCGGGACACGGGGTCATCCTCGTGGACGCGGTCGCCGGAGCAGCGGAGGCGGCCATCGAGCGGATGCGGACCGTCCTCGCCCGGCAGGTCGACAAGGGCCGCCTGACGCAGGACGCGGCGACGGCCGTGACCGACCGGATCACTCCCGCCACGGCGATCTCCGACCTGCCCGAGTGTGCCCTCGTGGTCGAGGCGGTGCCCGAGGACCTCGAGCTCAAGCAGCGGATCCTCGGCGACGTCGCGGCGACGCAGCCCCCGACGACGATCCTCGCCACGAACACGTCCAGCCTCGACATCACCGCGATCGCCGAGCCGATCCCCGACCCCGAACGCGTCCTCGGCCTGCACTTCTTCAACCCCCCGCCCCTCATGCGCCTCGTCGAGGTGGTACACGGCAAGGGGACGGCGGCGGCCTACCTGGCACACGCGGCCGCGCTCATGGCGGCCTGGGGCAAGACGCCGGTGACCTGCACGTCGACACCCGGCTTCATCGTCAACCGCGTCGCGCGGCCCTTCTACGGGGAGGCGCAGCGTGTGGTCGAGGAGGGCCTCGCCGACCCCGCCACCGTGGACTGGATCTTCCGGGAGCAGGGGGGCTTCCGGATGGGGCCGTTCGAGCTGACCGACCTGATCGGGCAGGACGTCAACTATGCGGTCGGCGCCTCCGTGTGGGAGCAGACCGGACGCGACCCGCGCTACGCGCCGACGGAGTTCCAGCGTGGCCTGGTCGAGGCGGGCCGGCTCGGTCGCAAGTCGGGCCGAGGCGTCTACTCGTATGGCGCTGAGCCGGCTGCCGCCGTCGCCGGCCCGGACCTCGGGCTCGCCGAGCGGCTCGGATCCGGCCCGGTCGAGACCGACCCGCTCGGACGCACCGTCGCCATGCTCGTCAACGAGGCCGTCGACCTCGTCCATCGGGGCGAGGCGAGCGCCGCGGACGTGGACACGGCGATGCGCCTGGGGGTGAACTACCCGAGGGGCCCGATCGAGTGGGGCCGAGACATCGGCCTCGACGTCGTCGCCGAGCAGCTCGCGGCCCTGGACCGGGCCTTCCCCGGCGGGCGCTACCGGCCGAGCCCGGCCCTGACGGATGGGAGCCTCGATGACTGAGCCGCAGCACGAGGAGGGTGTCGCCTTCGCCCAGCGGATGTGGGACGACGACGTGGCGTCACGCGGCCTCGGCATGGTGATCGACCTGCTCGAGCGGGACCACGCCGTAGTCCGGATGCCGATCCGGGAAGACATGGTCAACGGGCACGACATCTGCCACGGGGGTTTCATCTTCACCCTGGCCGACTCCTGCTTCGCGCTGGCCTGCAACTCCCGAGGTGCGACGACGGTCGCGGCGGGCGCGGACATCACGTTCACGGCGCCCGGGCGGCTCGGCGACGTGCTCGTCGCCGAGGGCGTCGTCCGGTCCGCCTTCGGCCGCAGCGGCATCACCGACGTCACCGTGCGCCGCGAGTCGGACGGCCAGATCATCGCCGAGTTCCGCGGTCGGTCGAGGTCCCTCCGCACCACCTGACGCCCTCGAACTACCGAGCGGCAGATCGGGACAAACGGCGACATAAGGGATGGAGCGACCCGCGAAAAGTCAGTGCTGACACGGGAATTCACAGAATCTGGGGACAGCGATCTGGGCCGGCCCTAGCCTCGGGTGATCGACGTCACGTGACGCCGCGGGGGCTTCGTACGCCAACCTGTCGGGCCCTCAATTCACTATGAGGAGACCATGACGATGCACCTTCGCCGACTCGCCTGTGTCGTCGCGGCCGGGACGGCCGCCTGCATGGCCATTGCCGCGCCGGCCGCCCATGCCGACAGCAAGAACTGGCACAAGACCCTGTCCGACTTCGCGCTCGGACCCTTCAACCTCGCCATCGGTCACAACAACGAGGTCTACGTCGCCGACGGCTTCACCAACACCGTGGGCATCCTCGGACGGGCCCCGTTCGCCTTCGGCCCTGAGGACGGCGACATCGCGGGCGTCGACGTGACGCCGGACGGCAAGACGGTCGCCTGGACCTGGAGCAACGCCGACCACAGCGCGACCGGGCTCACCATGCGCACCAGGGGCCAGCAGGACGTCGTCGCCGACATCGCCGGGGTGGAGGCCAGCCAGAACCCGGACAAGGGCAACACCTACGGCGTCATGGACTACGGGCCTGGGGCCGACGCGGCCAAGAAGGCCTGCGTCAATGCGATCCTCGGAGATCTCACGGGGGCGCCGACCTACACCGGCATGCTGGACTCACACCCGTACTCCGTTGCGCGCGCAGGCAACCGCTGGGTCGTCGCGGACGCCGGCGCGAACAACCTCTGGTCGGTGACCGACAAGGGCGCCGTCACGAACCTGACGGTGCTGCCGCCGCAACCGGTGACCTTCAGCGGCGAGATGGCGGCCGCCCTCGCCGAGATGTTCGGCATGTCGCCGGCGGACACCGAGTGCCTCGCCGGAGCCACCTACGCCTTCGAGCCGGTGCCGACCGACGTCGAGGTGGCGCCCGACGGCTCCCTCTGGGTGACGGTCCTGCCCGGTGGCGTGGAGAGCCCCGTCTTCGGTGCCAACGGCTCGGTCTACAAGGTCAACCCGAACACGGGACAGGCATCCCTTGTCAGCAGGGGCTTCCTCGGTGCGACGAACCTCGCCGTGGCCCCCGACGGCACGGTGTATGTCGCCGAGCTGTTCGGCGGGAAGATCTCCAAGCTCACACGGAACGGTGCCATCAGCACCGCGGCCGAGGTGCCGAACGCCGTCTCGGTCGAGGTTCACGGCGGCTACCTCTACGTCGGCACGATGGCGGACATCAACTTCGAGACCGGGCAGATGAACGGGCCGGGCTCGATCCTGCGGCTGAAGCGGTAGGCGGTTCAGCGGCCTACCTGGACACGACGGGGCGGCGGACGCGGAGGGAACGTCCGCGCCCCGTCGTGAAAACGCCGCTGACATGGGTGCCGCTCCCATGCATCAGTGGCAGGATCGGGACACCGCCGGGCGAAGTTGCCCGGGTCGATCCTGGAAGGACCTCTGATGCGCCGCATCTCCCTCGTGGCCGCGACGGGCGCCGTCGCCCTCGGGCTCAGCTTGTCCGCCTGTGGTTCCAACTCGCTCTCCCCCGGAGCCAGCGGTGGCGGCAACAACACGGCGAACGCCCCCGCCCCCACCGGCACCGTCGACCAGGCCCTGGCCGCGAAGCTGCCAGCCAAGATCAAGTCGGCAGGCAAGATCGTCGTGGGGATCGACCCGACCTACGCCCCCAACGAGATGATGGGGGCCGACGGCAAGACCGTCGAGGGCTGGGACGTCGACCTCTTCAACGCCGTGGCCGCGAAGTTCGGCGTGACGGCCGAGTACTCGCCCTCGAAGTTCGACGCGATCATCCTCGGCGTCGACAGCGGCAAGTACGACGTCGGCGTCTCGTCCTTCTCCATCACGGACGAGCGCAAGGCCAAGGTCAACATGGTCAGCTACTACAAGGCGGGCACCCTCTGGGTGACCAAGCCGGGAAACCCCGGCAAGATCGACCCCAACAACGCCTGCGGCAAGAACATCGGCGTCCAGAGCGGCACCACGCAGTTCGACGACATCACGGCCAAGAGCAAGAAGTGCACCGCGGCCGGGAAGCCCGCCGTCAACATCCTCCCGCACGACGGGCAGGACGAGGTGACGGCGGACGTCGTCAGCGGCAAGGTCGACGCCATGCTCGCCGACTCGCCGATCGGCCTCTACGCGATCAAGCAGTTCTCGGGCAAGCTCGAGAAGCTCGGTGACGTCTACGACTCGGCCCCCTACGGCTACGTCATCCCGAAGTCCGAGACCGACTTCGCGAACGCCCTCGTCGATGCCCTCAAGGCGGCGAAGGCCGACGGCAGCTATGACAACGCCCTCAAGAAGTGGGGCGTCGAGTCCGGCGGGATCAGCGACTTCGCGCTGAACCCCTGACGGGCCACGCTGAACGGACTGAGCCACGCTGAAGTCGTGAGGAAACCATGAGCACCGAGCCGATGAGCACCAGCACGGGCGCGCCTCGCGCAGCGGAGGCGGACCGGCCGGGCATCATCCATGCCCGGCCGGTGCCGCATCCATGGCGGTGGGTCGCCGTGATCATCATTGCGATCCTGATCGCGATGATGATCAGCTCCTTCGTGACGAACGACCGGTGGAGCTTCAGCATCGCGCTGCAGATCATGAACCAGGACCCGGTCCTAGAGGGCCTCTGGAAGGGCACCATCGTCGGCACGATCGGGGCGATGATCATCGGCGTCATCGGCGGCATCGTCCTCGCCGTCATGCGCCTGTCCGCCAACCCGGTCCTGCGCGGCGTCGCGTTCGTCTACACCTGGTTCTTCCGCGGCATCCCCCGCATCGTCCTGCTCGGCATGATCGGCACCGGCATCCCGTTCCTTTACGACGGGCTGGACTTCGGGTTGCCCTTCGGCCAGCAGTTCGCCCACGCCCTGGGACTGTCGAACGACTTCACCTTCTTCCACCTCAGCCTGCAGGAGTTCTCCAGCACGTTGCTCGCCGGCATCATCGGCCTGGGCATGTCCGAGGCCGCCTACATGGCCGAGATCGCGCGGGCCGGCATCATCTCCGTGGACCAGGGCCAGACCGAGGCCGCGCAGGCCCTCGGCATGAGCGGCGGCAAGACGATGCGTCGCATCGTGCTGCCCCAGGCCATGAGAGTCATCGTGCCGCCGACCGGCAACGAGACCATCGCAATGGTCAAGGACACGTCGCTGTTCGTCGCGATCCCGATCATCACCGAGCTCTACTACCAGGTCCGCATTATCGGCACCCGCACCCTCGAGATCATGGCGTCCTACGTCGCCGTCGTCGCCTGGTACCTCATCGTCTGCTCGGTGCTGATGGTCGGCCAGTACTACCTCGAGCGCTACTTCGGGCGCGGCTTCGGACAGACTAGGCGGGCGGCGGGGAAGGCGCCGGAGCGCGTCCCGCGGCCGGCAGGCGTGGGAGGCGCATGATGACTCAGACAGCGGCGACACCCCAGACGAGCCGGACCCAGGGTGAAGTCCTGGTCCGCGCCGTCAACGTGATGAAGTCCTTCCACGGCAACGAGGTCCTGAAGGGCATCGACCTGACCGTGCACCGGGGCGAGGTGGTCTGCCTCCTCGGTCCGTCCGGGTCCGGCAAGACGACGTTCCTGCGGTGCATCAACCAGCTCGAGTCCATCGACGGTGGACGGATCTGGGTCGACGGCGAGCTGATGGGCTTCCGCGAAGATGAGCACGGGCGACTGCACCACCTGAACGACAAGCAGATCGCCACGCAGCGGCGTGAGATCGGCATGGTCTTCCAGCGGTTCAACCTCTTCCCGCACAAGACCGCCCTCGAGAACGTCATCGAGGCACCGACACAGGTCAAGGGCGTGCGCCGGGGCCAGGCGAGGGCCCGTGCCCAGGAGCTGCTCGCCTCGGTGGGCCTCGCGGACAAGTCGGCCGCGTACCCGGGCGCGCTCTCCGGCGGCCAGCAGCAGCGCGTCGCGATCGCCCGGGCGCTCGCCATGGAGCCGAAGCTCATGCTCTTCGACGAGCCGACCTCGGCACTCGACCCCGAGCTCGTCGGTGAGGTGCTCCGCGTCATGCGCGAGCTGGCGCAGACCGGGATGACGATGATCGTGGTGACCCACGAGATGGAGTTCGCCCGCGAGGTCGCCGACCACGTCGTCTTCATGGACGCCGGTGTCGTGTGTGAGGAGGGGCCTCCCGAGCAGGTCATCGGCAACCCGAAGAACGAGCGGACCCGTGCCTTCCTCCGCCGCATGCGCAACGCCGAGGTGCGGGACAGCGCCGCAGCCGACGGGGGCGAGGGGGCCCCGGCCCTGGAGGGCTCGGACCTCCCGCCGGCCTGAGCCCCGGGACACAATGGAGCGCATGACGACGACGTCCTCACGGCCCGATCCGGGCACGCCCGCGCAGCCGCTCGACGAGTCCCAGTTCCCGACGTTGTCGGTCGACGAGCTGCGCCACGTGCAGACCGAGCGGCTGTGCGCGACGGTCCGTGCGGCATACGAGAACGTGCCTCACTACCGGAAGGCCTTCGAGGCCAAGGGCGTCCATCCCGACGACATCCGGTCACTGGACGACGTCGCAAAGCTCCCGCTGACGAGCAAGGCCGACCTGCGCGAGAACTACCCCTTCGGGATGTTCGCGGTGCCGCGCGAGGAGGTGGTCCGGGTCCACGCGAGCTCCGGGACGACGGGCCGGCCGACGGTCGTGGGCTACACCCGCCGGGACATCGATACGTGGGCCGACCTCATGGCTCGCTCCATCCGCCTCGCCGGTGGTCGCCCCGGTGACGTCGTGCACGTCGCCTACGGCTACGGCCTGTTCACGGGCGGTCTCGGCGCGCACTACGGCGCAGAGCGGCTGGGCTGCACGGTCGTGCCGGTGAGCGGTGGGATGACCGACCGGCAGGTCCAGCTCATCCGGGACTTCGGGGCGACGGTCATCATGGTGACGCCCTCGTACTTCCTCTCGCTCATCGACGAGATGGAGCGGCTCGGCCTCGACCCGCACGAGACCTCGCTGCGCGTCGGGATCTTCGGTGCCGAGCCATGGACGGAGTCGATGCGCACCGAGATCGAGGGCCGGACCGGCATGGACGCTGTCGACATCTACGGGCTGTCCGAGGTGATGGGCCCGGGCGTCGGGCAGGAGTCGGCAGAGACGAAGGACGGCCTGCATCTCTGGGAGGACCACTTCTATCCCGAGATCATCGACCCGCTCACCGAGGAGCCCGTCGCCGAGGGGGAGCCGGGCGAGCTCGTCTTCACCTCACTCACGAAGGAGGCGATGCCGGTCATCCGGTACCGGACCCGCGACCTGACGCGCCTGCTGCCCGGCACCGCCGTGCCGTCCATGCGCCGGATGGAGAAGATCACCGGTCGTAGCGACGACATGATGATCGTCCGCGGCGTCAACGTCTTTCCCACCCAGATCGAGGAGCACGTCCTCGCCGAGCCGGCCCTCTCGCCCTACTTCCAGTGCGTCCTGCGCCAGCCCGGCCGGATGGTCGAGCTGACGGTCCTCGTCGAGCCGCACGAACGGATGGCTGAGGCCGACGGGGCGGCGCTCGCACGCCGGCTCGAGCACACGATCAAGACGCGCATCGGGACGACGTGCCGGGTCGAGGTGCGCGACCCCGGCTCCATAGAGCGGTCCGTGGGCAAGGCCCGCCGCATCGTCGACGAGCGACCGAAGCAATGAGTCGGGCGCGGGACGTCGGTTCGGTCCGGTTCCTTGCCCGCGAACGCTCGTGAGGCCTCGACCTGACCTGACTACTTGCGCTGGGCGACCGCGCGGTTGATCGCCCGGACGAGCGGCGGTCCGCCGTAGATGAACCCGGAGTAGAGCTGGAGCAGTGAGGCGCCGGCGTCGAGCATCCTCAGCGCGTCGTCGACCGTCGCGATGCCGCCGACGCCGATGACGGGCAGGTCCGGGGCCTCGCGATGGACGAAGCCCACGACCTCCCGCGACCGCTCGGTGAGGGGGCGACCACTCAGGCCACCGGCCTCCGAGGCCCGGCCCTGGTCACCGGGGGCGAGGCCGTCCCGGCCGATGGTCGTGTTGGTCGCGATGAGCCCGTCGACCCGGTGCTCCGCGCAGACCTCCAGGACCTCGCCGATGGCGGTGTCGGTCAGGTCCGGTGCGATCTTGACGACGAGTGGCGTCTCGCCGGCCTCGGTCCTCAGGACGCGGAGCAGACCATCCAGGGCGCCCCGGTCCTGCAGGCTGCGCAGCCCCGGGGTGTTCGGCGAGCTGACGTTGACGGCGAAGTAGTCGGCATACGGCCGCAGCACCCGCATCGAGAAGACGTAGTCGCCGACGGCGTCCTCGACCGGGGTGATCTTCGACTTGCCGATGCTGATGCCGAGCGGCACGCCAATCGGGCCGAGCGCCCGCAGCCGGGCGGCGAGGGCGTCGGCGCCGTGGTTGTTGAAGCCCATCCGGTTGATGATCGCGCCGCTCTCGACGAGCCGGAACAGCCGCGGGCGGGGGTTGCCCGGCTGTGCGTGGCGGGTCACCGTGCCGACCTCGACGAACCCGAAGCCGAGCGCCGGCCAGGCCCGCAGCGCCACCCCGTTCTTGTCGAGACCCGCGGCCAGGCCCACCGGGCTCGGGAAGCGCACCCCGAACACCTCCCGCGGTGCGGGGACGGCGAGCAGCCGCCGTAGGCCGCGGAGCACGGGCGTGGCCCGGCCCAGGGTCGCGAGGGCGGCCAGGGTGCGCTCGTGCGCGACCTCCGCGTCACCGCCACCCAGACGGAAGAGGGTTCGCCGGACGGCCCGCTCGTACATCACGGCGCCCATCGTGCCATCCATCGACCCGTATGCCGCTGACCTCGCTCCCGGAGCACCCCTCCTCCGCGCGCTGGGCCACTGTCCCGCTGACAGGGGCAAGGGGCCCACTGCCCGGCGGCCGTCCTCTAGCCCGCCGCCACATGACCGCCCCGTCAATGCCCGCCACCTGACAGCCCGGACGAGTCTCCGATTTCGCCCACGCGCCACCCGGTTCTGCCCCACGATGGCACTGCACTGGGCGGGGTGTCGCGCACCGGGGGAACCACAGCGACTGCCGGGTCACGGCGGCAGTGTGAGCGCGGCGACATGAACGATGCCGGGGAGCCTGCCGCACGGAGACCACGACGTATCGAAGGGGTTCGCTATGCGCTTCTCGTCCACCCGACGGGCACCGGCGGCGTTACGCGTCGCAGTTCTCGCCGCTGCCCTCTGCGCGCTCGTCACCGTCTGTCTCGGGCCACCGGCCCCCGCTCTCGACGGTCCCGTCATCAGCGGCAGCACCGCCGACTGCGTGAGGATCGCCGCTGACCCTCACTCCGTCACCGTCATCGGAGACTCGCTCACCAAGCTGTCCATCGAGCACGTGAGGGCCGCGTTCCAAGAGGCCGGCAGACCCCTTTGCTACAACGCGCAGTCAGGCCGCCGCTCTGACCAGGCGGTCGCCGTCGGGAAGCAGCTGCGCGAGACCGGACAGCTCGGCCAGACGGTCGTGCTCGCCCTCGGCACCAACGACACCGTCCTCGACACGTCCGTGCTGAACGCGGCGTACGAGTCGCTGCTCGAGGACACAGCGCCGCGCACGACGACGTTCGCGATCGGGTGGCGCGGACCGGACCCGGCGAACTCCGCCCGGGTGCAGGACCTGATGACCGACTGGGACGCGGCGAGCGCCCGCGTGCACTCCATGCGGTGGGGTGACGTCGTCGCGGCACACCCGGAGTACCTCCTGGGTGACCGGTTCCACCTGACCGGCGACGGGCAGGTCGCGTACGCAGCGTTCCTTCTCGCCGCCGCTGAGCGCCAGGACCTCACGAGGGGCGCGGCTGAGGCGGCCGTGACGATCGCCAACCTGCCCGCCGCGCTCGCGCGGCTCATGGTCCCCGCCGCGCCGAACGCCTCACCGGAGATCCACTTCCCGCACCCCTGACGCTCGACGATCGGCGGCTCAGGCGGGATTGGGAGGACCCCCCGTATCGCCCGAGGTACTACTCGACGTAGTATCTACTACGTTCCGTAGTGAAAAGGCCCTCCGGGAGACAAACCGTGGATGCAACCGATCTGGCGAGATGGCAGTTCGCCATCACGACCGTCTACCACTTCCTCTTCGTCCCGATCACGATCGGCCTGTCCGCCGTCGTCGCGTGGTTCCACACGAAGTGGGTCCGCACCCACGACCCGGAGTGGATGCGGCTCGCGAAGTTCTTCGGCAAGCTCTTCACGATCAACTTCGCCCTCGGGCTCGTCACCGGCATCGTCCAGGAGTTCCAGTTCGGCATGAACTGGTCGGACTACAGCAGGTTCGTCGGTGACATCTTCGGTGCGCCGCTCGCGATCGAGGCGCTGCTCGCCTTCTTCCTCGAATCGACCTTCCTCGGCCTCTGGATCTTCGGCTGGGGCCGCATTCCGGAGAAGCTGCACGCGGCGACGATGTGGATCGTCCACATCGGCACGCTCCTGTCGGCCTACTTCATCCTCGCGGCCAACTCCTTCATGCAGCACCCCGTCGGCTACGAGTACAACCCGGCCACGGGCCGCGCCGAGCTGACCGACTTCTTCGCCGTGCTCACCAACAAGGTGCAGCTCGTCACCTTCCCGCACGTCGCCCTGGCCGCCTACATGGTGGGCGGCGGCGTCATCATGGGCGTGAGCCTGCACCTGATGCGCCGCGAGGCGATCCGGAAGGCCCCCGACGCGCCGCTCTACCGCAAGGCTGCCCGGATCGGCGCGGTCGTCACGCTCGTCGCCGGCCTCGGCGTTGCCCTCACCGGCGACGTCCAGGGCAAGATCATGACCGAGGTCCAGCCGATGAAGATGGCCGCGGCCGAGGCGATCTACGACTCGGTGCCGGCCGGCGAGGGCGCCCCCTTCTCCGTGCTCACCATCGGCTCGCTCGACGGCCAGCACACGAACGCGCTCATCGAGGTGCCCGGCCTGCTGAGCTTCCTCGCGACCGGGTCGTTCAGCGGCGCGGTCGAGGGCATCAACGACCTTCGCGCCCAGTACCTGAGCACCTACGGCGCCTCGGGCAACCCACTGGTCCAGGACGCAGCGACCCGCTACGTGCCGAACATCCCGACCACGTACTGGACCTTCCGGCTCATGATCGGGGTGGGGATGGCGGCCGCCGCCATCGCGGTTGCCGTCCTGTGGCTGACCCGGAAGGGCCGGACCCCCACGCACCGCCTCCTCTACTGGGCCGCGATCGCCGCGCCGATCCTGCCGGTCATCGGCAACTCCTTCGGGTGGATCTTCACGGAGGTCGGCCGCCAGCCGTGGCTCGTCTTCGGGCTCATGACGACCGGTGCCGGCGTCTCGCCCGGGGTGTCGATGGGTGAGGTCATCACGTCGATGGCCGTCTTCACCCTGCTCTACGGCGCGCTCGCTGTCGTCGAGATCAAGCTCTTCCTCACCTACGTGCGCCGAGGGGCCGAGCCTCACGAGCCGCCCCAGGGACCGTCCGACCGGGACGAGGATGCTCCCCTCGTCTTCGCCTACTGAGAGGGCTGGTCATGGAGCTCAGCACCGTCTGGTTCATCATCATCGGCGTCCTCTGGACCGGCTACTTCGTCCTCGAGGGGTTCGACTTCGGCGTCGGCGTCCTCCTGCCCGTCCTCGGTGGCCGCAAGCGGGCCGCCGCGGACGTGGCCGCCACCG
This sequence comes from Intrasporangium sp., assembly GCF_051961875.1. GTDB lineage: Bacteria > Actinomycetota > Actinomycetes > Actinomycetales > Dermatophilaceae > Intrasporangium_A. The sequence goes on along the minus strand of NZ_JBQCCV010000307.1, from coordinate 36,105 downwards.
CGGCCGACGCGGAGGTCGAGAAGCGTCGCCGGGTCATGCTCAACACGATCGGCCCTGTCTGGGACGGCAACGAGGTGTGGGTCCTCACGGCGGGCGGGGCGACCTTCGCCGCGTTCCCCCACTGGTACGCCACGATGTTCAGCGGCTTCTACCTCCCGCTCCTGCTTATCCTCGTCGCCCTCATCCTGCGCAACCTCGGCTTCGAGTACCGCCACAAGCGGCCGGAGGAGAGCTGGAAGCGCCGCTGGGACCTCGCCATCTTCTGGGGCTCGCTCGTCCCGGCGTTCCTCTGGGGCGTCGCCCTGACGAACCTCGTCGTCGGCGTGCCGATCAACGAGGCGAAGGAGTACACCGGCAACCTGTTCACGTTGCTGAACCCCACCGCCTTGCTCGGCGGCCTCACCTTCGTCGCGCTCTTCGTCACGCACGGCGCGATCTTCCTCGCGCTCAAGACGGACGGGCAGATCCGGCTCGACGCCCGCCGCATCGCGACCCGTGCGGGCGTACCGGCCGCCGGCCTCGCCGTGCTGCTCCTGCTCGTCCTCGGCCTGCAGCACGGCGGTCTCGCCTCGTGGCTGACGACGGTCGTCGCGGCCGTGGCCCTCGTCGGCGCGCTGTGGTCCAACACGCGGGACCGAGAAGGGTTCGCCTTCATCGGGACCGCGGTCACGATCGCGATGGCGGTGGCGACCTACTTCCTCCTGCTGTTCCCCAACGTCATGCCCTCGACGACGAACCCGGCGTGGAGCCTCACGACCGAGAACGCGTCCAGCTCGCACTACACGCTCACCGTCATGACGATCGTCGCGGTGATCTTCACGCCGCTCGTCCTGCTCTACCAGGGCTGGACCTACTGGGTGTTCCGCAAGCGCATCACGACGCAGCACATCCCCGCCGACGTCGTGCTCGAGCACGCCCACTGACCGGGGGACACCAGACGTGAAGCCGTTCGACCTGCGCCTGCTCCGGACCGTCCCCACGGTCCGTACGCCGATCGCTGCCCTCACGGCGGTCGGGGTGCTGAGCGGCGTGCTCACGGTCACGACGGCTTTCGCGCTCAGCGCCCTCGTCGTCGCCGTCGTCGACGGGACGTCGGTGACGACACCGGCGGTCTGGCTGGCGGCGCTGTTCGGGGCACGTGCGCTCCTCGCGGCCGGGTCCGACATCGTCTCCGCGTGGGCCGGCGCGGCGGTCTCCACCCGGCTGCGATCGGCCCTGCTCGGCGCGTGGGGGCGGCTCCCGGTGGAACGCCGACCGGACGCAGACTCCGCCGTCACCCTCGCCACGTCGGGAGCAACCGCCGTCGAGCCGTATGCCGCGCGCTACCTGCCCACCCTCCTGACCGCCGCGCTCGTCCCCGTCTTCGCGATCGCCACCCTCGCCGTCGTGGACTGGCCGAGCGCGGTCATCGTCGTGCTGACCCTGCCGCTCCTGCCCGTCTTCGCCGCGCTGATCGGCAAGGCGACGCAGGCCTCGACCGAGCGCCGGTGGGCCGCCCTCGCCCAGCTGTCGGGACACTTCCTGGACGTGGTCCGAGGCCTGCCGACGCTCGTCGGCTACGGGCGAGCGCGGCGCCAGGCCGGGGTCGTCGAGGAGATCAGCGAGCGCCACCGCAGTGCCACGATGGCGACCCTCCGGATCGCGTTCCTCAGCTCGGCGGCGCTCGAGCTGCTCGCCAGCATCTCCGTCGCCATCGTCGCCGTCGTCGTGGGCCTACGCCTCTCGTGGGGGTCGATGTCCCTCGGCGCGGGGCTCGTCGCGATCCTCCTGTCCCCCGAGGCCTACTGGCCGATCCGCCGCGTCGGGGCCGAGTTCCACTCCGCCGCCGACGGCGCCGTCGCCCTCGACGAGATCCTCGCCCACCTCGAGGCCTCCCCGAACGGGCCGGGAGGGATCGAGCGCGCCGCTCTGCCCTCCAGCTCGCCCTCGAGCGGTCCGTTCGCGGAAGTGGGGGCGGTGGAGTACCGGTATGCCGCCGAGCTCGCTCCCGTCATCCGTGACCTGACGCTTCGGCTGGCTCCCGGCCTCACCGTGGTGACCGGGCCTTCGGGGGTCGGCAAGTCCACGCTGCTCGAGCTCCTCGCCGGGCTCCGGACCCCGACGACGGGCACGGTCACGGCTCCACCGGCCCACCTCGTCACCCAGCGGCCCTTCATCCCGGCCGGCACTGTGCGGGCTGCCGTGACCCTCGGTCACCCCGCGGGCGACGAGGCGGTGTGGGAGGCACTGCGCCGCGTCGGCCTCGACGGCGTCGTCGCGGCCCTGCCGGGGAACCTCGACGCCGCCCTCGGCGACGACGGGTTCGGACTGTCGGCCGGGCAGCGGCAGCGGATCGCCCTCGCCCGCGCCTGGCTCTCGACCGAGGCGCTGGTGCTGCTCGACGAGCCGACCGCCCACCTCGACGGTGACGCCGCCCGGGAGGCCCACCAGCTCATCGGTGAGCTCGCCGAACGCCGCGTCGTCGTCGCCGTGACACACCGCCCGGAGCTGGTGACCCTCGCCGACCACCACGTCCACCTCAACCCACCCACCCCTGCCCGGGATGAGGTGTTCGCCTATGCGGGCCGAGCACCGGAATACCTCAACCGAGAGGAGGAACCGCGATGAAGATGTGGATCGCCAACGCTGCGACGACCGACCCAAGGGCCAGGGGCGGCAGCACCTCCACCGCACCCTGCTCCACTGCGTCCACGTCCTCCGCCGCAACATCCTCCGCCGCCGCCACCCTGCCACGAGAAGAGGTGTCCGGGTGGGCGCACCGTGCACCGGAATACCTCAAACCGGGGAAGGGTCTGGCCCGACCCGCCCCCGGCATCGTCAGGGGCGGCATTCTCGGTGGGATCGCCTCCGCCTCCGGCATGGCCCTCACCGCGACGAGCGGCTGGCTCATCGTCCGCGCGGCGGAGCGACCCATCATCCTCACGCTGATGACGGCGATCGTCGCCGTCCGGACCTTCGGCATCGCCCGGCCGGTGTTCCGCTACTGGGAGCGCCTCGTCAGCCACGACGCGGCCCTCGCGCTCCTCGCTCGACGGCGGCGCGCGGCATACACCGCCTTGATCCCGCTCACCCCGGCGCGACTGGGCCGTCGCCGCAGGTCCGATGTGTTGACCGGAGTCGTCGACGACCTCGACGACGTCGTCGACGCGCAGGTGCGCGTCACGGTCCCCGTGATCTCGTCGCTCGTCGCGGGCATGCTCGCGATCGGCCTGACGAGCTGGCTCGTCCCGGGCGTCGGGCTGGTTCTCACCGGACTGGCCGCCGCCATCGTGCTCGTCTGTGTGCTCGCCTACCGGCTCGAGTCACGTTCTCTGACAGAGCTGCTCAGCGCCCGCGCCGAGGTGACCAGGGTCAGCGAGCTGATGACGAGCCAGGCAACCGAGCTGCGCGCCGTCGGCGGGTGGCGCACCGCGCTCGGCTGGCTCGACGAGGCCCAGGCGACGTTCACGGCCGCGACCCGCCGGCAGAGCCTGGGACGGGCCACCGCCTCGGCGGCGTTCCTGCTGCTCGTCGGCGGCGCCGTCGTCCTCACCGCCGTCGTCGTGTGGCCGCTGCCGCTCGCCGCACCCGCCAAGGCGCTGCTCCTGCTCACCCCCGTCGCGGTCAGCGAGGTCGTCACGCCGCTCACCGATGCCATGCGGGCCCTCGCCCGGGCCAAGGGCAGCGAGGCACGCATCGACGCACTGCTCGGCCTCGACCCGGCCGTCGGCGCCGGCGGCACCACCGACCTGCCGGCCAGGGCCGGCGCCCCGCGCATCGCCGCGCACGGCCTCACAGCCTCGTGGACCGGCGGGAGGACCGACGTCGGGCCGATCACGCTCGACGTACCCGCCGGTTCACGAGTCGCCCTCGTCGGCGCGAACGGGTCGGGCAAGTCCACCCTCCTCGCCGTCCTCGCCCGCCACCTCGAGCCGACGGGTGGCGCCCTGACCTGGGACGGCGTCGATGTCACCGACCTCCGGACCGGCCGTGTCCGCGACCAGGTCGCCGTCGTCGACGACCAGCCCCACATCTTCGCGAGCACCCTGCGCGCCAACCTCAGCCTCGCCCGACCGGCCGCCACCGACGACGACCTGACGGACGCCCTCGCGCGGGCCGGACTGCGGCCTCTCCTCGCCGCGCTCCCCGAGGGACTCGACACCCGCATCGGAGAAGGCGGCCGGGGGCTGTCCGGCGGCGAGCGTGCCCGGCTCGCCATCGCCCGCGCGCATCTCAGCCGCCGGCCCGTCATCCTCCTCGACGAGCCCGTCGCCCACCTCGACCCGCCGACGGCCACGGCCGTCGTCACCGACCTCCTGGCCGCGGACGATCGCCGCGGTCCCCACCGAACCATCGTGATGGCCACCCACCGGCCGGAGGGGCTCTCGCTCTTCGATCAGGTGATCACGCTGAAGCGCCCGCCCGAGTAGATTTGGAGTCACCATGTCCACGACCCCCCGCAACCGCCTCGGCGACCTCGAACGTGCCGTTCTCGAGCACCTCTGGGCCGAAGGCCCGTCCCATCCCGAGGGTCTCACCGTCCGTGAGGTGCACGACGTCGTCGGCGTCCAGCGCGACCTCGCCTACACCACCTTGATGACCGTCCTCGACCGGATGGCCAAGAAGGGTCTCGTCAGCCGCGAGCGCGACGGCCGCGCCTGGCGCTACACGGCGGCGTCCTCGCGTGACGAGCTGACCTCGGAGACGATGCGCCACGCCCTCGGCGAGCTCGCCGGCACCGAGCGCCGCAGCGCCCTGCTCCACTTCCTCGACGAGTCGACCCCGGAGGAGATCGACGAGCTCCGCGCCGCCCTGGCCGAGCTCGAGGCCCGCGAGACCGCGGCCCCGACCTCGCCGGGACGGGGTCGCCGTCAGAAGGCGACCTGATACTCGGTGTACATCCTCCCGCTGGCGTTGCTGGCCGTGGCCCTCGCATGGCCTGTGCCACGGCTCATGGCGGGCTTCACCAGCTTCCGGGGCGCACCGCGGGCCGCCCTCGTCGTCTGGCAGTCGACGGCCGTGGCCGCGGTCCTGGCCGCGCTGTTCACCGCGCCGGCCGCCGTGCCGTTCATCGTGAGACAACAGTCCCGGATCGCCGAGTACCTCGGCCTCGTGGCGCTCGCCTGCGTGATCAGCGGGCTCGTCCTCGCGCGACTGCTCGTGGCCGGGCACCGGGTCGGCCGCAACCTGCGCATCGTCCGCAAACGGCACCGCGAGCTCGTCGACGTCCTCGCGGCCCACGACGACCCGCACCTGCGCGTCCTGGAGCACGCGACCCCGACCGCGTACTGTCTGCCGGGGATGAGCCGCCGCGTCGTCCTCAGCCAGGGCACCATCGACCGGCTGCCCCAGGAGGAGCTCGACGCGGTCCTCGCCCACGAGAAGGCACACCTCGCCGCCCGCCACGACCTGATCCTCGAGTTCTTCACCGTCGTCCACGAGGCGGTCCCGCCCTTCGTCCGCTCCGAGACAGCCCTGCGCGAGGTCCACCTGCTCATCGAGGTGCTCGCGGACCGGGCCGCGGTCCGGGACGTCGGGACGATGCCGACGGCGCGCGCCATCGTCGGCATGGCGGGTGGTGGGCACAGCCCGGCCGGCAGCATGGCCATGGGCTCGACCCCCTCGGCGGCCAAGCTGCGGATCGGCCTGCTCCAACCGGCCCGGATCTGGGGCATGTCCGTGCCGCTCGCCTCGGCGCTCATGTATCTCTTCGCCGCCGTGCTCGTCGCCATGCCGATCACGCTGTTGGCCATGGCCTTCGCCGGTTTCCTCGTCACCTGACCCCGACATCACGTCGGGTGAGCCCCTCGTCCCACCCTCCACACGTCGAGTGAGCCCTTCGTCCCACGCGCCTCACGTCGAGTGAGCGCTTCGTCCCGGGGACCCCAGCGGGAGGTATGTCGCTGAGCTGCGGGAAGTGGGCGGCATACCTCTGGGGGGTCGTTAGGCTTGGCGACCATGCGCGTACTCGTCAGTGGTGGGGCCGGCTACATCGGCTCGCACACCGTCGTCCAGCTCGTCACCGCGGGGCACGAGGTCGTCATCGTCGACAACTTCGCCAACAGCAAGCCGTCCGTCGTCAACCGCCTCGAGGCGCTGACGGGTGAGCACCTGCCGGTCCACGCGTTCGACCTCACCGACCACGACAAGACCGAGCACCTCTTCGCGCACGAGCAGATCGATGCCGTGATCCACTTCGCGGGCCTCAAGGCGGTCGGCGAGAGTGTCGAGATGCCGCTCGAGTACTACGAGAACAACCTCGGCTCGACGTTCTCGCTCGTCCGGGCGATGCGCCGGCACGGCGTCGACAAGCTCGTCTTCTCGTCATCCGCCACCGTCTACGGGCTCGACCAGGAGGCAGCGACCGAGGACCGCCCGACGTCAGCCACCAACCCCTATGGCTGGACCAAGGTCATGCAGGAGCAGATCCTGCGCGACATCGCCGTCGCCAACCCGTCGATGCGGTTCGCCCTGCTGCGGTACTTCAACCCGGTCGGCGCCCACGCCAGCGGCACGATCGGCGAGGACCCGCAGGGCATCCCGAACAACCTCGTGCCCTACATCGCGCAGGTCGCGGTCGGCCGCCGCGAGTACCTGAGCGTCTACGGCGACGACTACCCCACCCGCGACGGCACCGGTGAGCGCGACTACATCCACGTCGAGGACCTCGCCGCCGGACACCTCGCCGCCCTCAACCGGCTCGGCACCATGGACGAGCCGGTCGGGATCTGGAACCTCGGCACTGGGCAGAGCACCTCGGTGCTCGAGATGCTGCACGCGTTCGAGCGGGCGGTCGGGCGCGAGCTGCCCTACCGGGTCGTCGAGCGCCGCCCGGGTGATGTCGCCGTCTCGTTCGCCGACCCGAGCAGGGCGAACACCGAGCTGGGCTGGCGGGCCACCCGCACGATCGACGACATGTGCGTCGACACGTGGCGCTGGCAGAGCCAGAACCCGAAGGGCTTCCCCGACGCCGACGCCTGATCCGCGCCGATCCGCGCGCTGGTCAGGGGTGCGGGTCAAGGGCGTCGTAGTCGCGGAATGACCTCACCCGCGCGACGGCAACCCAGACGAGCACGACCACGAGCGCCCCTCCGACGAAAGGCGGCAGCCAGGTCACCGATACCGCTGCGAGCGACCCGACAAACATCTGCCCCACCCGCGGCCCGCCGGACACGACGACGGTGAAGATCCCCTGGATCCGGCCCCGGATCGCATCCGGCACCGCCGCCTGCAGGATCGTCGTGCGGAAGATGGCGCTGATGTTGTCGGAGCCACCGGCCCACGCGAGACAGGCGCACGAGGCGACCAGGCCCCACACGTTGACGTTCGCGAAGTCGGACGACTGCACCGACCAGCCCCCGACGGTCACGACGCCGAGCGCCAGGCCGAGCCCGAGGATCGCCAGCCCGTATGACGTGATCGCCGCCCGGATCGCCCGGCCCTGCCAGCGCGCTCCGGTGACCCGCCCCGAGAAGACGCTCGAGAGGATGCTGCCGACGGCATACGACGCGGTTAGCAGGCCCACGGTCACGGCACCGCCGCCCAGCACGATGGCACCGACCGCAGGGAACAGCACGATCGGCTGCCCGAACGTCATCGCGATGATGTCCACGACGAAGCTCATCCGGATGTTCGGTGCCTCGCGCAGGTAGCGCAGCCCGTGGCGCACCGCCTCGATGCCACTGACGACGTGCCCGTCCGGCGCCCGTTCCGGCTGGATGCTCGGCAGCGTCCACAGCCCGAGGAAGCCGAAGACGAAGAGCAGGACGTCGACCGTGTAGGTCCACTGGTACCCGACTCGCGCCACGAGAACGCCGGCCACGGCCGGTCCGAGGGTCACCATGAAGCCCATGGCGATGCCGTTGAGCGCCGCGGCCTGCGGCAGCAGCGACACCGGGAGCAGCCGCGGCGTGATCGCCTGCCGGGTCGCCGACGCGATGGTCGCGGCGACCGCGTTGACGGTGGTGATGACGTAGAAGACCCACACGTCCTCGAGCCGGCCCCATGCGACGGTGGCGAGCGCCACGGTGGAGAGCCAGGCGACGACCGACGACACGAGGGCGACGGCACGCCGGTCGAAGCGATCGGCGATCGCGCCGCCGTAGAGGCCGGCGGCGATCATCGGCAGGAGGGAGAACCACGCGACGAGCGACACCATGAACGTCGACCGCGTCAGGTCGTAGATGTGCAGCCCGACGGCCGTGTTCGTCATGACCGCACCGATGCCGGACAGGGTGTTGCCCGCCCACAGCCGTGCGAACGCCGGGCTGACCTGCAGCGGAGTCAGGTCGATCAGGTGCGAGGCGCGGGGGCTCGCGGAGGCAGCGGCGTCGGTCGCGTCGGACACAGGCTGCAACCTACGCCTCCGCCTCCGCGCCGCTGCCCGCCTGTTCGACGCGTGGTCGCCGATGCCGAGCCCGTATGCCGCGCAGCCTCCTTCGCGCATCTCCTCCGACGTGCCGCCGGCGTGCCTCGGTCAGGCGACCTCGCGTCGTGGGAGCTCCACCTCGTCGATCCCGAGCTCGCGGAGCCGGAAGCCGTCTCGCAGCCACTGCCAGGAGCCGTCCGCCGACTGCCTCGCGACCTGCGTGCAGACGCGGCCGTCGACGGTCCGGGTCGAGGTGCAGGCGACGCCGTTGCGGACGATCGGCGTCCCCGCCGCCTCGACCGCGAGGTCGAGACCGCGGGCCAGCGCGGCCACGAACGCCGCACCGATCTGCTCGCACCCGACCGCCTCGCGACCGTCGCGCAGGCTGACGACGGCGTCGGCGGCATACAGCTCGACGATGCCCGCCACGTCCCGCGCCGCGACGCATCGCGCGAACCGCTCCACCAGCTCCTCCGGCCCGGACGGCCCCTGTCCTGTCGTCATGGCGAAACCGTCCCATCGACCACCGACACTGTGCCTCCCGCAGCCGCCGCACCGCACGGTGTTGAATGTGCCCATGCCCCCCTCATCCCTGCATGTCACCTTCGTGTGCAGCGGCAACATCTGCAGGTCCCCGATGGGCGACGTCATCCTCACCCAGCTCGTCGAGGAGGCCGGCCTGTCCGACCGGGTCCTGGTGACCTCGAGCGGCACCGGCGACTGGCACGTCGGGGAACAGGCAGACCCGAGGACGATCGAGGTGCTGCACCGGCACGGCTACGACGGATCGACTCACCGGGCAAGGCAGTTCGACAAGACGACGTTCGACGAGGTGGACCTCGTCCTCGCCTCCGACCTCGGCCACGTGCGAGCCCTGCGGCGACTCGCCCGCACGGATGCGGACCGCGACAAGATCCGCCTCGTCCGAGAGTTCGACCCGAAGGCCGTCGCCGAGGGCACGCTCCAGACCGACGATCCCTGGTACGGCGACGAGGCCGCCTTCGCAAGGTGCTTCCGTGAGGTCGAGGCGGCCTGCCACGGGATCCTCTCTCACCTGAAGGAACGGCTCCGCTGAGTGATGGACGAGCTGAGACTGACCATCCCGGCGTATCCGGTCGGGGCCCCCTGCTGGGTGGACCTCCTTGTCACGGATCCTGCTGCGGCACAGCGCTTTTACTCTGAGCTCTTCGGCTGGACCTGGCGTCCTGGCGACGAGCAGACGGGCGGCTACCCGCTCGCCCTCCTCGACGGTGCCCCGGTCGCGGGGCTCAGCCGTCGTCCCGAAGGCGCACCGGTGCCGAGCCAGTGGACGACCTACCTGCGCGTCGATGACGTGAATGCCGCTGGGCGGGCCATCGCCCAGCACGGCGGCCGCCCACTCGGCCGTCCCGCGACGATCGGCCGGCTCGCGCGCAGCCTCATCGCGACCGGGCCGGGGGGCGCGTTCTTCGGGCTGTGGGAGCCGGGGTGGCTGCCGGGCTCCGGCACCCTCGACGAGGCCGGGGCGCTGACCTGGAACGAGCTGGCCACGCGCGAGTACGACAAGGTGCAGGCGCTCCACGAGGCCGTGTTCGGAACCGAGTTCGCCGACGAGACCGAGGAGGGCGGCCCACGGTGGGCCACCGCGTCGACCAGCGACGGCAACCCCGCCTTCGGACTCTCCGAGATCGGGTCCGAGTGGCCCGAGGACATCCCCTCCCACTGGATCGCGTCGTTCGCCACCGAGGCCATCGTCGAGACGGTCGGCACGGCACTGGCCCTGGGCGCGACCCTGCTGAACGGACCGTTCGAGGGCCCCTACGGTCTCGGCGCCGTGCTCCGAGGGCCGGAGGGCGAGGTCTTCTCGGTGCTCCTCCCGTACGAGGAGGAATGAGCCCGCCCCCCCGGTCGGGCCAGGACCGAGCCGGGGACCTGCACGGGCGCGCCTGGCGTGGTTGTCTAGGTAGGACGGCGCCGGAGCCGCCGACGCCCGGACGACAGGAGAGCGCATGCCCGCCCCAGAGTCACCGTTCGTCCCCGGTACACCGTGCTGGGCCGACCTGCTCGTCGAGGACGTCGAGCGCGCGGCCACCTTCTACGAGGAGGTCCTCGGCTGGAGGGCGCCTGCACCGACCAGCAATGAGGCCGGCTACCGCGTCGCCAAGCGCAACGGTCGCGTCGTCGCCGGCATCGGCCGGAAGCCCGTCGAGGACGTGGGGATGACCCCGACGTGGACCATCTACCTTGCGGTCGACGACCCAGGCGCCGCGACCGACCGTGCCGAGGCCGCCGGCGCAGAGGTGGGCTCCGAGCCGGACCAGGACCGGGGCTTCGGCCGGGCCGCCGTGCTCGTCGACCCGGCCGGCGCGAGCGTCGGGCTGTGGGAGACGGGCGCCCACAGCGGCATGGAGCTCCTCGGCGAGCCGGGGGCCATGTGCTGGAGCGAGACGATGAGCCGCGACTACGAGGCGTCCAAGGGTTTCTACTCGAGCGTGTTCGGCTGGCAGCTCGAGGAGATAGGCGACGGCGGGTTCCGCTATGCCGTGGCGCGCCTCGGCGAGGGCGACCCGGTCGCTGGGATCGGTGCGCTGCCGAGCGACGCCGGCATCGACGACGCATCGCAGTGGAGGGTCTACTTCGCCGTCGAGGACTGCGACGCAACCGTGGCGCGGATCCCGGGCCTCGGAGGCGGGGTGCCGCAGCTGCCCCAGGATACCCCCTACGGCCGCACAGCGGTCGTCGCCGGGCCGGAGGGAGAGACGTTCGCGATCATGCAGCTGCCCGACCGCGGCTGAGGCGGGTGGGACGGAGCGCTCACTCGACGGGCGAACCGGACCGGCACCCACGTGACTCATGGGACGGAGCGCTCACTCGACGGGGACTCCGGCGGGAGCGGGCGCCGACGCGCCCGCCGAACCGGGGTGAGCGGCATACGGGATGGTTTTGGGCGTGGCCCAGCGCGGCTGGGAGGATGACGGCATGCCCTCGCTCGCTGACGCCACCCCGCCCATCGCCCTCGGGGCGCTCGACGGTCGCTACCGGGCGGCGGTCGCGCCGCTCGTGGACCACCTGTCCGAGGCGGCGCTCAACCGGGAGCGGGTCCACGTCGAGGTGGAGTGGCTCATCTTCCAGACGAGCCACGGTGTCGTGCCCGGCGTGCGGAAGCTGACCGACGACGAGATCGCGGCGCTGCGCCGTGTCGTCACGGACTTCGGGCCGGAGCAGGTCGCCGAGCTGGGCGAGATCGAGCGGGTCACCGTCCATGACGTCAAGGCGGTCGAGTACTTCCTCAAGCGACGCCTCACGGAGATCGCACCCGCCGACGAGGACCGGGGGCTGGCCGAGCTCATCCACTTCGGCTGCACGAGCGAGGACATCAACAACCTCGCCTACGCGCTCATGGTCAAGGGCGCCGTCACCGACGTCTGGCTGCCGAAGGCGCGGGCGCTCGTCGACCAGCTCGGCACGATGGCGCGCGAGCTGCGCGACGTCCCGCTCCTCGCCCACACCCACGGCCAGCCGGCCACCCCGACGACGATGGGCAAGGAGCTCGCCGTGCTCGCGTGGCGGCTCACCCGGCAGCTGCGCCGCGTCGAGCGGCAGGAGTACCTCGGCAAGTTCAACGGCGCGACGGGCACGTATGGCGCCCACCTCCTCGCGCTGCCCGACGTCGACTGGCCAGCGGTGTCGAGGGAGTTCGTCGAGGGCCTCGGCCTGACGTGGAACCCGCTGACGACCCAGATCGAGAGCCACGACTGGCAGGCCGAGCTCTACGCCGACATGGCGCGCTTCAACCGGATCCTGCACAACCTCTGCACCGACCTCTGGACCTACATCTCGATGGGCTACTTCGCCCAGGTCCGTGGGCAGGGCACCGTCGGCTCGAGCACGATGCCGCACAAGGTCAACCCGATCCGCTTCGAGAACGCCGAGGCCAACCTGGAGGTCTCGAACGCCCTGCTCGACGTGCTCGGCTCGACCCTCGTCGAGAGCCGGCTCCAGCGGGACCTCACCGACAGCTCGATGCAGCGCAACATCGGGACCGCCTTCGGCCACTCGATGCTGGCCCTCGACAACGTCTCCCGCGGACTGGCCGGTCTCGATGCCGTCCCCGCGGCGATGGCCGCCGACCTCGAGGCCAACTGGGAGGTGCTCGCCGAGCCGATCCAGTCGGCCATGCGGGCCCTCGGCGCGCAGGGCGTGCCCGGCATGGAGGAGCCGTACGAGCGCCTCAAGGAGCTGACCCGCGGCCGCCGGATCAACGGCGACGACCTGCGCGAGTTCGTCCGCGGGCTCGGGCTGCCGGCCGAGGTCGAGGCGCGGTTCCTCGAGCTGACCCCGCAGACCTACACCGCCCTCGCGGGCCGCCTGGTCGACTACCTGCCCTGAGTCTCCTCGTCCGTCCCGTGACCTCCGACGATCGGACGCGCCCCAAACGGCCCACCCCTCAGCACCTTTCGAGCGGCCCCTCGTCGTGCCCCCGTGGCGGGAGAGCGCTTCGGGCATACGATCGAAGCGGCTCCGAGCCCGCAAGGAGAGGTTGATGACGGACAGCACGACCACCGCCGAGCCCAGCCCGCGCGAGGTCCGCCTCGCGATAACGGGCATGACGTGCGCGTCCTGCTCCGCCCGGATCGAGCGCAAGCTCGGCAGGGTCGAGGGGGTGGAGTCCGCCACCGTCAACCTGGCGACGGAGAAGGCACAGGTCGTCTACAGCGCTCCCGTCACGGTCGACCTCATCGTCGCGGAGATCGAGCGCACCGGCTACGGCGCCACCGTCATCCCGGACGGCGCCGGCGCGAAGCCGGGAGCTGGCGCCCTCCTCGACAAGCTCAACAGCCGGTATGCCGCTCACCCGGCTTCCGCCCGCACCCCTCCCGCCGCCCGGGCCGGGTCCGCCGCCCGGGCCGGGTCCGGGGGAACGGCGCGTCCGGCCGCCCCGGCGCCCGCCACCACGAAGCCTGCACGGCGGCCCTCGGCGCCTCCCACCGCCGCCTCCCCCACAGCCACGGCCGGCGAGGCAGCCGCGCCGACGCGCTGGTCCCGAGACGCGATCCTTGGCGCCTTGGCCGCCGCGGCCCTGAAGACCCGGCTCATTGTCGCGGCCGCGCTGACCGTGCCGGTCTTCCTCCTGGCCATGGTGATCCCGAGCTTCCCGGCGAGCCCCTGGCTGCAGTTCGTCCTCAGCACCCCGGTCGTCGCGTGGTGCGCCTGGCCGTTCCACCGGGCGGCGGCGGTCAACGCCCGCCACCTCGCCTCCACGATGGACACCCTCGTCTCCCTCGGGGTGCTCGCCGCCTATCTCTACTCCGTCGTCGCCCTGTTCACCGGGCAGGACCACCTCTACTTCGAGACGGCGGCGGTCGTGACGACCTTCCTGCTCGTCGGCCGCTTCCTCGAGGCGCGGGCCAAGGACAGCGGCAAAGAGGCGCTCCACTCACTGCTCGACCTCGGCGCCAAGGAGGTCTCCGTCCTCAGGGTCGACCCGCGCACCCGCATCACCGGCGAGCAGCGCATCCCCGTCGAGCACCTCGCCGTGGGCGACCAGTTCCTGGTGCGGCCCGGCGAGAAGGTGGCGACCGACGGCATCGTCCGCGACGGCTCGAGCGCGATCGACGCCAGCCTCGTCACGGGTGAGTCGGCCCCGGCCGACGTGACGGTCGGCGACGAGGTGACCGGGAGCACGATCAACACGACCGGCCGGCTCGTCGTCGAGGCGACGAAGGTCGGCAGCGACACGATGCTGGCCGGCATCCAGCGGCTCGTCGAGGCGGCCCAGACCGGCAAGGCGCCGATCCAGCGGCTCGCCGACCGGGTCTCGGCCGTCTTCGTGCCCGTCGTCCTCGGCATCGCCCTCGTCACCCTCGTCGCCTGGCTCGTCACCGGCCACGGTTTCGCCCAGTCGCTCGCCGTCTCCGTCACCGTGCTCATCATCGCCTGCCCCTGTGCCCTCGGCCTCGCCACGCCGACCGCACTCCTCGTGGGGACGGCTCGCGGCGCCCAGCTCGGCACCCTCATCAAGGGTCCCAAGGTGCTCGAGGACACGCGCCGCGTCGACACCGTCGTGCTCGACAAGACGGGCACGGTCACGACCGGGGACCTGCGGCTCAAGAAGATCGCCGTCGTCGGCCGGCTCGACAAGAAGGCGGCGCTCAAGGCAGCCGCTTCAGTCGAGCAGGGCAGCGAGCACCCCATCGCCCGAGCGATCGTCGCCGGTGCGAGGGAGGCGCAGATCCAGCTGCCGCGCATCACCGACTTCACCGCGAACCCTGGCGAGGGCGCCTCGGCCCGGATCAAGGGCACCGAGGTCACCGTCGGCAAGGCCGTCCTGTTCGACACCGTCGACGGGACCTTGATCGAGCACGCCCGCAGCACGGCGGGCACGACCGTCTTCGTCGGCTGGGACGGCACCGCACAGGCCGCGCTCACCGTCGGGGACGCCGTGCGCGACTCGTCCCGAGCGGCGGTCGAGCGGCTCCGGGCGCTGGGACTCACGCCATACCTCCTCACGGGCGACGCGGAGGCGAACGCGCGCAGCGTCGCCGAGCAGGTCGGCATCGACCCAGCGAAGGTCCGCGCCGACGTGCTCCCGACCGACAAGCACGCTGTCGTGCGCGACCTGCAGCAGCAGGGCAAGGTCGTCGCGATGGTCGGCGACGGGGTCAACGACGCAGCCGCCCTCGCCCAGGCCGACCTCGGCATCGCGATGGGCTCGGGCACCGACGTCGCCATGGATTCGGCCGACATCATCCTCGTGCGCTCGGACCTCGATGCGGCCGCCGACTCGATGGAGCTGTCCCGGGCGACGCTCAGGGTGATCAAGCAGAACCTGCTGTGGGCGTTCGGCTACAACACGCTCGCCATCCCGGTCGCGGCCTTCGGCCTGCTCAACCCGATGATCGCCGGCGGTGCGATGGCCCTGTCCTCGGTCCTCGTCGTGAGCAACTCGCTGCGGCTCAAGGCGTTCAAGCGCTGAGCCCCGAACGACAGAGAGGCCGGTCCCGGGCGGGACTGGCCTCTCTGTGAAGCATTCGGGAGGTCAGATGGTGACCTCACCGTCGGGGGTGGTGAAGGTGACCGACATCAGCCCGGGCGTGCCGCGCGGGGCGACGAAGGTGAAGTCGACGCCCTCGGGCCGGTAGTCCTCCGGCAGGCCCAGCCACTCGCGCACCCGCTCCGGGTCGCCGGCGATCTCGAGCCGCTCGAGCGCGACGCTCGTCGAGGCGCCGTTCGAGGGGTGGACGGCCATGTCCTCCCACTGCACGAAGAACGGCAGCTGCGGGTCGGCCATCAGGCCCTTGACCCCGAGCTGCCGCCACTTCAGCTCCACCCCATCGGGTCGGGTCCGGTTGCCCTCGACGGAGTCACGGCCGAGGCGCGCCTCCGCAGGGGCGATGTCGTCGACCGCGACGACCCAGCCCATCCATCCCCCGCCGGCCTCGGAGCGTGCCCGGACCGCCTGGCCGAACGGTGCCTTGTCGGACGCCGGGTGGTCGAGGACCTCGACGACCTCGAGATAGTTGTGGTTGGCCAACGGCAGGATCACGTTGCGCGTCCCGAACCGGGGATGCACCCCCCCGTCGACCGGCTCCACACCGATGAGCTTCGACAGCCGGTCAGCAGTCGCCTGCACACCGTCGGGCTCCGCCGCATAGGAGACGTGGTCAACTCGCATACAAGACATCGTGGCACACGCCAGGGGGTGCTCTTGACCACCCCCTCCGCGACGGGGAACCCGCCCAGGCGGTATGCCGCTGGGCGGGCTCCCGCCCGCGGGCGCGGCTCAGCCGGTGGTGCGCTGGCGGAGTGCCTCGTAGAGGACGATGGCCGCGGACACCGAGACATTGAGGCTGTTCGCCTTGCCACACATGGGGATTCGCACCCGGTGGGCGGCCGACTCGAGCATCCGGTCATCGACGCCGTGCTTCTCGCTGCCGACGACGACGGCGACGCGGCCGGTGTAGTCGACCTCCGTGTGCAGGCGGTCCGTCTCCGGCGTTGTCACGACGAGTGCGACGTCGTTCGCCTCCACCCACGCGAGCACCTCGTCCGTGCTCCCGGCCGCGACGGGGAGTGCGAAGACGGTCCCCTTGCTCGCACGCACGACGTTCGGGTTGCCCCAGTCCGTCACCGGGTCGGCGGCGACGACCGCGTCGACCCCCGCCGCGTCGGCAGTGCGGAGCATCGCCCCGAGGTTGCCGGGCTTCTCCACCCCCTGCGCAAGGAGGCCGAGGAAGTCCGGGCGGTCGACCGGCACCGAGCCGAGCGGCATACCGACCTGCTCGACGAGCGCGAGAAGCCCGTCGGCGCCCTCGCGGTAGGCGACCTTCTCGTAGGCCGAGCGGGACAGGTGGACCACCTCGACACCCTCGGTGCGCACCCGAGCCAGCAGGTCGGACTGGTGGCCGATGTCCTGGGAGCCGGCGCGACCCGCGGGGCTGAAGAGCTCCTCGCAGACGTAGAGCGTGCGGGGACGGACACCGGCCGCGAGCGCCAGGGCGAGCTCCTCGTAGCCCTCGACGACCGTGTGCCCGGTCTCCTCCCGCGTACGGCGGCGCCGCAGGGCGAGGAGCCCCTTGAGGCGGGGGTTCGCGGCGGAGGTGATGGTCAGCTCGCTCTGTGCAGTCATGGCGGCACCAGCATTCCATCCTTCCGCTGACGCGCCCCTATGGTGAGGCCATGCTCGACGCCCTCGCCCGGCTGCCGTTCTGGCAGGCGTTCGTCGCGCTGTGGTGCATCGTCATGCTCCGCTCCAACGCGACGTACTGGATCGGGCGGGGCGCGATCGCCGGATGGCAGCGGCTGCGGGAGCGCCCGAGCAGGGCGAGCCGGGTGCGCGCCGAGAAGCTGATCCGCCGGCTCGGCCCGTTCGCGGTGGCCCTGTCCTACCTGACCGTGGGGATCCAGACGACGATCCATCTCACGGCCGGCGCCCTGCGGATGCCGCAGCGTGTGTACCTGCCGGCGGCCGTCGTGGGCTCGGCGGCGTGGGCCGCGATCTACGCGACGATCGGGATCGCGTTCGTGCAGGCGTGGCTCGCCGCCGTGGCCGGGTCCTGGTTTGCGCTGGCCGCCGTCGTCGCGCTGCTCGTGGTCGGCGTCGTGACCTGGTTCATCGGCCGGAGACCCACTCGGCCATCCCGGGTGTGAGGAAGAGCAGGCGCGGCCCCTCCGTGTAGAGGGTGCCCTTCTTGAGGAGCCGGTCCCGCAGGTATGAGACCTGGGTCTGCGCCTTGCCGAGCTCGGCGGCCACCTGGGGCCCGGTCGCCTCACCGGTCCGGACGATGAGCGCGGCGACGGCGACGAGGTACTCCTGCTCCCTCGCGGAGGCGTCGTTCCAGCGGGCGACGTAGAGCCCCTCCTCGAGCTCCCGCCGGGCAGCGTCGAGCGCCTTGCGCGCGTGGGTGACGGTGATCCGCGATGAGCTCGCCGAGGCCCGCCAGGCGTGGTGGCCGTAGAGCTGGACCGCGTAGGGGTAGCCGCCAGAGGCCTCGACGAGCAGATCGGCGGCTGCGTCGTCCAGCGGACGGCCCGCCTCGGCTGCGGGATCGATGAGGGCCCGGCGGGCGTCGGCCGGGTCGAGCAGGCCGAGCTCCTGCCACTCTCCGCGCTCGAGGTAGGTGACCGACCGGTTGGGGTCGCGCAGGGACGGCAGGCCCGCCACGATCACGACGAGGGGCCAGTCCGCGCCCATGTGCTCCTGCAGGACGGCCGTGAACGCCGCGAGCTCGTCCCGGGTCGCGAGCTGGGCCTCGTCGAGGGTGAGGACCAGACCGGCCCCCTCCCGCATGGCGACCCGCATCGTCGCGTCGAGCGCCTGGCCGATGGGGTCGGCGGGCCCTCGTGCCTCGCCGCCGCGCTCGATCGTCAGCTCCGCCCCCACACCGAGCGCCGAAGCGGACACCTTGCCGCCCGTCACGCGGGTCCCGCGCCGGCTCGGCTGCGTGGTGTGTTCGAGGTCGAGCCGGACGGCCTCGAGCCGCTCCAGGAGGAGCGGCGTGAAGGGTCGCCTCGGCCGTACCTCGACGTGGACGGCCGGCCAGCCGAGCCGTTCGGCCGCGAGGGCCGAGGCCTCACCGAGGGCCACCGTCTTGCTGACCCCGCGGGTACCGGTGAGGATGAGCGGACGAGGCGTGCGCCCGTCGAGGGCGGCCACGTCGAGAGCCTCCCGCACGGAGGCGAGCACGCCGTCGCGTCCGACGAAGGCCGGAGGCGGCACGTTGAAGCCGGGGCGGTAGGGGTTCGGCACGCGGCTCATGTGCAAAGTATGGCGCGTATAGCGGATTATGGCGCGCCGACCGTCGGTCGAGGGCGGCATGGAAGTGTGGGTCCGTGATCACCTCTCGTGCCAGCGGCGTGCAGCTCCACCTGACCTCGTTGCCGGACGGCCGGATGGGCCCGTCCGCCCGCGACTTCGTCGACTGGCTGGAGGCCGCGGGGCAGTCGGTGTGGCAGGTCCTGCCCGTCTCGGTGCCCGACGAGCTCGGCTCGCCCTACAAGTCGCCCTCGGCGTTCACGGCCTCGCCTGCGCTTCTCGAGCACCCGGGGGCCCCCGTGTCGCCGGAGGAGCTGGCCGCCTTCGCCGAGCGCGAGTCCTACTGGGTGCGGTCGTGGACGGAGTTCGGCGGCGACCTCGCGGACCAGGTGCGGTTCGCGCGCGAGTGGGCGGACCTGCGGGCCTACGCGGCGGGGCACGGCGTGCGCATCCTCGGGGACGTGCCGATCTATGTCGCACCCGACGGTGCAGACGTCCGCGCCTGGCCGGAGATGTTCCGCGACGACGCGGTGTCCGGGTGCCCCCCGGACGCGTATGCCGCGACCGGCCAGTTCTGGGGCAACCCGCTCTATCGCTGGGACGTCGTCGCGGCCGACGGCTACCGGTGGTGGATCGAACGGCTACGCCGGTCGTTCACGCTGTTCGACTACGTCCGGCTCGACCACTTCCGTGGGTTCGTGGACTACTGGGCGATCCCGGGCGAGGCGGAGACCGCGATGGAGGGGCGCTGGGAGCACGGACCGGGGCGCGCGCTCTTCGACGCAGCCGAGGCCGAGCTGGGTGAGCTTCCGCTCCTCGCCGAGGACCTGGGCGACATCGACGCCGCGGTGATCGAGCTGCGGCGCACCCTCGGGCTGCCGGGGATGGCGGTCCTGCAGTTCGGGTTCAACCCCGCCTACGCGGACAACACCCACCACCCGGACCACCTCCAGCACGACCAGGTCGTCTACACCGGCACCCACGACAACGACACCGTGCTCGGCTGGTGGGCGACGCTGCCCGAGGTTCCGCGCGCGATGGTGCGCGAGGCAGCCGCCCGGGCCGACGTGCAGGCGGACGTCGACCGGGAGCCCTCGTGGGCCCTGATCGAGCTCGCCCTGGCCTCGCCGTGCCAGGCGTCGATGATGCAGGCCCAGGACGTGCTCTCCCTCGGGTCCGAGGCCCGGATGAACACCCCTGGCATCGAGGGCGGGTGGGACTGGCGGATGGAGAAGGGCGCACTGACGGACGCCCACGCCGAGCGGCTGCGCGCGCTCACCCAGGATGCGGGGCGCTGCTGACGTCCCCTGGCCCGGATGCTGCGGCGCCCCGCAGCAGCAGCGCGCGCTCCGCCTCGTTGTCGGTCAGCTCCGCGGCGCGGATGAACTCGGCGCGGGCCTCCGCGTGCCGGCCCAGCCGCCCGAGCAGGTCTCCCCGGACGCTCGGCAGCAGGTGGTAGTCCCCGAGCGCCCCTGACCCCACGAGAGCGTCGACGACGACGAGAGCGGCGGCCGGCCCAGCGGCATACGACAGCGCAACGGCGCGGTTGAGGTCGATGACCGGCGACGGGCGGATGCGCCCGAGCTCCTCGTACAGCGCGACGATCCGGGCCCAGTCGGTGTCCTCGGCCCGACTGGCACGGGCGTGGCAGGCCGCGATCTCGGCTTGCAGGACATACGGCCCCCGTATGCCGCCGAGCCGGCTCGCGCGCTCCAGCGCGGCGAGCGCGTGGCGGATGAGCGTCCAGTCCCACCGCGTGCGATCCTGGTCGAGCAGGAGGACCGGTGAGCCGTCCGCGGCGACGCGGGCCCGGGTGCGGGAGGCCTGGATCTCCATCAGCGCGAGCAGGCCGACGACCTCCGGCTCGGCGGGCGCCAGTGCGGTGAGGACCCGGCCCAGCCGGATCGCCTCCTCCATGAGGTCGCCGCGGACCCAGTCGCGGCCGGAGGTGGCGGCATACCCCTCGTTGAAGATCAGGTAGACGACCTCGAGGACGGAGGCGAGGCGCGCGGCGACGTCCGCGCCCGACGGGATCTCCAGCGTGACACCGTCCGCCGAGAGCGTGCGCTTGGCGCGGGAGATCCGCTGCCCGACCGCCTTCTCCTGGGCGAGGAAGGCGCGAGCGATCTCCCGGGTCGTGAGTCCGCCGATCATCCTCAGGGTCAACGCGATTCGTGACTCAGCGGTGAGGGCGGGATGGCACGCCGCGAAGATCAGCGCCAGCACGTCGTCCTTGACGTCCTCGAGTGCGAGGTCGAAGTCGGCGTCGGCGAGACCTGCCACGCGGAGCTCTTCCGCGCGACCGACCTGCTGCAGCTTGTCGCCCAGGCTGGCGTCACGCCGGATGCGGTCGATGGCCCGGCGCCGGGCGGTCGCGGTGAGCCAGGCGCCCGGCTTGTCGGGCATACCGTCGCGCGGCCACTGCTCGAGGGCCTGCACGAACGCGTCCTGCGCCAGGTCCTCGGCGAGGCTGACGTCCCCGACCAGGCGGGCGACGACGGCCGTGACCTTCGCCGCCTCCATACGCCACACCGCCTCGACGGTGCGGCGGACGTGTTCTGGATCGGTCACGCCGCCCCTCCCACCGCAGCTCGACGTGTCACCGCGGCACGGTGGCTGCGCTGACACGTCGAACCGGGGGCGGGCCGGGGCATCGAGCTGCCAGCGTCAGCCCTGCGCGGCGGCGCGGGCCGCCTGCTCACGCATTCGGGCCTCACGCTCCTGCAGCTCCGGCGTGAACGCGTCGCCGAAGTCGGCCTCGGTGAAGACCTGACGCAGCTCGAGCGTGAAGTCGTCCGCGGTCGAGCGGGGCCACTTCTTGAGCCACTCGATGGCCTCCTCCTTCGAGCTGACGTCGATGATCGTGAAGCCGGCGATGATCTCCTTGGCCTCGGCGAACGGGCCGTCGGTGACCGCGACGTTCCCGTCCGTGGTGTAGTGCAGCCGCACACCCCGGCTCGTCGGGTGCAGTCCCTCGCCGGTGACGAAGACGCCGGCGGCCAGCATCTCCTCGTTGTAGGCGGTCATGTCGGCGAGCTGCTGCTCGCTCGGCATGACACCGGCCTCGGTCTCGGCGTTGCCGGGGACGATGATCATGAAGCGCATGTCGATCTCCTGAGTGTCGTGGTCGGCGCCGCGGTGGCGCCTCACTCCTGCGTCGAACGAGCCTGCCGCCTTTCGACACCGGTTGTCAGAGATTCTTTTGCGCCCAGCCCGAGTCGCCGCGCACGCTCAGGCTCAGGCTCAGGCCATACCGCCTCTGGCCCCCCACAAACCGCCTGAGCCGAATCGGCGCTCCGGGCCTCGCTCGAGCCCTCGCCTCGTCTCCTCCGGGCTCCGGGCCTCGCTCGTTCCTCGCTCGTATCCTCACCCTGTCGTCGACAAGGACCTCGCTCGTGTCCTCACGCCTTGGTTCAGGCGGTAAACCGGGCGGTGGCCTGGGACGCCACCCCGTCCCGGAACGGCTTGCCCTCGCGGGCGGCCTCCGTGAGGGCCTCGAGGATCGGCACGAGCCCGTCGTCGTCGACGTCCCCTGCCACCTCGTCGGCGACGGCCTTGACCTCGTCGGGCGCGTTGCCCATGGCCACACCCCAAGCGGCCCAGTAGAGCATCTCGAGGTCGTTGCGCTGGTCCCCGCACGCGATGGTGTGCTGCGGCTCGACGCCGATCCGACGGCGGACGAGCTCGAGGGCCGACGCCTTGGAGACGCCTTCGGGGTTGATGTCGAGCCAGGCGGACCAGCCGACGGCGTACGAGACGCCGTGCAGACCGGCCCGCTCCACCATCTCCATGAACTCCTCGGGCGTCGACTCCGGCTGGCGCAGCGTCACGCGGGTGACCGGCTCGCCGACGAGCTCCTCCCACGGCACCTCACGGGTCACACCCATCAGCTCGCCGTCGGGGAACTGCTGCGAGACCTTGAAGCCGACTCCGAGCTCCTCCACGGCGATCCGGGCGTCCGGCAGCGCGTCGCGCAGCTGCTCGAGGACCGGACGGGGGTCGAAGGTGACCGTCTCCGCGATCGAGTAGCCGCCCGGCGGGTCCGGGTTGATCTGGATCGTGACCGCTCCGTTGGAGCAGACGGCGAAGCCGTGCCGCAGCCCGAGCTGCTCGATGATCGGGGTCGTCGCGATGATCGAGCGACCGGTCGCGATCACGACCTCGACCTCGTCGGGCAGGGCCGCGACCGCGGCCCGGACCGGCTCGGTCAGCTCGCCGGTGTGGAGCAGGGTGGTGCCGTCGAGGTCGAGGCACAGCATCCGCTTCGTCATGCGGCATACGGTACCGGCGGCGTCGGACGCCCAGACGGACGCCTCGTGGCGCCGCGGCATACGGCGAGGGCCCGTTCCCCGTTCACGGAACGGCCCCTCCCGTCCTCAGCCCTGCAGCTTCATGGCTTGGCGGAGCGTCAGCCGCGAGCCGGTCTGCATGACCGACCTGCTGTAGATCCTCGCCGCGAGACGCACGAGGACCATCGCGAGACCGAGTGTGATGGCGATCGAGACGATCGGCTCCCACCAGCCGGCGGTCCCCGACGCGAGCCGGATCGGCATCGCGACCACGGACATGAGCGGGACGTACGACGCGATGAGCTGCCCCGTGCCCGTGAGGAAGATGCCGCCGAAGAGGATGACCATCGTCAAGGTCGTCACCGGTGTCGACGTCGACTGGAGGTCCTCGTTGCGGGTCGCGAGGGAGCCGGCGACGGCCCACATGGCGGCCAGCACGACTAATCCGACGAGGAAGAAGACGAGGAACCACCCCGCTGCACCGGCGAGCGCCGGCAGGAACGACGACCAGGGGCTGAAGGACAGCCCGATGAGGCCGACCCCCACGAAGAGGACGAGCTGGGTGACCGCCATGACGACGTTCCCGGCGATCTTGCCGACGAGCAGCTGCCGGATCGGGATCGCGGCGGCGAGGATCTCGACGATCCGCGACTGCTTCTCCTCCACGACGCTCTGGGCGATCTGCATGCCGAAGACAAGGGCCGCCAGGTAGAAGAGGAAGGCGAAGACGAAGCCGACGACCTTGACGAAGCCGGGGTCCCGGGCGTCCTTGTCGAGCAGCTCGTAGGCGACGGTCGACCCCGCCCGCAGCTGCTCGGCCGAGCTCCCGAGCGCGGTGGCGTGCTGCGCCAGGACCTGTTCGCCGACCACCTTGCCGACCCAGGTCGAGACGGTGTCGTCCTTCTCCCGCTCGCCGACGAGCCGCCACTGGGCACCATCGAGGCCGGGCAACAAGGCGGCATCCGCGTCGCCGGAGCGGACGAGGGCCTGCGCGGCCTCCCCGTCGGCGACCTGCCTCGTCGTCCACTGGAGCTTGGCGCCGTCGGCGACACCGTCGCGCTCGGCCTGCTCAACGATCGCTCCGGCAGCCGGGCTGGTCACCGCGATCGTCGCCTCGTGCGGGCGGTTGGCGAGGAACGCCTGGAACCCGAAGGACCCGACGATGAGGATGAGCGTGAAGAACGTCGACATGAGGAAGTTCTTGTCGTGCAGCTTCACCGCGATCTCACGGGCCGCGACGACCTGCCATGGGCGGTCGACTCGGCTGCCGGAGGGCGCTGTGGTGCGCGGCACGGGAGCGTTCGCGCGCTCTGTCGTGAGGGTCATGCGGTCACCTCGCGGTAGATCTCGGAGACGGTGGGGACGACCTCGGCGAACTCGCGCACGGTCCCGCGGCGCAGCGCCTCGGTGAGCACGCGGGTCCCGGCCCGGTCGTCGTGCAGCTCGAGCAGGGCCGTCGGCCCGTCGACGTCGATGACGGTGAGGTCTGGCAGGTCGCGCACCCAGCCGGCGTCGCCGCCGACCACGAGCCGGTGCCGAATGCGCCCCGAGCGGCGCAGCTCGTCGGCGGTGCCGCGCGCGACGACCCGCCCGCCGGAGAGGATGACCAGCGAGTCGCAGAGGCGCTCGACGAGGTCGAGCTGGTGGGAGGAGAAGAGGACCGGCACTCCTCGATGTGCGTACTCGCGCAGGAGGTCGACCATCGAGTCGACGGCGCGGGGGTCCAGTCCGGAGAACGGCTCGTCGAGGACGAGCGCGGTCGGCTCGGCGATGACGGCGGCAGCGATCTGCACGCGCTGCTGGTTGCCCAGTGACAGCGACTCGACCTTGTCCCGCGCGCGGTCGCCCAGGCCGAACCGTTCGAGCAGGTCGGTGGCGGCGGCCCTCGCGGCGGCGGCCGACTGGCCGTGCAGCCGGCCGAGGTAGACGAGCTGGTCGAGGATCGGCTGCTTCGGGTAGAGGCCCCGCTCCTCCGGCATGTAGCCGAACGACTGCCGGTCGGCCGTCGTGATCGGCCGGCCGCCCCAATGGACCTCGCCGCCGTGGATCGTGAGGACGCCCATGATCATGCGCATCGTCGTGGTCTTGCCGGCGCCGTTGCCGCCCACGAAGCCGGTCAGCCGTCCGTCCGGCACGTCGAAGCTCACGTCGTCGACGGCGACGTGCTCGCCGAAGCGGCGGGTCAGGTTCTTCACCTCGAGCACGGGGAACCCTTCTGGTCAGTCTGAGTGGTCGACGCCAGTCTCGTATGCCGCTCCCCCCGGCAGATCCCCCGCGCGGTTGATGTTCGGTCGACTCCTCAGCCGTCGTCTCCCCCTCGAGGTGGAGGCGACCGCCGAGGGAACGCTCACTCGACCGTGACCAGCCCCGTCTCGTAGGCGAGCACGACCGCCTGGACCCGGTCGCGCAGGTGGAGCTTGGACAGGCACGACGAGACGTGCGTCTTCACCGTGGCCTCGCCGACGAACAGCTCGGTGGCGATCTCGGCATTGGACAGGCCACGGCCGACGAGCCGCAGCACCTCGAGCTCGCGGGCGGTGAGCTGCCCGAGCCGGCGGTCGGCAGCCGGCGGCTCCGCGCCTGGGCCCGGCTCCGTTCCACCAGAAGGCGCCTCACTCCGCGTCATCGCTTCAATGACTCGCCTCGTCACCTCAGGCGCGAGCAGGGCGTGGCCGTGCCCGACGGCGCGCACGGCGTCGGCGAGGTCGTCCGGGTCGGTGTTCTTGAGGAGGAAGCCGCTGGCGCCGTTGCGCAGCGCGTCGAAGAGGTAGTCGTCGCGGTCGAAGGTCGTGAGGATGATGACCTTGCCCAGGTCCTCCCCGACGATGGTCCCCGTCGCGGCGATGCCGTCGAGCACGGGCATCTGGACGTCCATGAGCACGACGTCCGGTCGCTCCCGACGGACCAGGTCGATCGCCTCCGCGCCGTTGGACGCCTCACCGGCGACGACGATGTCGTCCTCGGCCCCGAGCATCATGGCGAAACCGCTGCGGACGAGGCGCTGGTCGTCGACGACCACCACCCGCAGGCTGTCGCTCACCCCTGGACTCCCTTGATCGGCAACCGAACCCGCACACGATAGCCACCCAACGCGCGAGGCCCGACCTCGACCTCGCCGCCGTGCAGCGTCACCCGCTCGCGCATACCGAGCAGGCCCAGCCCCGACCCCGCGGTCCCCGTCCGGGGACGGCCGTCGTCGAGCACCTCCACCTCCGCGTAGTGGCCCTTGCCCGCCGCACCGAGCCGCAGCACGACACTCGCGACGCCCGCGGTCGAGTGCCGACGCACGTTCGCGAGGGCCTCCTGCACCGTGCGGTAGAGGCTCAACGCGACGGCGGGAGGAACCCCGTCCGCGCCGATTCCGAGATCGTCGTGCGCGGCATACGAGACCGGGAGGCCGGTCGCCCGCACGTCGTCGAGGAGCCGTGGCAGGTCACCGAGCCCCGGCTCCGGGCCTCGTGACTCGGACTCGCCGCGGCCTCGGAGGGTGCCGAGCAGCGAGCGCATCTCCCCCACGGCCTCGCGGGAGGACTGCTCGACCTGCTGGAGGGCACCGGCGGCGGCCTGCGGGTCGCGCGCCAGCACCTTGCGGGCGGCGCCGGCCTGGATGCCCATGACGGCGACGTGGTGGGCGACGACATCGTGCAGCTCGCGGGCGATCCGCAGCCGTTCCGCCGTCACCGCGTGCTCCCGCAGCTGCTCCGACTGGTCGGCGAGGGCCCGGGCCTGCTCCGCGAGCTCGGCCCGCTGCCGGGCGTTGCGCCACGTCAGCTGGCCGCCGAGCACGGCAGCCCCGAAGTAGAAGATGTTGACGAGGATCGAGTACGTCACGTTGGCGAGGACGGGCGGGAAGATGCCGTGCCGCGCCTTGGCGTTGAGGCCCTCGACTCCGGCGCCGACCGCGAACTGCCACGTCAGCCAGCCGAACATGAACACGACGATGAATCCGAGCGTCGTCACGGCGGCCGACCGGCTCCGGCCCCAGGCCATCCCACCGAACAGCCCGAAGAAGTAGAGAACCTGCATCGGGAACTGGATCATGACGAACGGCGCGAGCACGCCGGTCGTGAACATGTGCGCCGAGAGGTAGACGGCGGTGGAGAGCGGGTAACGGCGGCGCAGCACGAGAGGCAGGGCGGCGCTCGCGACCGCGACCTGGGCATGCCACCACGGCACGTGCACCGAGCCCTGGTCGAGCGCGCCGCAGCTGCGCACGAGCTCGAGGCCGAGAGCGCAGACGGCCCAGATGACGACCGCGAGCAGGGCGTCACGCCGCAGGTAGCCGGGCGGCGGCATGCGCTCCCAGGTGTCGTCGACGGCCAGGAGCCGCCGCAGGCGCATGCGCCAGCCGTTCGCGTCGATCACGTGGTCAGGGTAGGCGGCAGGCCGCCGCCGCACCTCCGTCCCGAGGCGGAGATCCCCGCCTCACTCCGGGTCGACGTCGCGGATCGTCTCGCGGATCGTGTGCGGTGCGCGGGTCGGGTCGGACGGCTCCTCGACGCGGGTGATGACGCGTTCGCGCCGGTTGCCTCGTCGCGCGTGCAGGATGAGGGCACCTCCGGCAACCATCAGGATGAGCCCGACGACATGCAGGTCGAGCCCCGGCGGCGTGGCCCGGACGGCGAACGCGAGGATCGCGCCGAGCACGGCCAGCGTCACACCTGCTCCCATGGTGGGCACCTCCTGTGGTCGGGTTCCCAGTCCCCTACCCACGCCGTTCGGTGCCGCAAACCCGGGCCGTATGCCGCTCA
The DNA here is from genome assembly GCF_051961875.1 of Intrasporangium sp. Classification (GTDB taxonomy): domain Bacteria; phylum Actinomycetota; class Actinomycetes; order Actinomycetales; family Dermatophilaceae; genus Intrasporangium_A. Next base: position 8,484 of record NZ_JBQCCV010000307.1, on the reverse strand, counting down.
GCCCGCCCCGCACAGAAGGTCGGCTCCCGCTGGGGCCCGGGTGAGCGGCATACCGGGGGTTGGTGACTCAGCCCCTCGGGGTCAGCACGTCGAGGCCGACGAAGGGCTGCAGCGCCTTCGGCACGACGACGGACCCGTCGGCCTGCTGGTGGTTCTCGAGGATCGCGACGAGCCAGCGCGTCGTGGCGAGGGTGCCGTTGAGGGTCGCGACGGCGCGGGTGCCCGAGCCGTTCGGGTCACGCTCGCGGGTGTTGAGCCGGCGGGCCTGGAAGGTGGTGCAGTTCGAGGTCGAGGTCCGCTCGCGGTAGCGGCCCTGCGTGGGGACCCAGGCCTCGCAGTCGAACTTGCGTGCGGCGGGGCTGCCGAGGTCGCCGGCGGCGGTGTCGATGATGCGGTAGGGCACCTCGATCTTCGCGAGCATCTCGCGCTCCCAGTCGAGCAGGCGCTGGTGCTCGGCCTCCGCATCCTCGGGCCGGCAGTAGACGAACATCTCAACCTTCTGGAACTGGTGCACCCGGATGATGCCGCGGGTGTCCTTGCCGTGCGAGCCGGCCTCGCGCCGGTAGCAGGCTGACCAACCGGCGTAGCGCTTCGGGCCGGCCGAGAGGTCGATGATCTCGTCGGCGTGGTAGCCGGCGAGCGCCACCTCGGAGGTCCCGGTGAGGTAGAGGTCGTCGGCCTCGAGGTGGTAGACCTCCTCGGCGTGCGCGTCCATGAAGCCCGCACCGGTGATGACCTCAGGACGCGCCAGCGTCGGGGTGATCATCGGGGTGAAGCCGTTCTCGACGGCCTGCGCGATGGCCATGTTGAGCAGGGCGAGCTCGAGCCGCGCGCCGACACCCGTGAGGAAGTAGAACCGTGCGCCGGCGACCTTGGCGCCGCGCTCCATGTCGATCGCGCTGAGCAGCTCGCCGAGCTCGAGGTGGTCCCGGGGCTCGAAGCCCTCGGAGGCGAAGTCCCTTGGCTCGCCGACGGTCTCGAGCACGACGTAGTCGTCCTCACCGCCGCTCGGCACCCCGTCGATGATCACGTTGCCGACCTGGCGCATCAGGGTGTTGAGGTCGTCGGCGGCGTCGCTTGCGGCGGCCTCGAGCGACTTCACGAGGTCGCTCAGCTCCGAGGCTCGCTCCCGGGCGGCGGTGGCGGCGGCCTCGAGGTCTGCGACGTCGGGAGCGCCTGCCTTCTTCGCCTTCTGCAGGGCGCCCATCGCAGCGCCGACGTCCTTGCTGACCGACTTCTGCTCGGCACGGAGGGCCTCGTACTCGCCCAGGGACGACCGCCGACGCTCGTCGGCGGCGAGGATCGCGTCGACGATCCCCGGGTCCTCTCCACGGGCCAGTTGCGAGGCGCGGACCCGCTCGGGGTCATCGCGCAGGAGCTTGATGTCGATCACGCGGGCCAGCCTATCGGCGGGCCTGCGCCGGCCACGACCTCGTTCTCGGGGGCTGGCTTGCGCGGATCCGGGGCGCGCCTCAGAACACGAACGGCACGAGCATCTTCGTCGAGCGCCGGTATGCCGGGTAGGCATCGGGGAGGCGCTCGGCCAGGTAGCGCTCTTCGACCGTCGCGCTGTAGACGAAGTAGACCCCGGCGAGGCCGACGGCGATCAGCCAGTACCAGTTCAGCGCGACCGCGGTGCCGACACCGGCGAGCAGGATGCCGGAGTAGATGGGGTGGCGCACCAGCCGATAGGGGCCACCGGTCACGAGCTCCGGCTCGTCGCGCTGCATCATCGGGACGCCCCAGTTGCCCGCGATCTGCACCCGCGCCCAGACCGCAGAGCCGAGTCCGAGCGCGAACAAGGCGATCCCGAGGGCGTCTCGCCACGGGGACCCGATCAGCGCGGCGTGCCGGAACGCGCCGAGCCGCGTCAGGACGATGACGACGACCAGGAGCACGAGTCTGATCCAGAGCGCGCGTGACCACGGAACTCGGCCCCGCCTCATGCCGAAGGCGGCCACGAGCCAGTACAGCCAGAAGGCTGCCCAGCCCACCGCGAGGACCACCTCGAGCACGCGCATCGCCTCCAGCGTCCCACCGAAGCCTTGGACGCAGATCCAGGAAGCACTCGCTCATGCTCGGCCAAACGCGGCCTCCCAGGCCCTCGCGATCTCCTCCTCGCCACAACCGAGAGAACGCGCCCTGTCGACTGCGTCCGCCATGACCTCCGCCAGGCGGCGTTCCCGCTGGTGCGAGGTCAGGACCGGGCGCTGCGCCACCCGCGTGCCCGCTGCGCGTCTCGTCTCGACCAGACCCGCCGTCTCAAGCTCCTTGTATGCGCGCGCGACCGTCCCCGGCGCCACGCGCAGGTCACCGGCCAACTGGCGCACCGTGGGCAGCCGCTCGCCGGCCGCGAGCCGGCCGGTCTCGATGAGCCCGGCGACCTGCCCGCGGATCTGCTCGTAGGGAGGCGTCGGGTCGTCCGCATCGACGCTCACCCTCATGCCGCACCCGCCTCCATGTCCTCAGCCCTCTCGTCGCGATCGTCGCCGATGACGCGGCCAGCAGTAGAACGCAGGAGCGAGGCCGCAGCCAGCGCCAGGGTGACGCAGGCGAGGAGCGCCGCACCGCAGGCCACCCAGACGACGCCGGCGAACCAACCCGGTGCGCCGTCGCCACGTGCTGCATTGCCAGCCGTCATGGCCATCACGAGGCCCAGGCCGCAGAGCGGGAAGGCGGTTGCCACGCCGGTTGCCGCGACCACGCCACGGGCCGCCGCGCTCCGCAACGCGCTGTCCACCTCGCTGCCCGCCTGACTCGCTACGACCTGGGCACGGCGAGCCACGATGCGCAGCGCAACTCCAGCGACAGCCAGCTCGACCAGGAGCGCACCGAGCATCGGCCAGGCATAGAAGCTGCCCGGCCAGGGCCCCGCACTGCCACCGCCGGTGGGCGTGGACCACGCGAGCGCCCGGCCCGGTCGTCCCATGTCGTCCGTGCTTGCGGCCACCAACCCGAGGATGAGCAGGGCCACCAGGACGACCACGTTGCCGCCGACGAGCAGGGACAGGTTACGGGGCAAGTAGTCCGCGATCTGCCGTCGCCGCAGCTCGGCGTCAGAACGTGTGGACCGGCTCACCGTGTTGGTCAGCTCGCCAACGCAGGTCACCACGAGGAAGGCCAGCCCGAACCCGACGGCCGCAAGCATCGAGCCCCGGCCCAGCGCATCGGCGCCCCACAGCGTGCCGCCGATGACGATCCCGAGCACCAAACCGACCAGCCGCAGGCGACGCACGTGCCGGTCGGCAGCCTCCACGGTCGCCACGGCATCCGCCGGAGCCGCCACTGTCCGCCTCGGAGCGGCGAAACCGACGACGAGGGCGGCGAGAACCGTCAGCATCGCGATGAGGACCAGGACAGCAGTTCCCATTCGACTCTCCTTGTATCAAGCAATTGGGACAAGGCGAGCATGCCCCGCACACCGCGTTGTGTCAAGAGCTGGGTACAAGTCGCCGGCGCCGTACCGACCGGCCTCAGCGGCCAAGACGGCCCAGCTCGGCGGCATACCACCGCTTTCGAGGGATGCCGACGCGCGGTGAGCCCGCTCGAATATCTCTGGCGGGCGGGAGTGGGCATCATGGGCACGTGACCGGAGAGCGCGTTGGGACCGAGCTCGTCGCCGTGGTGACCTCGGTGGCCGACAGCCGCCCGATGGTCCTGACCGCCGACGAGGGGCAGCGCCTGCCGTCCGGCCCGCTCCGGACCGAGCACCGGTCCATGCAGGCCGGGCTGAGCGCGTGGGTGGAGCAGCAGACCCACCACCGGCTCGGATACGTCGAGCAGCTCTACACGTTCGCCGACCCGGACCGCTCGGCCGGCGGTCGCGTCGTGTCGGTCTCCTACCTCGGCCTCACCCAGGCGCCCGGCGACAGCGGGGACCCCGAGTGGCGCGACTGGTACACCTACTTCCCCTGGGAGGACCGCCGACCCGATGCCTGGGGACCCGCACTCGTCGAGGACGCCATCGGCCCCCTGCTGGAGAAGTGGGTGGCGAGGAGCCGCGATGCCGACGAGCGGGAGCGTCGCGAGCTGCGCGCCGACGTCTGCTTCGGGCTCACGGGGCGGCCCTGGTCCCCCGAGCTCGTGCTCCAGCGCTACGAGCTACTCCACGAGTCGGGACTGATTCCCGAGGCGCAGACGGGAGCGCCCAGCGACGTCGTCCCGGGCGAGCGCATGCAGGGCGACCACCGACGCATCCTCGCGACGGGAATCGCCCGGCTCCGCGCAAAGATCCAGTACCACCCGGTCGTCTTCGAGCTGATGCCCGGAGCCTTCACGCTCGGGCAGCTGCAGACCGCGGTCGAGGCCCTGGCGGGACAGGCCCTGCACAAGCAGAACTTCCGCAGGCTCGTCATGCAGCAGGACCTCGTCGAGCCCACCGGCGACACCGACACGGAGACGGGTGGGCGACCCGCCCGGCTCTACCGCTTCCGCCGCTCGATCCTCGACGAACGGACCATCGCGGGGACGAAGCTGCCGCGGACCCGCTGACAGCCCCTTCCCAGCGCGGTGCCCCCTGGGACGCAAGGTCTGCCGCGTCACGTCCGCTGGGTTCTGCTCAGAGCAAGCATATATACTCCGTCGAGGGATATGCTCAGTTCAAGCATAAAGATCAGGAGGTCGGCATGAGCGACACCCTTGCCGCCAGCACCGCCGTGGAGCGCACGGCACACCTGTACGAGAAGGTCCGGCACGTCATCCCCGAGGTCGAGTGGGCGGTCTTCGCCGACGACGCGGAGGCGATCCTGCGCCTCAAGGCCGAGCGCAACGCGGTGGTCCTCGCGCACAACTACCAGACGCCCGAGATCTTCCACTGCGTCTCGGACATCGTCGGAGACTCCCTCGCCCTCGCGCGGGAGGCACAGCACGTCGACGCTGATGTCATCGTCCTCGCCGGCGTCCACTTCATGGCCGAGACGGCCAAGCTGCTCAACCCGCGCAAGACGGTCCTGATCCCCGACCCCCGCGCCGGCTGCTCCCTGGCCGAGTCGATCACCGCCGCGGACGTCCGCTCGCTCCGCGCCGCCCACCCCGGCGTGCCGGTCGTCACCTACGTCAACACCTCGGCCGACGTGAAGGCCGAGAGCGACATCTGCTGCACCTCCGGCAATGCCGTCAAGGTCATCGAGTCCCTCGGCGTCGACCGGGTCATCATGATCCCCGACGAGTTCCTCGCCCAGAACATCTCCCGCCAGACCGGCGTCGAGGTGATCACGTGGGCCGGCCGGTGTGAGGTGCACGAGCGCTTCGCCGCTGGCGACATCCGGCAGCTGCGCGCCTCACACCCGGAGGCCGTCATCCTCGCCCACCCCGAGTGCCCGCCCGAGGTGGTCGCCGAGGCCGACCTCTCCGGCTCGACGGCCCAGATGCTCGACTTCGTCGTCCAGCGACACCCGCGCCAGGTCGCCCTCATCACCGAGTGCTCGATGAGCGACAACATCGCCGCCCAGCACCCCGAGATCGACTTCGTCCGCCCGTGCAACCTCTGCCCGCACATGAAGCGCAACTCCCTCGCCAAGATCCGCCGCTCCCTCGAGACGATGACGCACGAGGTGACGATCGACCCAACCGTGGCCGACCGCGCCCGTGCCGCCGTCGATCGGATGCTGTCCGTATGACGCCCGGTGTGCGCCCGTCACCCCGGTCGGCAGGTGCCACTGCCGTGCCGGTCGTCGTCGGGACAGGCCTCGCGGGACTCGTGACCGCGCTGCGGCTCGCGCCGCAGCCCGTGGTCGTCCTGGCGGCTGGGCGGCTCGGGCAGGGTGCGGCGAGCGGCTGGGCCCAGGGCGGGATCGCCGCTGCCCTGGCCGACGACGACTCCCCGGATCTGCATGCCGAGGACACCCTGGCCGCAGGCGCCGGGCTCTGTGAGCGGGATGTCGTCGCGCGCATCACGGCGGCCGCCCCCTGCGCCGTCGCCTATCTGGCCGACCTCGGTGCACACTTCGACCGCGACCTCGACGGCGGCTACCGACTCGGGCTCGAGGGCGCGCACTCGCGCAGGCGGATCGTCCACGCGGCGGGGGACGGAACTGGCGCCGAGATCCTGCGCGCCGTCGTCGCGGCCGTGCGCCGGAGCCCGTCCATCACTGTGCTCGAGGGAACCCGTGCTCGCCGGATCCTCGTCCAGGAGGGCCGCGTGGCCGGCCTGGTCGTGGAGGCGGCCCCGGCGACTGCGGGGGCGATGTCCGAGTCAGACCTCCACTCTGACGGGCCGGGCTCTGGGTCGGGTCATGGATGGTTCCACATCACGACCGACCGCGTCGTCCTCGCGACCGGAGGCTCGGGCCAGCTGTGGCAGCACACGACGAACCCCAGTGGCTCCCGGGGCCACGGCCTTGCTCTGGCCGCGCGTGCCGGCGCCCACCTGCGCGACCTGGAGATGGTGCAGTTCCACCCGACCGCGCTCGACGTGGGGCTCGACCCGATGCCGCTCGTCAGCGAAGCGGTGCGCGGCGCGGGCGCGCTGCTCGTCGACGGCGCGGGCAGACCGCTCACTGACGAGCCTCTTGCCGCGCGGGACGTCGTGGCCCGCGCGGTGTCGGCCGAGCTCTCGCGAGGCGGCCGTGTCTTCCTCGACGCGCGCCACACCCTCGGGGCGGGATTCGCCGAGGCCTTCCCGACCGTGGCACGAGCATGTGTCGCCGCCGGCATCGACCCGGCGACCGACCTCATCCCGGTCCGGCCCGCCGCGCACTACCAGTGCGGCGGTGTCACGGTGGATCTCCGCGGCCGCTCCACTCTCCCGGGCCTCTGGGCCGTCGGCGAGGTGGCGAGCACGGGGCTCCACGGTGCGAACCGCCTCGCGAGCAACTCGCTGCTCGAGGCGGTCGTGTGCGGCGGCTGGGCCGCCGAGGACCTGACGGAAGAGCTTGGGGGACAGCGCCTTTCAGAGGAACCGCCGACGGCACTCCTCCCCGGCGAGACGGTATGGAGCGAACGTGACGACCCTTCGCGACTCGGCGCCGTCCGGACCGTCATGTCCCAAGCCGTTGGCATCCTCCGCGACGGACCGGGGCTCGAGGCCGCAGAGGCTGCCCTGCGAGCGGCTGTCGCCAAGTCCACACGTCCGGCCGAGTCACCCACCAGCGCTGCGCGGTCCGTCCCGGTGTGCGCTGTGGATGACGCGAGCCTCGTTGCCCTGCTGGTCATCCGGTGTGCTCGTCAGCGTGAGGAGAGCCGCGGCGGCCACGCACGTCTGGACTTCCCCTGCACGGCGAACGAGGCGGTCCACACCGGCGTCACGCTGGACGACGTCCTTCCCGGCGGCCAGGACGAGTGGGACCGGGCGCTCACTCGGCTCAGGGAAGCCCATCGTCGAGTGAGCACTCCGTCACTCGCCGCCACGATTCCGACCGACATCACCCTCGAAGGAAGACCTCGATGACCCTTGCTGCGCTGCCCGACCTCATCCTCGAACCCCTCGTCAAGGCGGCCCTCCTCGAGGACCTTGGCCGGGCCGGCGACCTCACCACGGACGCGGTCATCGGCGCCGAGATCCACCACACGTTCGTATTCGCCGCCCGCGAGACGGGGACGGTCGCCGGGCTCGACCTGGCCCGCCTGGCGTTCACCCTCGTCGACCCGTCGGTGACCTTCACGGTCCATGTCCCCGACGGAGCCCGGGTCGAGCCCGGCGACCGCATCGCAACGGTCGAGGGGCGGGCCCGCTCACTGCTCACGGCCGAGCGAGTGGCGCTGAACTTCCTCGGGCACCTGTCCGGAATCGCCACGGCAACCGCCTCGCTCGTCGATGCGGTCGCTCACACGCACGCCCGGATCGCCTGCACCCGGAAGACGACGCCGGGCCTTCGCGCGGTCGAGAAGTATGCCGTGCGCGCCGGGGGAGGCTTCAACCACCGCTTTGGCCTTGACGACGCGGTGCTCGTCAAGGACAACCACATCGCGGTCGCAGGCTCGGTCACGGAGGCGGTCCGGCGGGTCCGGGATGCCGTTGGCCACCTCGTGTCGATCGAGGTCGAGGTCGACAGCCTCGAGCAGCTGGAGGAGCTGCTGCTCGACCCGGTCGACGCCGTGCTCCTCGACAACATGTCGCCCGAGACGACCGGCAAGGCGGTGGCGATGGTCGCGGGCCGGATGGTGACGGAGGCCTCCGGACGGATAACCGTCGACACCGCGCCCACCCTCGCGGAGGCCGGTGTCGACCTCCTCTCGGCCGGCTGGATCACACACAGCGCACCGGTCCTCGACATCGGGCTCGACCACGTCGACGGCTGACGGAGTGCGTCACCCAGCCGCGCGGGCGCCCGCGCGGCTGGGACGGAAGTGACGGACTGCTCACTCGACTGAACAGGTCGAGTGAGCGCTGCGTCCCACGGGTGTCTCTGCCCCCACCACTCTCCCCGCGCCTCTCCCCCCCCCCCCCCCACCCCCGGACGCCACCCCCGCCGCGGGGACGGACGGTACGGACTGCGCACCCGCCGGAACAGGGCGAGGGGGGGCGGCGTCCCAGGGGGGGGGCGG
>NZ_JBQCCV010000306.1:0-3420 GCF_051961875.1 Intrasporangium sp. | reverse complement strand
CGCCTTGTCCTTGTGGACGATGGCCGAGAAGGCGTCGACCTGCTCGCCCTGCAGGAGGATGTCGACCTTGACGAGGTCGGCCACCTGCTCCCCGTCCGGCTCGTAGTCGAGCGAGGCGTAGCCCCGCGTCCGGGACTTCAGCTGGTCGAAGAAGTCGAAGACGATCTCGGCGAGCGGCAGCGTGTAGCGCATCTCGACGCGGTCCTCGGACAGGTAGTCCATCCCCCGCAGCGTCCCGCGCTTGGACTGGCAGAGCTCCATGATCGCCCCGATGAACTCGCTCGGCGCGAGGATCGTCGCCCGGACGACCGGCTCGCTCACCTCGGCGATCTTGCCGTCGGGGAACTCGCTTGGGTTCGTCACGTGGACGTGGCTGCCGTCGTCGAGCGTCACGTCATAGACGACGTTCGGCTGGGTGGAGATGAGATCGAGGCCCCCCTCGCGCTCGAGCCGCTCCCGGACGATCTCGAGGTGGAGCAGGCCGAGGAAGCCGCACCGGAAGCCGAAGCCGAGCGCGGCCGAGGTCTCCGGCTCGTAGACGAGCGCGGCGTCGTTGAGCTTGAGCTTGTCGAGAGCGTCGCGCAGGGCGGGGTAGTCCGACCCGTCGATGGGATAGAGCCCCGAGAAGACCATCGGCTTCGGGTCGCGGTATCCCCCGAGCGCGTCACGCGCCGGCCGGCTCGAGTTCGTCACCGTGTCACCGACACGCGACTGGCGCACGTCCTTGACCCCGGTGATGAGGTAGCCGACCTCACCCACCCCGAGGCCCTTCGAGGGCACCGGCTCGGGGCTGATGACGCCGATCTCGAGCAGCTCGTGGGTCGCCTTCGTCGACATCATGAGGATCCGCTCGCGCGGGTTGAGGTTGCCGTCGACGACACGGACGTAGGTGACGACCCCCCGGTAGGTGTCGTAGACCGAGTCGAAGATCATCGCGCGGGCCGGCGCCTGCGGGTCGCCCGTCGGCGCGGGGAGCTTCTCGACGATGGTGTCGAGGAGCGCCTCGACGCCCTCGCCGGTCTTCCCGGAGACGCGGAGGCAGTCCTCCGGCTCGCCGCCGATGAGCCGCGCGAGCTCGTCGGCGTACTTCTCCGGCTGGGCTGCCGGCAGGTCGATCTTGTTCAGCACCGGGACGATCGTGAGGTCGTTCTCCATCGCGAGGTAGAGGTTCGCGAGGGTCTGCGCCTCGATGCCCTGAGCAGCGTCGACGAGCAGGACCGCCCCCTCGCACGCGGCGAGCGAGCGGGACACCTCATACGTGAAGTCGACGTGCCCCGGGGTGTCGATCATGTTGAGGGCATACGTGATGTCGGCGCCTGCCCCGTCCTTGGCCGTCCACGGCATCCGCACGGCCTGGCTCTTGATCGTGATGCCGCGCTCCCGCTCGATGTCCATCCGGTCGAGGTACTGCGCGCGCATCGAGCGCTCCTCGACGACACCGGTGAGCTGGAGCATCCGGTCGGCGAGCGTCGACTTGCCATGGTCGATGTGCGCGATGATGCAGAAGTTGCGGATCAGGTCCGGCGGCGTTGCGTTGGGCGCAAGCGCGGAGCGGGCCATGGGCGACACGGTGGGACAGACCTCGCAGACAGGGGTTGGGGGCTCTCGCGGGGGCCGTCGCCCCCGAGGGGTCAGTCTCCCACGCTTTTCGGGTATGCCGCTCACCCCCTTCGCGTGCCAGGCCGACTCCCGCCGGGCGCGTCGTCAGTGCTGAGGTCCGCTCGCGTCGAGAGGCCGCTTCACGACGAAAGGCCTCCGCGCCCCGTCGCCGCCGTTAGCGTGTGCCGATGGACGGATACGTCATCAACCGACCCGACGGGCGGGACGGCGGCGAGCACTGGACGGACAACTACGAGCGCCTTCCGGGTGGCGCGGGCCTGTCTCTCATCCTCGAGTGGACGGACCGTGAGGGGGCCGGTCCCCGGTTGCACCAGCACACCTACGCAGAGACGTTCGTCATCCGGCGCGGCTCCGCAACCTTCACGATCGGCACCGAGCAGGTCGTCGGACGGGCCGGCCAGATCCTCGTCGTGCCGAAGGACACGCCGCACAAGTTCTCGACCGGTCCCGACGGGTACGAAGCGCTCCACATCCACGCCAACGACCATTTCGAGACCGAGTGGCTCGAATGACGTGCTGACGATCGGGCCGATCCCTGGCGGCCCTGCGCGAGAATGACCGCCATGCGACCGAAACCGATGGCCCGACTCGCCGCTCCCCCGGGATCGCAGGTGCCGATGCGACGGGCGGTCCGGCACCGCCTCGAGATCCTCGCCCTCGTCGTCGCCATCGTCACCTCGATCCTCGTGTTGTTCTGGGCCCTCTCCGAGTTCGTCGCGGCCGCCGCCGAGGATCGCGACCCCGACATCTATGCCGTCCTGCTCGTGCTCGCTCCCCTGCTGGTCTGGTTCGCGCGCGGGCAGTTCTGGGCGCAGCAGCGTCTCAACGGGATCAAGCTGACCGTGGAGCAGTTCCCCGAGGCGCACGCCATGCTCGTCGACGCAGCGGCCCGCTCCGGCCTCCCCTACGTCCCCGATGCCTACGTCGTGCTCGGGAACGGGATCATCAACGCCGCCGCCTCGGGCCACGGGTTTCGCCGGTTCGTCGTCGTCTACAGCGACCTGCTCGAGGTCGGCGGGGCGGCGCGCGACCCGGACGCCTTGCGCTTCGTCATCGCCCACGAGGTGGGTCACATCGCGGCCGGGCACACCAGCTACTGGCGCGTGCTCGGGACGTTCGCCTCGCAGTACATACCCTTCATCGGGACGACCCTGAGCCGCGCCCAGGAGTACACCGCGGACAACTACGGCCACGCCATCGTGCCGCAGGGCGCGAGACTCGCGATGGCGACGCTCGCCGGTGGCAAGTACCTCAACCGTTCCGTCGATGTCGACGCGATGGCGGACCGCGCCGTGACCGAGCCGGGCTTCTTCGTCTGGATGGCCAACGCCCTGTCGACGCACCCCGTCCTGGTCTGGCGCATGCACGCGCTGCGCGACCGGCGCCGACACGGCAGGCTCCTCTGGCGCCCGCGAGACCCCTGGCCCTGGCGCCAGCCCGTCGACCCCACGCAGCACCGGCTCCCGGCCCACGTCGGTTTCCAGCCCACCCCGATGGTCGAGGTGGCCGGCATCGACCGGCGCGCTACAGGCCTCGAGCCCGCCTTCACCGTCAAGGTGCCCGCCGATGAGACGCAGGACGTCGACGGCGAGCGCTGAGTCCGCGAGCCGTGCGGACCACTTCCTACCGCGGCCGCGGAGCCCGCACACGGCAGTTGGGGCGAAATGCCGTGAGGGTGCCTCAGGCGCGGCGCCGCTCCAGGGCCGCCGACCACACCGCGACGCCGACGCCGAGCACCGCGAGGCCGGCACCGACGCGGCTCGGCGCGCCGTAGCCCCAGCCGGCGGCGAGGACGACCGA
>NZ_JBQCCV010000305.1:0-3235 GCF_051961875.1 Intrasporangium sp. | reverse complement strand
GCGCCTGAGACGAACTGCTCACTCAACGGGACATACCCACACGTCGAGTGAGCGCCCCGCCCCACCCGTCACAGGGTCGAGTGAGCGCTCCGCCCCACCCGCCCCCAAACTCATGAGGCGCCTGAGACGAACTGCTCACTCGACGGGCCATACCCACACGTCGAGTGACCGCCCCGCCCCACCCGTCACAGCGTCGAGTGAGCGCTCCGCCCCACCCGCCCCAAAACTCATGAGGCGCCTGGGACCAACTGCTCACTCGACGAGGACGGTGCATCAGATGAAGACCGAGGTGCGCTGCATCAGGAGGCTGTAGAGCGTCTGCTGGATCGTCTCGCGGACCTGGTCGGTCAGGTCGAACACGATCATCGGGTCGTCGGCGGCCTCGGGACCCAGCGCACTCGTGTCGACGGGCGGGCCGAACTCGATGAGCCACTTGCTCGGCAGCGGGACGAGCCCGAGCAGGCCGAGCCACGGGAAGGTCGGGGTGATGGGCGCGTAGGGCACTCCGAGCAACCGGGCTACCGTCGGCATGTTCCCGAGCATCGGATAGATCTCCTCCGCGCCGACGATCGAGCACGGCACGATCGGCACCTCGGCGCGCAGGGCGGCGGCGACGAAACCGCCGCGGCCGAACCGCTGCAGCTTGTAGCGCTCGCTGAACGGCTTGCCGACGCCCTTGAACCCCTCGGGCCAGACCCCGACGAGCTCACCCTTGCCGAGGAGCCGCTCGGCGTCGGTGGTGGCCGCCAGGGTGGAGCCCGACCGGCGGGCCATGGCGCCGATGAACGGCGTCTGGAAGACGAGGTCGGCACCGAGCATCCGCAGGTGGCGGTGCTGAGGATGCTCGTCGTGGACCGCGACCTGGGTCATGAGCGAGTCGAGCGCGACGGTGCCCGAGTGGTTCGCGACGACGAGGGCGCCACCCGTCGCCGGGATGTGCTCGATCCCCTTCACTTCGACGCGGAACCACTTCTTGTAGAGGGGTCGCAGCAGGGGCAGGTAGACGTGTCGGGTGAAGTCCTCGTCGAAGCCGAACTCGTCGACGGACACGTCGCCCATGAGCCGGCGACGGACGTACGCGAGGGTCTCGGCGACCTGCCGCTCGACGTCGGCGGCCGGCACGCCCGAGCTCGTCGCGGCGGCGCGCAGGACGTCCACGGCGAGCGAGACGAGCTCGGGGACACTCGGCCGGATGTCCGACGAGGTGTCGGCGGCGTCGAGGAAGCGGGCCACGAGCTTCTCTGCGGTCCCGGAGGCCTGTGCGGCGGCGCTCGCCACGGCCCTGGCCGACAGCGCCCGCGCCGACTCCCGGAGCCTGCGCTCCTCGTCCCCGCCCGGCGCTGGGTCGTCGCTCGGCGGCGGCACCGACCGCAGACGCGCCCGGTCCGCGCGCTCCCCGGTGGCGCCCACCCGGCGCGCACCTGGGTCGGCATCGCCCCGGCCGCCGGCAGGAGCCGGCCCCGGGCGCGTGGTCCCCGCCGACCGCTTCATGGCAGCCCGCCTCGGGCGCTTGCCCTCACCCGACGCCTTGGCCGGCGTGACCGGCTCCCGTGGCGTGGACGAGGGCTGCGTCTCGTCGGGCGTGTCGTCCGGTGCCGAGGTCGCGGCGACCCGGCGGGCCGTGCTGACCTCCACGGGGTCGGTCGGGATGAGTGGGGTGCCGGCCCGGCGGCGCCGCTCGCCGCTGGCCCGGGCGGCACCCGCCGCGAAGGCCCCCTCCGAGCGAGGGCGACGGCCCGTCGTCTTGTCGGGCTCGTTCATGACTGGATCCTCTCCAGGACACGAGAGATGGCGGCCACCGTTCCTGCCGCTGCTCCGGTCACCGCGTCACCGACGTCGTCGGCGCCCGGGACGGTGCCGCGCAGCCGGCTCCCGAAGTCCTCGAACGCGGCCCTCGTCGTGTAGGCGGGCTCCAGCCCGAGGACGGTGCGCATACGCGTCGTGTCGATGCCGCGGCCGAAGGCGAGGAAGGCCATCTGGTCTGCCGAGAAGTCCGCCATACCGGTCTGTTTGATGGCACTGCCCACGGCTCCGGCGGCCTGCAGCGGCACGGGCACGATGGGACGCCGCAACAGCGCGGCGCACTGCAGCAGCGTGAGGAAGCCGTCCCCGGCGACGTTGACGATGCCGACGGAGGGCCCGGTCGTGGCCCGGACCATGGCCTCGGTGACATCGGACTCGTGGAGCAGCTGGAACCGGGCGTCGAAGCCGAGCGGCACGGGGATGATCGGCAACGAGAAGTAGTCCGTGAGCGCCGTGCGGATGCCGTGCCCCATGACGTTGGCGAACCGGAGCAGGCTGATCTCGACGTCCGGCCGCCGTCGGGAGAAGCCGCGCACGTAGCCCTCGACCTCGACAGAGTCCTTGCCCCAGCCGCTGCGCGGCATCGCCTTGGGACTCATGTCCTCGGTGAAGACGGCCGGATCCCGCGGCGAGGAGCCGTACACCGCGGCCGTCGACTTGACCACGAGGCGCTGCACGGACTGGGCCTTCTGGCACGCCGCGAGCAGCTGCATCGTGCCGATGACGTTGATCTCCTTCTGCGTCGCCCGGCCGCCGGTGTCCTTCGGGGTCGCGATGACGTTCATGTGCACGACCGTGTCGACCTCCGCCTGCGCGATGATCCGCCCGATCATCGGGTTGCGGATGTCCGCCCGGACGAACTCGGCGCGGCCGATCGGGTGCGGCGGCGGGACGACGTCAACGGCGAGGATCCGCTCGATGGACGGGTCGGTCGACAGCCGTCTCGCGTAGAGCCCGCCGAGGTAGCGCGAGACTCCCGTCATGAGCACGACCCTGGCCATCTGGCACCTCCTACCCGCCCCAGTGTCACGGGTGCCAAACCCGCATCCCCGAGCCTACCCAGCGCGAGCCGGTCCACCGCGTCCGGATACAGAACGACCCCCGCCAATGGCGAGGGTCGTGGGGCCGCGGGCGAGGCCCGCGGGAGATCACGCTCGGGTGATCACTTCTTGTTGCGACGCTGGTGACGCGTCTTGCGCAGCAGCTTGCGGTGCTTCTTCTTCGCCATGCGCTTGCGGCGCTTCTTGATGACAGAGCCCATCGTTGCCCTCGTTCCGTAGACGGTGTGTGTGCCGACCTGCGTCGACCACCCGTCCTCACGGAAAGTCGAACTCCAATAGCCGAGCCGAGGACACAGCGTAGCGTGTGCCCGAGCGTCACCTCAAAGCGACGGGGCGCCCCGGCCCCTAGGGCCCGGCGCCCCCCCGGATTG
>NZ_JBQCCV010000304.1:0-2444 GCF_051961875.1 Intrasporangium sp. | reverse complement strand
AGCGGTCGGCGACGAGCGGCATACGGGGCTGTCTGGGGTAGGGGACAGAACTTCCCGAGCGGTCCGCGAAACCCTAGCCCCCCGAACGGGGGTGGGGTAGACATGGTTCAGGAACCACAACGCCGAGAGGCGTCGGCCCGGGTCCACGGCAAGAGTGACAGACCGAGGTGAGACCAGGTACCCACGTGAGAGCAGTTCACTTTGAACCGTCCACCCCCGGGGACAGAACCGGGGCGACAGGCACTGTGCACGCTTGGTAGCCGGATCTCTCGGGGAGGCCCCACGACAGCGGTTGCGGGGCCTCCATCATGTCCGCGATCCGGGGGCGCCTCGCGTTGGCAACGGACGTGGGATCGAGCGCGAATCCCAACGAGTGGACATGACCTCGCCGACACGCGCGCCGGTTTGCATTTGTTCGGGTGTAGTAACACGATGGTCATAGCGCTCCCCTTCGGGGTTGAGCGCCGCGCGGCTGGAGCCTCCCCCCCGGCGCCAGAAGCGTGAGGTGGCCCCGGTCGACCCCCCCGACCGGGGCCACCGCCTTTCCTGGACGAGGCTTGTCCACATCCCTCCGGCCACCGGTCCTGTTGTCCACCGGTCGCGACGAGCGGCTCGCGGGGGCGTCGGCCGCGGAGCAGGGTCGAGGCATGGGACAGATCATCGCCGTGCTGGCCGCGTCGGGCGGCGTCGGCGCCACCTCGCTCGGGGCGGCGCTGGCCGTCCGCGCCTGTGCTGCCGGACGCAGCGCCGTCGCCGTCGACCTCGACCCG
Organism: Intrasporangium sp.; assembly: GCF_051961875.1. Lineage (GTDB taxonomy): Bacteria > Actinomycetota > Actinomycetes > Actinomycetales > Dermatophilaceae > Intrasporangium_A. The sequence continues at coordinate 1,674 of NZ_JBQCCV010000304.1, read as the reverse complement.
TGGTCGGGTGGCCTGGACGTCACCTTCGGGATCGAGCAGGAGCCGGGCTGGCGCTGGGACCAGCTGCGCGAGGCCTCCGGCATCGTCGACGGGGAGCGGCTCGCGGCGCGGCTGCCGTCGGTGCTCGGGGTGCCGGTGCTGGCCATGCCAAATGCCACCGGCATCGGTGGGACCGACCTGCAGCTCGATCCGGTGACGTGGATTGCGCGGGTGCCCGACATCCTCGCCGGGCTGGCCGACGCCCACGCTGTCACGGTTGCAGACACGTGTCGGGACGAGAGGGTGCTGCAGGTCGTCGCCGCCGAGGCTGACGCGGTCGTCGTGGTCGTCGGCACTCGTACGCCGGAGCTCGCCGCCGCCGCGACGGTGCTGCCCGCTCTCCAGGCACTCGGTGCCGACCCGTGGGTCGTCCTCCGAGGACCAGGCGCGGGGGAGCTCGAGGACATCGTCATCGACGAGCTGGACGTCGAGGTCGTCGGGATGCTCGGTGAGGACGGGAAGCTCGCGGGTGAGGTGGCCGACGGTGTGCCGCCGGGGCATCGGGGACGGGGCCCGGTCGTGGCGCTCGCCGACCGGCTGCTGCTCCGGCTCGTCACGGTCGCCGGCGAGCTCGGGAGGACCGCATGAGCCTGAGCCCCGCCATGTGGGAGCACGCCCGGGCGGGGCAGCTGCCCGACCGGGAGCGGGTCGTCGACGTCGCGCGAGAGGAGGTGGGAGCGCTCGGCCTGACGCGGGTCGAGGCGTCGGCCGAGGCGTTGTCCGCCCGCGTGCTGGGTGCCGGTCCGCTGGACCCGTGGCTCGCCGACCCGGAGGTGACCGACGTCGGCGTCAACGGCGACGGCCGGGTCTGGGTCGACCGGGGTGGTGGACCCGAGTGGGTGGGCGCACGGCTCCAGGGGGACGTGGTGCGGGCGCTTGCGATCCGGCTGGCGGGTGCGTCCGGGCGGCGTCTCGACGACGCGAGCCCCTGGGTCGATGGGCAGCTGCCGTCGGGGGCGCGGCTGCACGCGGTGCTGCCGCCGTTGGTCGCCGGTGGTGCCCACATCACGATCCGGGTGCCGGCTCGGCGACACCTCTCGCTCGACGACCTCGAGGGCTTGGGGATGTTTCCCGGGTCCTTCGCCGCCGTGCTGCGTCGGCTCGTCGAGCGGCGGCTCGCGTTCGTCGTGTCGGGCGGGACCGGTGCCGGGAAGACAACGCTGCTCGCGGCGCTGCTCGGGGTCGTCGAGCCCCGCGAGCGGTTGCTCGTCGTCGAGGACGTTCGCGAGCTCTACGTCGACCATCCCCACGTCGTCAGGCTCGAGACCCGGCCGCCGAATGTCGAGGGGATCGGCGAGGTGACCCTGACGACCCTGGTGCGCCAGGCACTCCGGATGCGGCCGGACCGCATCGTCCTCGGCGAGGCGCGTGGGGCGGAGATACGTGAGCTCCTCGCGGCGCTGAACACCGGGCACGAGGGCGGGTGCGGGACGGTCCACGCCAACACCGCGCAGGACGTGGTCGCGCGCTTCGAGGCGCTCGGTGCCCTGGCCGGGCTCGGACCGGAGGCGGTGCGGGTCCAGCTCGCCGCGGCCATCGCGGTCGTCCTCCACGTCTCGCGCGCCGGTGGGGTGCGGCGTCTCTCGACCATCGGGGTGGTGGACCGCTCGGGGCCCGACCCGGTCGTGCTGCCGG
>NZ_JBQCCV010000303.1:0-26641 GCF_051961875.1 Intrasporangium sp. | reverse complement strand
CGGCAGGACGAGGTCCTGGCTCGCTAGCGCCGTGCGGAGCTGGGCGAGGGTCCGGGCCCCGACGATGGGGGCCGTCACGCCGGGCCGGTCGCGCACCCACGCCAGCGCCACCTCGGCCGGTGACACCTCCAGTCCCTTGGCTGCCGTCGCCACCCCTTCGACGATCCGGGCGCTCCGCTCGTCGAGGAACCGCTCCGCGAAGCGCGGGAAGTCGTGCGAGGCGGCGCGGGACCCCGACGGGATCCCCCTGCGGTACTTCCCGGTCAGCACCCCACGGGCGAGCGGTGACCACGCGAGCAGCCCGAAGCCCAGCGCAGCGGCAGCCGGCGCGACCTCGGACTCGGGGGAGCGGCAGACGAGTGAGTACTCGACCTGGTTGACCACCAACGGGATCCGCGCCTGTTCGAGGAGGGTGACCGCGCGCGCGGACTGCCACCCCGCGTAGTTCGAGACGCCGACGTAGCGGGCGCGGCCGGTCGTCACCGCCCACTCGAGCGCGGACAGCGTCTCGGCCAGAGGGGCCTCGTCGGACCACGTGTGGGCGAGCCAGACGTCGACGTGGTCGGTGCCGAGGCGACCGAGCGAGGCGTCGAGCTGTGCCATGAGGGCCCGACGGGACAGGTCGACCCGCCGCTCGTCGCCGTGCCTGGAGATGCCTGCCTTCGTGCAGACGACGACGTCCTCGCGGCTCACGGTCTCGCGCAGGATCGTGCCGAGGATCGACTCGGCAGTGCCGCCGCCGTATCCGTAGGCGGTGTCGATGAGGGTGCCGCCCTCGTCGACGAAGGCGCGTACGTGCTCGGACGCCTCGTGGAGGTCGACGGCGTGGCCCCACGTCATGGTGCCGAGGGCGAGGCTGGAGACGGAGAGGCCGGACTGACCGAGCCGACGGTGCTGCATGAGACGGCACGGTAGTGGACCGCTAGCCTCGGCCCCATGCGACTCGGCCTGAACCTCGGCTACTGGGGGCCCGGCAGCGCCCCCACCGACCTCATCGAGAACGCGGTCCTCGCGGACCGGCTGGGCTTCGACAGCGTGTGGGCCGCCGAGGCCTACGGCTCGGACGCCGTCTCGGTCCTTGCCTGGGTGGGCGCCCGGACCGAACGCGTACGCCTCGGCAGTGCGGTCCTCCAGATCCCGGCGCGGACGCCGGCGATGACCGCGATGACGGCCGCCACGCTCGACACCCTCTCCGGTGGCCGGTTCCAGCTCGGTCTCGGCGTGTCGGGCCCGCAGGTCAGCGAGGGCTGGCACGGGGTCCGGTTCGAGGCGCCCCTGGCACGGACCCGTGAGTACGTCGAGATCGTGCGGGCGGCGCTGGCCCGGCGGACGGTCGAGCACGAGGGTCGCTTCTGGACCCTGCCGCTGCCCGACGGGCCGGGCAAGGCGCTCCGACTGACGATCCGTGAGCACCGACCCGACCTGCCGGTCTACCTCGCCGCGGTCGGGCCGAAGAACCTCGAGCTGACGGGCGAGATCGCCGACGGGTGGCTCGCCATCTTCTTCAGCCCGGAGCACTCCGGCGACCTCCTGGCCGCGATCGAGAAGGGCCGCCGGGCCTCCGGCCACGCCGAGGGGGCGTCACCGATGGCCGGGTTCGACGTCGTCGCCACCGCGCCGGTCGTGCTGCACGCCGACGTCGAGCGGGCCGCCGACGTCGTGCGGCCCTACTGCGCCCTCTACATCGGCGGGATGGGGTCGCGCGAGAAGAACTTCTACAACCAGCTCGCCTGCCGGATGGGGTACGAGGAGCAGGCCGCCCGGATCCAGGACCTCTTCCTCGCCGGACAGCACCGTGAGGCGGCGGCCGCCGTCCCGTTCGAGTTCATCGACGAGACCGCCCTGCTCGGTCCCGCGGACCGGGTCGCCGAGCGGATCGGCCGCTACGCGGACGCCGGCGTCACCACGCTGGCCGTCTCTCCCCAAGCGCCGAACGGCGAGGGCCAACGCGCCGTGCTTCGGGCCCTGGCCGAGATGATGCCGGCCAGCGGTTAGGCTTCCCGACTGGCTCCGCCCCTAGAGGCGCGCCGCGGCCGCATCCACGACCCGACCGACCCTGCGGAGTGACCCGTGTCTGACCTCAGCTACCTCGACGCCATCATCCTCGGCATCGTCGAGGGCCTGACCGAGTACCTGCCGGTCTCCTCGACCGGCCACCTGACGATCACCGAGAAGCTGCTCGGCCTCCAGGTCGACGACCCGGCGGTCACCGCATACACCGCGATCATCCAGCTCGGCGCAATCCTCGCCACGCTGATCTACTTCCTCAAGGACATCGTGCGGTTCGCGGGCGCCTGGTTCCGGGGGCTCGGGAGCGCGGAGGCGCGACAGGAGCCCGACTACGGGCTCGCCTGGGCGGTCATCGTCGGCTCGATCCCGCTCGGCATCGTCGGGTTCCTCGCGAAGGACGTCATCACGGGGGGCCTGCGCAGCCTCTGGGTGGTTGCCGCCGCTCTCGTCCTCTGGTCCGCGGTCATGGTCGTCGCCGAGCGCATGCACTCCACCTTCGACCGGCGGGGCGTGGTCCGCGGCGAGCAGAGCGTCACTCCACTCGACGGCCTCGTCATCGGGCTCGCGCAGTGCTTCGCCCTCATCCCGGGTGTGTCCCGTTCGGGTGCGACGATCTCCGCGGGACTGGCGCGCGGCATCGACCGCGTGACCGCGACCCGGCTCAGCTTCTTCCTCGCCATCCCGGCGCTGACCGCTGCCGGCCTCTTCGAGGCGGTCCAGGAGCGCGAGCACCTCTCGGCCTTCGGGGCAGGGCAGATGCTCGTCGGCATCGTCATCGCCTTCGTCGTGGCCTACGCCTCGATCGCGTGGCTGCTCCGCTTCGTCGCGAACAACAGCCTGCTCGCCTTCGTCTGGTACCGCGTGCTGCTCGGCATCGTGCTCGCCGTCGTCCTCGGCGTCGGCTGGATGAGCGCGACCTGAGGCGCCGGCTGAGCCGTGGGCTCCGCCGGGGCAGGGCCGTCAGAGCCAGCCGGACCGCTTGAACAAGCGGTACAGGGTGAAGACGATGCCGCCCATGAGGCAGAGCACGAGGAAGTAGCCGAAGTAGATCTCGTGCCCGCCGAGGTCGAGGCTCCAGTCGAGCTCGGGGATGGAGTGGAAGTTCATCCCGTAGATGCCGGCGATGAGAGTCGGCACCGCGCCCATCGCCACCCAGGCCGAGATCTTGCGCATGTCCTCGTTCTGCTGGACCGAGACGCCGGCGAGGTGGGCGTTGAGGACGTCGGAGAGGAGCCGGTCGTACGCGTCGACGTGGTCGCCGACCTGGCGGAGGTGGTCCTCGACGTCCCGGAACAGGTGCTGCAGGTCCGTATCGAACGCGCGCCCCTGCCCCCGCGCCATGAACTCCTTCAGCCCCTCAGCGAGGGGGCCGTCCGCGCGCCGGAACTCGAGGACCTCCCGCTTCAGGCGGTAGATGACGTTGGCGTCGCCGCCTGCCGGGCTGCCGAAGACGTCCTGCTCGATCTGCTCGAGGTCGTGCTGGATCTCCCTGTCGACCCTCCGATAGTTGTCGACGACGGAGTCCATGACCGCGTGGAGGACCCCCATCGTCCCGAACTGCAAGCGGCTCGGGTCGCTCTCGAGCGCCTGGCGCACCGCGGCGAGGGGGTTGCCCTCGCCGCGCCGGACCGTCACCACGAACCGTTCGCCGATGAAGAGCATCAGCTCGCCCGTCTCGATGTCGCTCGTCCGGTCGATGTAGCGCAGCGTCTTGAGGACCACGAAGAGCGAGGACTCGTACTGCTCGATCTTGGGCCGCTGGTGCCCCTTGACGGCGTCCTCGACGGCGAGCGGGTGCAGGTGCAGCTGCCGGTTGACGAGCCCGAACTCCTCGTCGGTCGGGTCCTTGAGGCCGATCCACAGGAAGCCGTCCTCGCCCTCGCGCAGCCGGTCGAGCTCGTCGCTGAGGTGGGCGCACGGGTGGCGGCGCCCGTCGCGGTAGATGGCCTGATCCACGATCACCCTCCTACCTCACCATGGATCGGGCCGCGCCGCGGCGCAGTCCGTATGCCGCTCACCGGGCGAGTGTCTACGCTGGCCGGGTGCCCACTGTCCTCTTCGTCCGCCACGGTCGGTCGAGTGCCAACACGGCCGGCACGCTGGCGGGGTGGATGCCGGGGGTGTTCCTCGACGCGACGGGGGAGGGCCAGGCCGACGAGGTCGGCAAGCGCGTCGCGGCTGCGGGCCTGGAGGTGAGCCGGATCGTCAGCTCACCGCTCGACCGGTGCGTCCAGACGGGCGACCGGATCGCCGCGGTCCTCGGGCCGGTCGCCCGCAGCGTCCACGAGGGCCTGGGGGAGTGCCGCTACGGCGCGTGGACCGGACGGCCCCTCTCCGAGCTCGCCCGGGACGAGCTGTGGAAGGTCGTCCAGGACCGACCGAGCGAGGCAGCGTTCCCCAGCTCGGCGGCATACGAGGGAGAGTCGTTGGCGCAGATGCAGGCCCGGGCCCTGCGCGCCGTCCGCGAGACGGACGAGCGGGTCGCGAACGAGCATGGGGCGCATGCCGTCTGGGTCGCGATCTCCCACGGTGACGTCATCAAGTCGCTCCTCGCGCACGCCGTCGGGGCGCATCTCGACGACTTCCAGCGGATCCAGGTCGACCCGGGGTCCGTCAGCGTCGTGCACTACACGAGCCGGCGGCCGCTCGTGCTGCGGATCAACGACACCGGTGGGGACCTCGCCGGACTGCGTCCCCCCGAGGCTGCCGGCGGTCAGGAGGGCGACGCGGTGGTCGGCGGCGGTGCGGGAACCGTCGGATAGGGTCGAATCCATGACGCTGCACGAGTTCGACCCTGCGCTGCGGTTCGTCGCGGGCACCGTCGGGCCCGCCGGGCAGCGTGCCTTCTACCTGCAGGCGACCGACGGCACCCAGCTCGTCACGGTCGCGCTGGAGAAGCAGCAGGTCGAGATCCTCGCCGACCGCATCAACGACGTCCTGGACCAGCTCGCCCCCGCCGAGGCGGTCGAGCCGGGACGGCCCGGAGGGGCGGCCGAGGACTCCGAGCCGCTCATCACCCCCTTCGACGAGGACTGGCGGGTCCAGACCCTCGCCCTGTCGTGGGACGACGACCGCCACCTCATCGTGATCGAGTGCCACGACCACGACCCCGACGACTTCCCCGACGACGACGGCGCGGCGGTCGGCCTCGACCGCAACTCGCTCCGGGTGACCCTGGCCCCTGCCGACGCCCGGGCCTTCGCACGTCGCAGCACCGCCCTCGTCTCCGCCGGGCGGCCGCCGTGCCCGTTCTGCGGCGGGCCGTTGGATCCCGGCGGGCACATCTGCCCGCGGGCCAATGGCTACAAGCGCTGAGCCGGGCGGTCTCGGTCTGCCTCCCGATGCCGAACCGGACCTGACCGGGCAGCTCGACGTCGTCGGCCGGGTGGCCCAGTCGTCGAACATGGCGCTGCTGTGCCGGGTCACCGGTTCCGACCGGCACGTCATCTACAAGCCAGTGCGTGGTGAGCGCCCCCTCTGGGACTTCCCCGAGGGCACCCTCGCCGGACGCGAGGTCGCGGCGCACCTCGTGTCCCGGCTGGGTGGGTGGGACCTCGTCCCCCCGACGATCCTCCGCGACGGGCCGCTCGGGCCCGGGTCCGTGCAGCTCTGGATCGGCGACCCCTTCGACCCCGTCGCCGACGACGCCGTGGTCGACCTCGTCCCGGCCGGCCGGGTGCCGCCCGGCTGGCTCGAGGTGTTCGACGGTGAGACGCCGACCGGTCAGGACGTGACCGTCGTGCACGCGGACCTGCCCGACGTCCGGTCCCTCGCCGTGCTCGACGCCGTGATGAACAACTCCGACCGCAAGGGGTCCCACTGCCTGCGCGACGACGCGGGCCGGCTCTGGGCCATCGACCACGGGGTCTGCTTCCACGCCTCGCCCAAGCTGCGCACGGTGCTGTGGGGCTGGGCGGGGGACCCCCTGCCCGAGGCCGACGTGGAGCGGCTGAACCGGCTGCTCGACTGCCTGCAGGAGTCCGCCGTCGCAGCGGCGCTCGAGGTGCTGCTGCCGGAGGACGACGTTACCGCCCTGGGCCAGCGGACGCGGGCACTGCTGCGCAGCGGCCGGCACCCGCTCCCGTCGCACGGATGGCCCTCCGTGCCCTGGCCGCCCCTCTGAGGCCCGCCGCGACGTCGAGGGGGTCGGGGAGTGGGGCCACTCGCGGCAGATAGGCTTCGCGCGTGAAGTCGTGGCCCTCGCCGAGCATCCCGGACCTGCCCGGGGCAGCCCCCAGCGTCGTCGTCCTCGACACCGCCACAGGGACCAAGGTGCCGGCGGCACAGGGCGACACGGCCACCCTGTATGTCTGCGGCATCACGCCCTACGACGCCACCCACATGGGACACGCGGCCACCTACGTCACCTTCGACCTGCTCGGCCGCGTCCTGCGCGACTCGGGTGTCCCCGTGACCTTCGTCCAGAACATCACGGACATCGACGACCCGCTGCTCGAGCGAGCCGAGCGCGACGGCATCGACTGGCGGGACCTGGCGGTCCGGGAGATCGACCTGTTCCGCGAGGACATGACCGCCCTCGCCGTCATCCCGCCCGATGCCTACCTCGGCGCCGTCGAGAGCATCCCCAGCTTCGTCGGGCCGATCGAGACGCTCGTGACCCGGGGCGCCGCATACCCCGTGCCGGCCGCCGACGCCCGGATCGAGGGCGCGGTCGACTACTACTTCGACGTCACGAGCGACCCGACCTTCGGCTCGGTCGGCCACTACGACGAGGCGACGATGTTGGCCCTCTCGGCCGAACGAGGCGGCGACCCCGACCGGCCCGGCAAGCGTGGACCGCTCGACCCCCTGCTGTGGCGTGCCGCGCGGCCCGGCGAACCCGAGTGGGAGGGGGGCTCGCTGGGGCCCGGCCGTCCAGGGTGGCACATCGAGTGTGCCTGCATCGCGATGAACCGGCTCGGGATCCCGATCGACGTGCAAGGTGGCGGGACCGACCTGATCTTCCCGCACCACGAGATGAGCGCCTCGCACGGCAAGGTCCTGGCCGAGACGCCGAGCTTCGCCGGCGCCTACGTCCACCAGGGGATGGTCGGTCTCGACGGCGAGAAGATGAGCAAGTCGAAGGGCAACCTCGTCCTCGTCTCCGCGCTCCGTCGAGCCGGGGTCGACCCGGCGGCGATCCGCCTCGCGCTGCTCGACCACCACCACACCGAGGACTGGATGTGGACCGACGAGGGCCTCGCCCGGGCACAGGAGCGCCTGGCCCGGTGGCGGGAGGCGCTGCTCGCGGACCGGGGGCCCGACCCCGACCAGGCGATCGACGACATCCGGGCCGCCCTCGCCGACGAACTCGTCAGCCCCCGAGCTCTCGCGGCAGTTGAACGGTGGGTGTGCCTGGCGCTCACGCGCGGCGGCGTCGACCCCGAGGCACCGGGCCAGCTGCGCACCGCCGTCGACGCCCTGCTCGGCGTTCGGCTCTAGTCGACCGGTCGTCCCGCTTCACGAAACCGGGTGCCCGTCCTGGCTCCGGCTCGACCGATCGAAGCGGGCGTGTCAGCGGCCGGCGTCGTCGTCGCGTCCTCGCAGGTACCGCTCGAACTCCCGCGCGATCGCGTCACCGCTCGCCTCGGGAAGGTCTGCGGTGTCCTGGGCCTCCTCGAGGGACTGGACGTACTCGGCCACCTCGTCGTCGGTCTGGGCGAGCTCGTTGACGCCGCGCTCCCAGGCCTGCGCGTTCTCCTCGAGGTCACCATGCGAGACGCGCATCCCGAGCAGCGACTCGACCCGCTTGAGCAGGCTCAAGGTCGCCTTCGGTGAGGGCGCCGCGCCGGCGTAGTGCGGCACCGCCGCCCAAGCGGAGAGCGCCGGGATCTCGAGCTGATCTGCCATGTGCGTCAGCACGCCGACGATGCCCGTCGGCCCCTCGTAGCGGCTGGCCTCGACGTCGTAGCGGGCACGGACCGAGTCGTCCTCGCCCGTCGCCGTGACGGGGATGGGCCGCGTGTGCGGGACCTCGGCGAGCAGCGCTCCGATCGTCAGGATCGCCTCGACGCCGAGCTGGTCGGCGAGCTCGAGCAGCTCGACGCAGAAGGCGCGCCAGCGCATCGAGGGCTCGATTCCCTGGACGAGCACCACGTCGTGCGCGAAGCCGGTCTCGGTCGCGACGAGGATGCGCGTGGTCGGCCAGGACAGCACCCGCTCACCGTCCTCGCTGACGACCCTCGGGCGGTTCACCTGGAAGTCGTAGTAGTCCTCCGGGTCGAAGGCCGCGACGACCTCCGCGTCCCAGACCTCGGCGAGATGGCGCACCGCGGCGGTCGCCGCCTCCCCGGCGTCGTTCCACCCCTCGAAGGCCGCGATGAGGATCGGATCGTGCAGCTCCGGAAGCTCCTCGAACTCGAGCACCTGATCTCCTTGACGATGGTCGTGGCCGTGGTTCACACCACATCTCCACCCAATGCCGGTACCCCGCGCCGTACCGCAGGTCGCGCCCCGTGTCCCGGGTCGGTCCGTGGTCGGCCACGGGGGCGACCCCGGCCGGTTTCGTAGAATCAGGCGTTCCCCCAAATCGCCACCCGCTGCCGTGCAGCCAGAGAGGGGCTCCGTTGTCGGACTCCAGCCTCATCCGTCCCGACGCCGCCGCAGAGCTGACTGCGGCGCTCCGTGAGCGCATCCTCGTCATCGACGGGGCGATGGGGACGATGATCCAGCGGGAGGGCCTGGGGGAGGGGGACTGGCGGGGCGACCGGTTCGCGGACTGGCCGGCCGACGTCAAGGGCAACAGCGACCTGCTCGTGCTCACCCAGCCCGACCTCATCCGCTCCATCCACCGGGCCTACCTCGAGGCCGGCGCCGACGTCATCGAGACGAACACCTTCAGCGCCACCCGCATCGCCCAGGCCGACTTCCGCACCGAGGACCTCGCCTACGAGATGAACCGGGAGGCCGCGCGGCTCGCCCGCGAGGCGGCCGACGAGTTCGCGACTCCCGAGCGGCCGCGCTGGGTGGCGGGCGCGATCGGCCCGACGAACCGGACCGCCTCGATCTCTCCCGACGTCAACGACCCCGGCGCGCGCAACGTCTCCTACGACGAGCTCGTCGCCGCCTACCACGAGCAGGCGTCCGGCCTCGTCGACGGAGGCGCCGACCTGCTCCTCGTCGAGACGATCTTCGACACGCTCAACGCCAAGGCCGCGATCTTCGCCCTCGAGACCCTCTTCGAGGAGCGGGGCCGACGCTGGCCCGTCGTCATCTCCGGCACGATCACCGACGCGTCCGGGCGAACGCTCTCCGGGCAGGTGACGGAGGCGTTCTGGAACTCGGTGCGCCATGTGGCGCCGATCGCGGTCGGCCTCAACTGCGCGCTGGGGGCCAAGGAGCTCCGCCCGTATGTCGCTGAGCTGGCGAGGCTGGCCGACACCTTCGTGTCGGCCTACCCCAACGCCGGCCTGCCCAACGCCTTCGGCGAGTACGACGAGGCGCCCGACACGATGGCGGCGACGATCGGCGAGTTCGCCGAGAGCGGGCTCGTCAACCTCGTCGGCGGCTGCTGCGGGACGACACCGGCCCACATCGAGGCGATCGCCCACGCGACCAAGGACGCCACGCCGCGGCTCCCCGCCGAGCACGTCCCCGCGATGCGGCTCTCCGGCCTCGAGCCGCTCGCGATCACGAAGGACAGCCTCTTCGTCAACATCGGTGAGCGGACCAACATCACGGGCTCCGCCCGCTTCCGCAAGCTGATCAAGGACGGCGACTACGACACCGCCCTGTCGGTCGCGGCACAGCAGGTGGAGAGCGGCGCGCAGATCATCGACGTCAACATGGACGAGGGCATGATCGACGGCGTTGCCGCGATGGACCGGTTCCTCAAGCTCGTCGCGAGCGAGCCGGACATCAGCCGGGTGCCGGTCATGGTCGACTCCTCGAAGTGGGAGGTCATCGAGGCCGGGCTGAAGTGCCTCCAGGGCAAGCCGATCGTCAACTCCATCTCCATGAAGGAGGGCGAGGACAAGTTCGTCGAGCACGCCCGACTCGTGCGCAAGTACGGGGCCGCGGCCGTCGTGATGGCCTTCGACGAGGAGGGCCAGGCCGACTCCCTCGAGCGGCGGACCGAGGTGTGCGCGCGGGCCTACCGGATCCTGACCGAGGAGGTCGGCTTCCCGCCCGAGGACATCATCTTCGACCCCAACGTCTTCGCCGTCGCGACGGGTATCGAGGAGCACGCCTCCTACGGGCGGGACTTCATCGAGGCCACCCGCTGGATCAAGCAGAACCTGCCCGGCGCCCGCGTGTCCGGCGGCATCTCCAACGTCTCGTTCTCGTTCCGCGGCAACAACCCGGTGCGCGAGGCGATCCACGCGGTCTTCCTCTACCACGCCATCGCGGCGGGCCTCGACATGGGCATCGTCAACGCCGGGGCCCTCGCCGTCTATGACGAGGTCGACTCGGAGCTGCGCGAGCGGATCGAGGACGTCATCCTCAACAGGCGCCCGGACGCAGCGGAGCGGCTCCTCGAGGTCGCCGAGCAATACAACAGGGCCGGGACCCCAGAGGAGACGACGGACGAGGAGTGGCGCGGGCAGCCGGTCCGGGAGCGGATCACGCACGCCCTCGTCAAGGGGATCGACACCTACGTCGAGGCCGACACCGAGGAGATGCGGGCAGAGATCTCCGCCGCCGGCGGCCGGCCCATCGAGGTGATCGAGGGCCCGCTCATGGACGGCATGAACGTCGTCGGCGACCTGTTCGGGGCCGGGAAGATGTTCCTGCCCCAGGTCGTCAAGAGCGCCCGGGTCATGAAGAAGGCCGTCGCCTACCTGATCCCCTTCATCGAAGAGGAGAAGGCGAAGAACCCGGAGCTTGCCAGGCAGAAGGACACGAACGGCACGATCGTCATGGCGACCGTCAAGGGCGACGTCCACGACATCGGCAAGAACATCGTCGGCGTGGTCCTGTCGTGCAACAACTACGAGGTCATCGACCTCGGCGTCATGGTGCCGGCCCAGAAGATCCTCGACGCGGCGAAGGAGCACGACGCCGACCTGATCGGCCTCTCGGGCCTCATCACGCCGTCCCTCGACGAGATGGCGTCGTTCGCCGGGGAGATGCAGCGGGCCGGTATGACGCTGCCCCTGCTCATCGGCGGCGCCACCACCTCCCGCGCGCACACCGCCGTCAAGATCGACGGCCGCTACGACGGGCCGGTCATCTGGGTCAAGGACGCATCGCGGTCGGTACCGACGGCCGCGGCCCTGCTGAGCGACGAGCAGCGGCCCGCGCTGCTCGCCGGCGTCAAGGCCGACTATGACGCACTCCGTGCCCGGCACGCCGCCAAGCAGGACCGGCCGCTGCTCACCCTCGAGCAGGCCCGTGAGGCTCGGACACCGATCGAGTGGACCGGCTACCGTCCGCCGCGGCCCCGGATGCTGCTCCAGCAGGACCAGGACGTCTCGCCGATCACCGGTCGGCGCGGCGCATCCCAGCACGTCCGGGTCTTCCGCGACTACCCGCTCGACGAGATCCGGCGGTACATCGACTGGCAGCCCTTCTTCAACGCCTGGGAGATGAAGGGATCCTTCCCGGACATCCTCAACAACCCGGCGAGCGGACCTGCCGCCCGCAAGCTGTACGAGGACGCGCAGGCGATGCTCGACCAGGCCATCGACGGGAGATGGGTCCGGGCGAACGGCGTGATCGGGCTCTTCCCGGCCAACGCGGTGGGCGACGACATCGAGGTCTACCTCGACGAGTCCCGCGCGCAGCCGCACGTCGTGCTGCACAACCTGCGTCAGCAGGGCCAGCACCGCGAGGGCATCCCGAACCGCTCGCTCGGCGACTTCATCGCGCCCAAGGAGAGCGGCATACGGGACTACGTGGGTGCCTTCGCAGTGACCGCCGGGCTCGGCGTGCAGGACCGGGTGGCGGCCTACCGGAAGGACCTGGACGACTACAACGCGATCCTCCTCGAGGCGGTCGCGGACCGGCTGGCCGAGGCCTTCGCCGAGCGGATGCACGAGCGGGTCCGCAAGGAGTTCTGGGCCTACGCACCCGACGAGCACCTCACCAACGAGCAGCTCATCAAGGAGCAGTACGCCGGGATCCGGCCGGCTCCCGGCTATCCCGCGTGTCCCGAGCACTCGGAGAAGCGCACGCTGTGGGAGCTGCTCGACGTCCAAGCCAACACCGGAATCGAGCTGACCGACGGTATGGCGATGTGGCCCGGCGCCGCCGTCTCGGGCTGGTACTTCTCGCATCCTCAGTCGCAGTACTTCGTCGTGGGCCGGCTCGGCCAGGACCAGGTCGTCGACTATGCGGAGCGCAAGGGGTGGACGTTGCCCCAGGCCGAGCGGTGGCTCTCCGCGAACCTGGCCTACGACCCCGAGGACTGACCATGGACCGCAGGAACCTCCCGGCCGCGGTGCTCTGGGACATGGACGGGACCCTCGTCGACACCGAGCCCTACTGGATGCGTGCGGAGCACGAACTCGTCGCCGAGCACGGCGGGGTGTGGACGCATGAGGACGCCCAGTCGCTCGTCGGCAACGCCCTCGAGGTGTCGGCCGGCATCATCCTCGACCGGACGGGCCTCGCGCTCACGGTCCAAGAGGTCGTGCACGCCCTCCTCGGCAGGGTGATCGAGCAGGTCCGCGGCGAGGTGCCGTGGCGGCCGGGAGCCCGCGAGCTGCTCCGTGACCTCAAACGGGTCGGGGTGCCGTCCGTCCTCGTCACGATGTCGTGGCGATCGCTCGCGGACACCGTCGTGGGGAACCTGCCGCCCGGCGCGTTCCGTGGCATGGTGACCGGCGACCAGGTGCACCGCGGCAAGCCCGATCCGGAGCCCTATCTGACCGCGGCGCGCCTGCTCGACGTGCCGCCGGCCGCATGCGTCGCCCTCGAGGACTCACCGGCCGGGGTCCGCTCGGCCACGGCGGCCGGTGTACCGACACTCGCGATCCCGCACGTCGTGCCCGTCCCGGAGATGCCGGGAGCGGTGCAGATCCCGACTCTCGCCGGGCTCGGGCCGGAAGACCTGCTGCCGCTGCTCGACGAGGTCGTGCCCACGGAGCCATCCACACCGTAGTGTCTTCCCGACGCCCGGTCAGGCCCTCAGCGCTGGGCTCAGTGGATGAGCTCAGTCGACGAGCTCGGCCTCACCGGACCTGGCCGGGTCGACGGCACGCGCGGGCGCGTCCTCGGGGAGCGGCGGAGGCGTGCCACCCCATGCCGGGCAGAGCGACCGGTGCTCACACCAGTCGCAGAGCCGGCTCGGGCTCGGCCTCCAGTCGCCGGTGGTCGCGGCCCGCTCGATCGCGGCCCAGAGGGCGCGGACCTTGCGCTCCACACCGAGCAGGTCCTGCTCGTCGGGGGCGTAGCGGACCACCTCGCCGTTGCCCAGGTAGACCAGCTGGAGCAGCCGGGGGACCTCCCCCCTGAGCCGCCAGAGGACGAGGGCATAGAACTTCATCTGGAAGAGCGCCTTCGCCTCGAAGCGCTCGGACGGTGACCGGCCCGTCTTGTAGTCCACGACGCGCATCGCGCCGTCCGGCGCGACATCGAGCCGGTCGACGTAGCCCCGCAGCACCAGGCCGTCGAGGTCGGTCTCGACGTAGAGCTCCCGCTCGGCCGGCTCGAGACGCGTCGGGTCCTCGAGGCCGAACCAGGTCTCCAGGAGGGCACCGGCGCCCTGGAACCACTCGTCGGTGCGGCCGTCGTGCTCGGTCAGCAGGGTCAGCATGTCGGGCTCCTCGGTCACGAGCCGCTCCCACTCCTGGGGGACGAGACCGATGGCGGCCTCGAGCGTGCGCTCGACGGTCGGCAGGTCGAAGAGCCGCTCCAGCACCGCGTGCACGAGTGTGCCTCGCGCCGTCGCCGCCGTGGGCGGGGACGGGAGCTTGTCGATGACGCGGAAGCGGTAGAGCATCGGACAGGTCATGAAGTCCGACGCCCGGCTGGGTGACAGGGCTGCGACCATGCGCCGACTGTACGACGTGCCACCGACAGCGCTGCCCGGCGACCTAGGACGGTGCCGTAGTGTCCCACTCATGAGCACACCCGCGGGCGCGAACCGGTCGCCGTCGTACGGCTGGCGGATGGGTTCGCTGGGTGGCACGCCGATGTTCCTCGGCCGGTCCTGGCCGATCATCGCGATCGTCATCGTGGCGGCATTCGGCCCCCGCCTCGGTGCTGTGGGCCGCGGCTCCGCCTACGGGTACGTCGTGGCGCTGGCCTATGCGGTGCTCCTGCTGATCTCCGTCCTCGTCCACGAGACCGCGCACGCGCTGGCGGCCCGCTGGAGCGGACATCCGGTCGACCGCATCGTGGCGGACGTCTGGGGCGGGCACACCGTCTATGACGCCACGCGGTCACGCCCGGGCGCGACCGCGGTCATCGCCGTCGTGGGGCCCCTCGCGAACCTGCTCCTCGCCGGCCTCGGTTACGTCCTGCTGGCCTTCGTCACGGGCGCCACTGCACAGCTGCTGGTCGGGGTTGTCACCTGGGCCAACCTGCTCGTCGGCCTGTTCAACCTCCTGCCCGGGCTGCCCCTCGACGGAGGCCAGATCGTCAGTGCCCTCGTGTGGAAGGCCACGGGGAGGAAGGGCACCGGGCTGGTGGCCGCGGGTTGGCTCGGCCGCGTGCTGGCGGTGGGCGCGGTCCTCTACATCCTCGGCGTACCGCTGCTTCGAGGGCATCAGCCCGACCTCACCACCCTGCTGTGGACCGTGCTCATCGCGGTCTTCCTGTGGAAGGGAGCGTCGGACGCGGTCCGGTCGGGCCATATCCACGAGGCGACGGCAGGACCGGTCGACCCGGTCCTGGACCCCGCCGTGCTCGTCCCGACCGCGAGCACGGTCGAAGAGGCGGTCGTGTCGGCCTCGTCCGGCGGACGAGCCGTCGTCATCGTCGGCACGGACGCGCGGGGCTGGCCCGTCGGCGTCGTCCCCGGCTCGGCCATCTCCGAGATCCCCGAGTCACGCCGCGCCACGACGACGGTGGCCGCGGCCCTGCAGGCGGAGCGGCCCGAGTGGGTCGTGGCGCTGCCGGCCGACGCGGTCCTCACGGACCTGGTCCGGGTCATGGGGGAGCGGTCCCTTCCCGTGGCCGTGGTCATCGACGAGGTGACGAGGGGCGTGCGCGGTGTCGCCCGGGCCGAGCGGGTCAACGACGTGGTGGGCGCCGAGCTCGCACGCCGCGGCCGGCGCTGAACCTGTCCACAGCCCCCGCGCCGTATGGGGTGTCGTCCCCAGCCTCGGGACGTGGCCTGCCGCCCCAGTCGGCTCTCCCGCGACGCTGATCTCGGGCCCGACGGTCGGGCCGGGAAGGAACGCGCACATGACAGCGCCAGCGAGGAGCGAGGCGTCCACGGCGGCAGAGCCGACGCCACGCAACGAGGTCATCCTCTGGGGGCGACTGCCCGCCGCGCCCGAGGAGCGGGTGCTCCCCAGCGGCGACAGCATCGCGGTCCTGCGGGTCGTCATCCCGCGCCGGCCCGGCACCGGTCGGGCCGAGGCGGACCGGGCACCCCGGCAGAAGGTCGACACGATCGACGTCGTCTGCTGGTCGGCTCGAACCCGCCGGACGGCCCAGCGCCTCGACGCCGGCGACTGGATCGAGGTGGAGGGAGCACTGCGGCGGCGGTTCTTCGGCGGCCCCGGCGGACGGCAGAGCCGTTACGAGGTCGAGGCAGCAGTGCTGCGCCGGCTGGTCAGGGGCGGTGCACGGGCCACCTAGACTGTGCTGCCATGACGAGCCCCGCGACGCCGGCACCCGAGGACCAGCCACACCACCGACGCGGGGTGTTCGAGGTCGGCGAGCGCGTCCAGCTGACCGACCCCAAGGGCCGCCTGCACACGGTCACGCTCGAGCCGGGCCGCGAGTTCCACACCCACAGGGGATACCTGCGCCACGACGACCTCATCGGCCGCCCGGACGGCTCGGTCGTCACGAACACCGCCGACGTGGAGTACCTCGCCCTGCGGCCCCTGCTCTCCGACTACGTGATGTCCATGCCGCGCGGCGCCGCTGTCGTCTACCCCAAGGACGCGGGCCAGATCGTCCAGATGGCGGATATCTTCCCCGGCGCGGTCGTGGTCGAGGCCGGAGTCGGCTCCGGAGCCCTCTCGATGTCGCTCTTGCGGGCGATCGGTGACGCCGGCCGGCTGCACAGCTTCGAGCGACGCGAGGACTTCGCCGAGATCGCCAAGGCCAACGCGCGGGCCTTCTTCGGCGGCGACCACCCGGCCTGGTCCGTCCACACCGGCGACCTCGTCGACCGGCTCCCCGAGGAGCTCGCGCCCGGCACCGTCGACCGCGTCGTGCTCGACATGCTCGCTCCGTGGGAGTGCCTCGACGTCGTCGCGGATGCGCTCATCCCCGGCGGGGTACTCATCTGCTATGTCGCGACGACGACCCAGCTCAGCCGGGTGGCCGAGGGTATGCGGGCCCACGGCGGCTTCACCGAGCCCACCGCCTGGGAGTCGATCGTGCGCGGGTGGCACCTCGAGGGCCTGGCCGTCCGGCCGCAGCACCGGATGCACGGCCACACCGGGTTCCTCATCACCACGCGGCGCATGGCACCTGGCGTCACGCCCCCGGAGCGCAAGCGTCGGCCCGCCAAGGGCTCCCGTCCGGAGGCCGGCGTCACCGGTCCAAGCAGCGGCCTCGGCGGTGCCGGGGACGACTCCGAGGCGGCCCTGGCCGCGGCCGACGGCGGCGCCTTTGCCGGGCTCGACGATGCCGAGTGGACGCCGGAGGCCCTCGGCGAACGGGTCAAGTCCGACAAGCGGATCCGGCGACTGCGACGCTCACTCACCGGGACGTCCGACGGATAGTCGCCGTGCCGAGTTAGGGTCGAAGTGTCACGTAGCGCCGATGAGGAGGCCGACATGACCGACGAGACCCGGGGGATGCCGTCCGGTGGTGCGCCGGGCGACCGCGACCGGGAGGCCCTGCAGTCCGAGGTCCACGGCATCCGCCGTGCGTCCTCCGGTTCCGACCGCGCCCGCGATCTCGAGGCGCGCCTGACCCACCTGCAGACCTCCCTGAC
This sequence comes from Intrasporangium sp., assembly GCF_051961875.1. Taxonomy (GTDB): domain Bacteria; phylum Actinomycetota; class Actinomycetes; order Actinomycetales; family Dermatophilaceae; genus Intrasporangium_A. The sequence goes on along the minus strand of NZ_JBQCCV010000303.1, from coordinate 9,624 downwards.
CACCCTGTCCGCGCAGAACGAGCGACTCGTGCGCACTCTGAAGGAGGCGCGCGAGCAGATCGTCACCCTGAAGAAGGAGGTCGACCGGCTCGCCCAGCCACCGAGCACCTTCGGCCTCATCGTCGACGTCGAGGAGGACGGCACCGCCGACATCATCACGGGCGGCCGAAAGATGCGCGTCGCCGTGAGTCCTTCGGTCGACGTCGGCGAGCTCGGGTCTGGCCGTGAGGTCATGCTCAACGAGGCCCTGAATGTCGTCTCGGTCCATGGCTACGAACGGGTCGGCGAGGTCGTCACGGTCAAGGAGAAGCTCCCCGACGGCCGGTTCGTCGTCGTCACCCACGGCGACGAGGAGCGGGTCTGCCGGCCCGCCGAGACCCTGCGTGGCGAGCGCATCCGCGTCGGTGACGCGATGACTCTCGACCCCCGCAGCAACTTCGTCTACGAGGTCATCCCCAAGCTCGAGGTCGAGGAGCTCGTCCTCGAGGAGGTGCCCAACGTCGGCTACGAGGACATCGGCGGCCTCGCGGGGCAGATCGAGCAGATCCGGGACGCGGTCGAGCTGCCGTTCATGCATCCCGAGCTCTTCCGCGAGCACGCGCTGAAGCCCCCGAAGGGTGTCCTGCTCTACGGGCCGCCCGGCTGCGGCAAGACGCTCATCGCCAAGGCCGTCGCCGCCTCGCTTGCCCGTCAGGTGGCCCAGCGCGAGGGCGCCGACCCGACCGACCGCAAGAGCTACTTCCTCAACATCAAGGGCCCCGAGCTGCTCAACAAGTACGTCGGCGAGACGGAGCGGCACATCCGCCTCATCTTCCAGCGCGCTCGCGAGAAGGCCTCCGAGGGCACCCCCGTCGTCGTCTTCTTCGACGAGATGGACTCGCTGTTCCGCACCCGCGGATCGGGCATCTCGAGCGATGTCGAGACGACGATCGTCCCGCAGCTGCTGGCCGAGATCGACGGCGTCGAGCGCCTCGACAACGTCATCGTCATCGGCGCCTCCAACCGCGAGGACATGATCGACCCCGCGATCCTGCGGCCTGGTCGTCTCGACGCGAAGATCAAGATCGAGCGCCCCGACGCCGAGGCGGCCCGAGACATCTTCACGAAGTACCTCACGACCGACCTGCCGCTCCACGACCACGACGTGGCCGAGCACCAGGGCGACCGTGCCGCCACGGTCGAGGACATGATCACCGCCGCGGTCGAGCGGATGTACTCCGAGGTCGAGGACAACCGTTTCCTCGAGGTGACCTACTCGGGCGGCGACAAGGAGATCCTCTACTTCAAGGACTTCAACTCGGGCGCGATGATCCAGAACATCGTCGACCGGGCCAAGAAGCTCGCGATCAAGGAGTTCCTCACGACGGGGCAGAAGGGCATCCGGGTCGAGCACGTCCTCACCAGCTGTGTCGATGAGTTCAAGGAGAACGAGGACCTGCCCAACACCACCAACCCCGATGACTGGGCGCGGATCTCGGGCAAGAAGGGCGAGCGGATCGTCTACATCCGCACCCTGATCAAGGGCAAGGACGGCAGCTCGCCGGGGCGGTCGATCTCGACGGCGAACACCGGCCAGTACCTCTGACGAGCAGTGGGTATGCCGCTCAGCCGGCAGCGCGCGGGGGCTCGCCTCCGCGGCTGACCCGCGCGGCGGCATACCGACGGCTGCGCCAGCGTGCGATCACGCGCCAGCCGAGGAGCAGCACGGCGAGCGTGACCGCCGCGACGATGACGAAGGGCCACGCCGTCCCCGCTCCCGTCGCTCGGCGCAGCACCATGCCGACCACGAGGGTGGCGAACCAGACCGTCACGCCGGGGCCGGGATCGAGGGGCCAGTGACGTCGCATGACACGGACGACGAGCCAGCCGACGAGCGTCCCCACCAGGAACGGCCAGGCGGTGAGCAGCGCACCGAGGACCGGGTTGGCCTCGCTGTGCGAGGCGCGGCCGATCGCCGCGAACGCGATGACGAGCAGCAGGTCGAGCACCAGCCCGGCGATGGGCCGGGCGGACGGACGCAGCCTCATACGGTCGTCTCGAACGGCAGCCTCGCCTGCGGCGGCGCATAGGCGGGGTCGACCCCCTCGAACAGGGACGAGACCGAGCGCCCGAGGTGGATGCGGCTGATCGCCTCGGCGAAGAGCTGGGCGACCGAGATGGTCCGCAGCTCCGGCCAGTCCGCCGGGCGGGGCACGGTGTCGGTCGTCACCACCTCGGTGACCCAGGGGTGGCCTCGGAGCCGCTCGACCGCCTTGCCCGCGAAGAGGCCATGTGTGCAGACCACGGAGGCGCCGGTCGCCCCCTCGTCGCGGAGCCGGTCGATCAGCTCGATCATCGAGCCCCCGGTCGCGATCTCGTCGTCGAGGATGATCGCCCGGCGTCCCCGGACGTCGCCGACGATGGAGTCGATGATGACGCGGTCGTCGGCGACACGCCGCTTCGAGCCGGCGGCGACCGGCAGGCCCAGCAGCCGGGCGAAGAGGGTGGCCACCTTGGCGTTGCCGAGGTCGGGGCTGACGACGATCGAGTCTCGAAGATCGGTCCCACGGAAGTGGTCGGCGAGGACACCGACGGCCGTGAGGTGGTCGACCGGCATCGAGAAGAAGCCGTGCACCTGCGGCGCGTGCAGCGCCATCGTGAGCACCCGGTCGGCGCCCGCGGTCTTGATGAGGTCGGCGACGAGCCGTCCGCCGAGCGAGATGCGCGAGGCGTCCTTCTTGTCCGAGCGCGCGTAGCTGTAGTGCGGCATCACGGCGGTGATCTGGCCGGCGGACGCGCCCTTGGCGGCGTCGATCATGAGGAGCAGCTCCATGAGGTGCTCCTGGGTCGGCGGGACCAGGGGCTGGATCAGGTAGACGTCCTGCTTGCGGCAGTTGGCGAGCAGCTGTGCCTGGAGACAGTCGTTGCTGAAACGCTTGATGTCGACAGGGGAGAGACGCACCCCGAGGTGGTTGCAGATGCGCCTGGCAAGAGCTACGTGGGCCGAACCGCTGAAGACGACGACGTCGTTCACCTCGGGCATCCTCTCGACGGGGGGCGGCATGAGCCTACTGGAGCCGGCGGTGCCTTGCCTGTGTGGCCACCGGGGGGTCGGTCGGGCGCTCCGGTTATCGTCGTGGCCATGACGGTTCGTCGGATCATGGGCATCGAGACCGAGTACGGCATCTCCGTGCCGGGCGACCCCCTGGCCAACCCGATGTTCCTGTCGGGACAGGTGGTGAGCGTCTACGCGGCTGCGCACGGGATCCGCTCGAACCAGTCCAGCTGGGACTACGCGTTCGAGGACCCGCTGCGTGACGCCCGGGGCTGGCAGATGAGCCGGGCGGATGCTGACGAGAGCCAGCTGACCGACTCCGAGGACCCGAGCCTGGCCAATGTCGTGCTGCCCAACGGCGCCCGCTACTACGTCGACCACGCCCACCCCGAGTACAGCTCGCCGGAGGTGACCACGCCGCTGGACGCGGTCGTCTGGGACCGGGCCGGAGACGCGATCGCCCTCGAGTCGGTCCGACTCCTGGCGGACCGCCCCGACCACCAGGTCGTCAACCTGTACAAGAACAACTCGGACGGCAAGGGCCAGTCCTACGGGGCACACGAGAACTACCTCATGCCCCGCCGGACCCCCTTTCCGGAGATCGTGCGCCACCTCATCCCGTTCTTCGTGACCCGCCAGGTCATCTGCGGGGCCGGGCGGGTCGGCATCGGCGTCGACTCGAGGACGCCCGGCTTCCAGATCTCCCAGCGAGCCGACTTCTTCGAGACGGAGGTCGGGCTCGAGACCACCCTCAAGCGGCCGATCGTCAACACGCGGGACGAGCCGCACGCGGTCGCCGACCGGTTCCGTCGGCTGCACGTGATCATCGGTGACGCGAACCAGCTCGACGTCGCGACCCTGCTCAAGATGGGCACCACCTCCCTGGTCCTCGGCATGATCGAGACGGGCCACCTCGACGAGCCGCTGACAATCCGACGGCCCGTTGCCGCCCTCCAGACCGTCTCGCACGACCCCTCCCTCACGACGAAGCTCGAGCTGCTCGACGGGCGCGAGATGACGGCCCTCGATGTGCAGTGGGCCTACCTGGAGGCGGCCCGCGCGTGGCTCGACAGCCGTGACGACGACCCGACGCCCGAGGCCACCGAGCAGGTCATGTCCCTGTGGGAGGACGTGCTGACCCGCCTCGGCCGGGACGTCATGTCGTGCGCAGCCGAGATCGACTGGGTCGCGAAGCTCCAGCTGCTCGAGGGCTACCGGAACCGGGACGGCCTTGCCTGGGACGACCACCGGCTCGCCGCCATCGACATCCAGTGGGCCGATGTCCGGCCGGAGAAGGGGCTCGCCCACCGGCTCAAGGACCGCGGCCGGGTCCGCGAGCTCGTCTCCTCCGAGCAGGTCAAGTCCGCCCAGGCATTCCCGCCGGAAGACACCCGGGCCTGGTTCCGGGGCACGTGCGTCCGTCGCTTCGCGCCCAACATCTTCTCGGCCAGCTGGGACTCGGTCGTCTTCGACGTCCCCGGCCACGCGAGCCTGCAGCGCGTCCCCATCCTCGAGCCGGAGCGCGGCACCCGCGCCCAGGTGGGGGACCTGCTGGACCAGAGCGCGGACGTCCAGTCCCTGCTGGCCGGACTCGCCGCCCCGGAGTGACCGGCGGTTCCCTTTTCGAGGAGCCCGGGGGATCAAGATGATGGTCCCGGCGAATATTCTCCTTCTTCCGTCTCGCGGCCGGGTCGGTGTCCCTGCGAGTCCGCAGATGGGTATGAAGACCTACAGGTTAGGGTCGAGGTAGTGATTCGCCCCAGCCAGAGGAGGTAGTCATGGCCGCACAGGAACACGCCAAGCCACAGCATCGTGAGGACGACCCGGCGGACGTGCCGGAGGCGCCCCCGGCAGCCCCGTCCGGCGCCGCCGTCAAGGAGGGCCTCGGCGACGACATCGACTCCGTCCTTGACGAGATCGACGGTGTCCTCGAGTCCAACGCGGAGGAGTTCGTGCGCGGATTCGTCCAGAAGGGCGGCCAGTGAGCGGCCGGCCCGAGCCGCGGGCCCACCGTCTCGACGACGTATACCTCAGCGCTGGAACCTCGTCCTTCACGGACTTCCTCGCCTCGTACCGGCCGGAGCTGCTCCCCTCCGGACGATCCTTGCCGCCGACTGCGAGCATCGAGGCGCCGCACGGGACCACGATCGTCTCCCTGTTGCATGAGGGCGGCGTCATCATGGCCGGTGACCGACGGGCGACGATGGGCAACCTCATCGCCAACCGCGACATGCAGAAGGTCTTTGCCGCCGACGGCTACTCGGTCGTGGGCATCGCCGGGACGGCCGGCCTCGCTGTCGAGCTCGTCCGGCTCTACCAGGTCGAGCTCGAGCACTACGAGAAGATCGAGGGCATGATCATGTCCCTCGAGGGCAAGGCGAACCGGCTCGCCTCGATGATCAGGGGCAACCTCGGCCTCGCCATGCAGGGACTCGCGGTCGTGCCGGTCTACGCCGGCTACGACCTCGAGACCGACGCGGGCCGCATCTTCTCCTACGACGTGACCGGCGGCTGCTACACCGAGGGTGGCCACCACAGCACCGGCTCCGGCTCGCTCTTCGCCCGGGGCGCGCTGAAGAAGCTCTGGCGGCCGGGGCTCTCGGAGGAGCGGGGGATCGAGATCGCGGTCGAGGCCCTCTACGACGCCGCGGACGACGACTCGGCGACGGGCGGGCCCGACCTCGGTCGGCAGATCTGGCCGAGCGTCGCCGTCGTGAACGCCTCCGGCGTGCACTTCGTCGCCGACGACGTCCTGCAGGGCGTCGTCGAGTCGATCATCGCCGCCCGCCGAGACAACCCCGGAGGTGCCCGATGAGCATGCCGTTCTACGTCCCGCCCGAGCAGATCATGAAGGACCGGGCCGACTTCGCCCGCAAGGGCATCGCCCGCGGCCGGTCCGTCGTCGTGCTCGGCTACGACAAGGGCATCGCCTTCGTCGCGGAGAACCCGTCGAGCGCTCTGCACAAGGTCTCCGAGATCTACGACCGGATCGCCTTCGCCGCGGTGGGGCGCTACAACGAGTTCGAGAGCCTGCGGGTGGCGGGTATCCGCTACGCGGACGTGCGGGGGTACTCCTACGACCGCATGGACGTCACGGCCAGGGCCCTCGCGAACACCTACGCGCAGACGCTCGGTGCGATCTTCGTTCAGGAGAGCAAGCCGTTCGAGATCGAGATCGTCGTCGCCGAGGTCGGGCAGCGTCCGGAGGACGACCAGATCTTCCGCCTGACCTATGACGGGTCCGTGGCGGACGAGCAGGGCTACGTCGCGATGGGCGGGGCGAGCGAACAGGCGGAGGAGCACCTGTCGGCGAGCTGGCGGCCGGGTCTCTCGCTCGCCGAGGCGCTGCGCGTCGCCGTCGACGTGCTCGGCAGCACCACGCCGAACAGCGACGGCGGCGAACGCCGCGAGCTCACGGCGGACCAGCTCGAGGTCGCGGTCCTCGACCGCGAGCGACCGCGGCGCAGCTTCCGCCGGATCCGTGGGACCTTGCTCGAGCGGCTGCTCAACACCTCCGACCCGACGAGCGAGGCTCCCAGCTCGGACGAGCGGCACCCGGGTCATCCGGAGATGCTGACCGGCGAGGACGACCCGCTGGCCGGGCCCGTCTAGGTCTCCGCCGGCGCTGTCCGCGCCGGAGATGCGAAGAGCGGGCCCCGGTCCGACCGGGGCCCGCTCGTCGCATCTGTGCTCGGTGTTGCTCTGCTCGGCGTCAGCCGGGCCAGTGGCTCAGCGCTGGCGGGCCGACGCCTTCGAGCCGGCCTGCCGGGGCGTGTCCTGCCCCTGCTGCCCGCCGGACTCGCCGCCCTTGGCGCGCGGCTCCTGCTCGGCCGCGGCAGGTCCCGTCCGTGGCGCCTCGGCACGAGCCGGGCCCGCTGGCTGCTGCGGCGCCGGGTCCTGCTGGGCGGGCGCCTGCTGCGCGGACTGCCGTCCCTCGGCGGCACCGGGACGAGCCGCTGCCTGCTGCCCGGGCTGCCGGCCCTGCTCTGGGCCCGCCTGCGTCGGCCGCGGCTGGGCGGCCTGCTGAACCTCGGCTGCCGCCGGCCCGGACTGAGCCGCGCTGGGCTCGGCGGCCGGCTGGGTGCTCATCGGCTCCGGCACGATGCCGGTCCCGAGCGAGGCGAGCATCTGCCGCAGGTTGGTCAGCTGTGCGCTGATGCTGTCGCGTTGGGCCATCGCCGCGGCGAGCTCGCGGTCGCTCTCCTCGCGGACCCGGGAGGCGTGGTCGCGCGCCTCCGAGACGATCTCGTCGGCCTCCGCCTGGGCCTTGTCGAGGAGGGCCTTGGCACGGTTGCGGGCCTCGGTCGACTCGTGCTCCGCCCGGGCGGCCAGATGCTTGGCGCGCTCGGCGATCTGTGCGAGTGCCGTCTCCTCGGTCTCCCTGCGCGCTGCGAACTCCTGTGCCGCCCGCTCCCGCCGCTCGGCGAGGCTCGTCTCGAGCTCGGCCGTCGCCGACGACGCCTTGGCCCGTTGTGCCTCGTACTCGGCCGCAGCCTCCTGGCGGTGCGCCGCCGCGACACCCTGCGCCTCGGCGATGATCTGCTGGGCCTCACGCTGGGCCTGTGCCAGGATCCGGGCCGCGTCCTCGTCGGCGCGGGCGCGGGCCTCGGTGGCGTACGTGGTCGTCGACGCCTTGAGATCGGCCGCGGCCTTGCTCGCCCGCTCGCGGAGTGCGTCCGCGTCCGCCTGGGCCCTGCTCCGCAGGTCAGCCGCCTCGGTCTCAGCGAGGGAGAGCATCTGTCCGATCCGCTCACCGAACTCCGTGTAGCTGGGGGCCGCAGAGGCCGCCGTCGCGTTCCTCTTGAGCTCGACCATGGTGCGCGCCTGCTGGGCCAGCTGGGTGCGCAGGTCGCCGAGCGCGGCGTTGAGGCGAGTCAGTTCGACGCTACGCTCCGACGCGTCCTTCTTGGCCGCGACGAGGGTGCGGTTCTGCGACTCGATGAACTCGTCGACCTCTTCGGGCTCGTAGCCGCGGCGGGACAACTTGAAGGTGGGTCTGTCGATCATGGCCATCCAATGCACGGGTCGTGGGGGGAGCGGCCTCGAGGGCCGCCGGGCCCATTGTGGCAAACCTCGGGCGTCCCCGTCGCCCACGCTGCCGGCCACGTCGGTATGCCGCTCAGCGGGGCGGGCTGAGCGGCATACCGACGCGGCCGGCGCAGCTGCGGAGCCTCAGTGCAGGCGGACCCGCGGGTCGAGGACGGCGTAGAAGATGTCGACCACGATGTTGGCGACGACCACCGCGGCCGAGGCGAACAGCACGATCCCGATGATCACCGGAAGGTCCTGCTGGTTGATCGCGTCGATCGCGGTCTTGCCGAGGCCGGGGAGGCTGAAGACGGTCTCGGTCACGACGACCCCGCCGAGGAGCGACCCGACGTCGATGCCGAACTGGGTCACGATCGGGGTCAGCGCCGCGCGGAGGGCGTGACGGAGCACGACGCGCCCCTCGCCGACCCCCTTGGACCGGGCGGTGCGGACATAGTCCTCCCCGAGCACGTCGAGCATCGATGCTCGCGTGAGCCGGGTATACGTCGCCGCCGACACGAGGGCCAGCGTGAACCACGGAAGGACCATGTGGACGAACCAGTCGTAGAGGCCGCCGGTGAACGGCGCGTACCCACCCGCCGGGAAGACCGAGACCCCTGCGAGCGTCAGCCGGAAGTAGAGGAAGTAGAGCAGTAGCAGCCCGAGCAGGAAGGTCGGCATCGAGTAGAAGAAGAGCGCGAACGCGGTCAGCGACCGGTCGATCACCGAGCGCGGCCGGACCGACGAGACGACGCCGTTGAAGACGCCGAGGACGAGCCAGATGATCGCACCTGGGATGACGACCGACAGGGTGATCGGCAGCGCGGCGCCGATGATGTTGGTGACCGGGACCCCGTGGTAGTAGTCGAAGCCGAGGTCACCGCGGACTGCCCTGCCCAGGAAGTCGAGGTACTGCTTCCACACCGGCTGGTCGAGCCCGAGTCGGTGTGAGATGAGCGCCACGACGTCGGGGGTCGCCTGGCGTCCGGCGAGCGTGCGGGCGACGTCGTTGGGGGCGATGAAGAACAGGGCGAACACGGCGATGGTAATGAGCCACATGACGAGGACGCCGAGCGCGAGCCGGCGCACGAGGAATCGAGCCATCGGTCCAGCTCCTATCCGGCGAACATCCGGTCGCTGCGCGGGTCGAAGGCATCCCGCACACCGTCACCGAAGAGGTTGAAGGCCAGGGTCGTGATGAGCAGGGCGGCCCCGGGGAAGACGACGAACCACCAGGCCACGGTGTAGTAGTTCTGCGACTCGCTGATCATCCCGCCCCAGTCGGCGGTGGGCGGTGGCAGGCCGAGTCCGAGGAACGAGAGCGTCGCCTCGACGACGATGACGACGGGGATCAGCAAGGACGCGTAGACGATGACCGGAGCCAGCACGTTGGGCAGGATGTCGACGAACATGATCCGGGAGTTGGTGGCGCCGAGCGAGCGCGCCGCCTCCACGAACTCGCGTTCGCGCAGAGACAGCACCTGCCCGCGCACGATCCTCGCGACGGACGCCCAGCTGAAGAAGCCGATGACGAGGATCGTCACCAGCAGGCTCGGTCCGGT
>NZ_JBQCCV010000302.1:0-11922 GCF_051961875.1 Intrasporangium sp. | reverse complement strand
CGACCTCGGCGACCCGGAGGTGCGGGCCGAGGCCGAGAAGCGGCTGCGCGTCCTGCGTTCCGAGGTGGGTCGTTGACGCTCCGTTCCCGGTCTCTGAGGGCTCCGTTCCGGGGTCGTCCAGAGGCGTGGGGAGATGGGCGGAAGTGGCTCGTGAGCCGATTTAATGCTCGGCCGATTCCTTTGCTATGGTTGCCCGGCAGCGATCCCCTGTAGCTCAACTGGCAGAGCAGCCGGCTGTTAACCGGCAGGTTGTTGGTTCGAGTCCAACCGGGGGAGCCAGCCAGGTGAAGGGCGGTCCCGATGGGGCCGCCCTTCACGCGTTCCCGGGGTGCGGGAGTGCCGAGTCGGCCGACGCCGCCCATGCGCCTCTGGCTGCACAACACACCGGGGAACAGACAACGCACCCGGTTCGGAACCCGGTGCGTTGTCGACACGCCGGTGTGTTGCGGCGAGGGACGAGTCCGTCTCAGTACCGAGCGGGCGTCTGGGTGTCGTCGGGTGCGGTTGACTCGACGTCGGCGGTGGCGTCCGTGCCGACCCTGGCGCCCGCGATCGTCGCGCGCCCTCGAGCGCGAAGCCGCCGCTCGACATAGCCGGCGATCCGGCTGAGCGCATAGTTGATGACGATGAAAATGATCGCGATGACGATCATCGACGGGACGATGTTGCCCTTGTACGACCCGATCTGGGAGTACGTGGTGAGGAGCTCGGGATAGGTGATGATCTGCCCGAGCGCCGTGTCCTTGAGGACGACGACGAGTTGGCTGACGAGCGCGGGCAGCATTGCCGTGATGGCCTGTGGCAGCTGGATGCTCCGAAGCGTCTGCCCCCTGGTCAGACCGATCGACAGACCAGCCTCCGCCTGGCCCTTCGGGAGGCTGCCGATGCCGGAGCGGATCAGCTCGGCGACGACGGACCCGTTGTACAACGTCAGTCCGGTGACGACGGCGGCGAACGGGTTGATGTCGCTGGTGAACACGTTGTTGTTGGCGTAGAGGTAGAACGCGGCGATCATCATGATCAGTACCGGCACCGAGCGGAAGAACTCGACGACGACCGTGGAGATCCAGCGGACGACGCCGTTGTGCGACAGCCGTCCCAGCCCGAACACGACGCCGAAGATGCTCGCCAGGACCACTGAGAGAGCGGCCGCCTCGATTGTCTTGATCAGGCCCGGGATGAGGTAGTCGAACCAGATCTCCCCGGTGAGGAACGGGCTCCACATCTCGCCGGCGAGGTTGCCCTTCTCGCCGAGCTTCCAGAGCGCGAAGGCAAGGAACGCCAGGATGAGCACGACGCCCACGCCGGTCAGGGCGAGATGGCGAGCACGGGCCTTGGGACCAGGTGCATCGAAGAGGACCGAGGAGCTCATCGCTTCACCGCCAGACGGTTCGACAGGTAGGTGGTGAGGACGCCGACCGGAAGGGTCAGGATCACGAAGCCGATGGCGACGATGAGGAAGATCGGCAGCAGCAGGTCGGAGCGGAACTCGATCATCTGCTTCATCAGGCCGCTGATCTCGGCCACGCCGATGGCGGTGGCGACCGTCGTGTTCTTCGTCAGCGCGATCAGGGTGTTCCCGAGCGGGGTGATGGCGCCGCGGAACGCCTGGGGGAGGATGACCTCCCTGAGGCTCTGCCCGAACGTCAGGCCGATCGAACGCGCCGCCTCCGCCTGACCGACGGGCACGGTGTTGACCCCGCTCCGGAGCGCCTCGCACACGAAGGCCCCGTGGTAGAACGACAGCGCGATGATCGCCCAGATGATGTTGTCGCGCGCGATGTCCTCGCTGAAGCTGAAACCGAGGTTGACGATCATGACGATGTTCGCGGCGATGATGAGCAGCGTCAGCGGGGTGTTGCGGAAGGTGTTGACGTAGAAGGCGCCAGCGCGTTGGAACACGCCGACGGGACAGACCCGCATGATGGCGACGATGGTGCCGAGGATGAGAGATCCGATGGCGGCGAAGATCGTCAGCAGGATGTTCAGGCCGAAGGCGGCGAAGATGTTGTACTGGGCGAACAGTTCACCCATGTGCGGTCCTCCTCGGGATACGAGGGTGGGGAGGCGGAGCGGGCTCGGGCCCGATCGGAGCGGGAGGTATGCCGCTCAGCTCGGCGCGCTGAGCGGCATACCTCACGTGTGGCTCAGATCTGGCAGGACGGGGTGGGCGGGTTGCCCGGGCCCGGGGTGTAGTTCGCGGGGCCGAGATTCTTCTTGACCGACTTCTCCCATTCGCCGGACGAGATGAACTTCTTGAGAGCCTCGGTGACCTTGTTGCAGAACTCTTGGTCGCCCTTCTTGAGGCCCACGCCGTAGTTCTCCGTCGAGAACTTGTTGCCGACGAGCTTGAGCTTGCCCTGGTTCTGCGCCTGGGCCGCGTAGCCTGCGAGGATCGTGTCGTCGGTCGTCAGCGCATCGACGTTGCCTGCCTTGAGGGCGTCGACGCAGAGGCTGTAGGTGTTGTACTCCTGCAGGTTGACGCCGGGCACCTTCTGCTGCAGGTTGGTGGCCGAGGTCGAGCCCTTGACCGAGCACAGCTTCTTGTTCTTGAGGCTGTCCGGGCCGGTGATCGACGAGTCGTCGGCGCGCACGAGCAGGTCCTGGCCGGCGACGAAGTACGGTCCGGCGAAGGACACGTCCTTCTTGCGCTTGTCGGTGATCGAGTAGGTGCCGACGATGTACTTCACCTGGCCCGTCGAGATGAGTGTCTCGCGCTGGGACGAGACCGCCTCGACGAACTGCGGTGTGACGCCGAGCTCCTTGGCGACGTAGTTGGCGACGTCGACGTCGAAGCCGGAGTACTTCGAGCCCTCCTTGAGGCCGAGGCCCGGCTGGTCGAACTTGATGCCGACCTTGACCGTGTTGCCTGAGCCGCTGCCACTGCCGCCACCACAGGCGGCGAGGCCAAGGGCGGCGGCCGACGCGACGGCGGCGACGGCGATGCGGGTGAACTTCATGTGGGTTGTTCCCTCTCCTGTAGGTGCCGGGGCGGCCATCGCCGCCGCATCGGCGACTGATCAGTGCGTGAGGATCTTGCTGAGGAAGTCCTTGGCCCGGTTGGACTGGGCGTTGTTGAAGAACTCCTCGGGAGTGTTCTGTTCGACGATCTCCCCGTCGGCCATGAAGACGACGCGGTCCGCGGCTCGGCGCGCGAAGCCCATCTCGTGGGTCACGACGATCATCGTCATGCCGGACTTGGCCAGGCTGGTCATGACGTCGAGGACCTCGTTGATCATCTCGGGGTCGAGAGCGGAGGTCGGCTCGTCGAAGAGCATGACCTTCGGGTCCATCGCGAGGGAGCGGGCGATGGCGACGCGCTGCTGCTGCCCGCCGGAGAGCTGGGCCGGGTACTTGTCCTTCTGCTGCGCCACACCGACCCGCTCGAGCAGCTCGAGGGCGCGCTGCTCGGCAGCGGCCTTGTTCTGCCCGCGGGCCTTGATCGGCCCGAGCGTGACGTTCTGGAGGATGGTCTTGTGGGCGAACAGGTTGAAGGACTGGAAGACCATGCCGACATCCGCGCGAAGCTGTGCGAGCGCCTTGCCCTCCTCCGGCAGCGGCTGGCCGTCGATGAGGATCTGCCCGGACTCGAACGTCTCGAGGCGGTTGATGGTGCGGCACAGGGTCGACTTGCCGGAGCCGGACGGACCAAGCACGACGACGACGTCGCCCTTGCCGACGGTGAGGTTGATGTCCTTGAGGACGTGCAGATCACCGAAGTGCTTGTTGACGTTGTCCACGACGACGATCGGCTCGCGCGAGGTCCGGGCAGCGTCACGTGTGGGATCAGGCGCCATGGCCGGGGTGGAATCGTCCATTCGCGCAACCTATCGGGTGGCAGCCATCGGGGCGAGTCTCAACCCCCTATGTACCCGAATCGTGAGGTCAGTGCTGGCTGGTCGCGGTGCCGCTCGCGAGGAGTGCCTGTGTCGTCGTCTCGACCGTTGCCGCTGCCCTGCCGGTCGCGATGGCCGTCGCCGTCGGACAGGTCGACGCCGTGCACTGGGTCGGGCTAGCGGTGGCCGTCGTGGTGGCCGTCGTGCTGTCAGTTGTGGTCGATGTTGTTGTGGGCGGCTCGCTCTCCGTGGTGGTCGAGCAGCCACACGAGGAGCTGTCCGTCGGGCTGTCCGTCGGTGACGATGTCACCGACGCACCCGTGGCCGAGGTGGTGCTGGAGGTCGGGCTCCCGTCCGGCTTGGGTGCGGGAGTTGTCGAGCCGGTCGCCGTCACGGGTGGGGAGGTCGACGTAGTGGGCGGTTCCGTAGTGCTGGCGCTCGGTGACGGCACCGGGTCGGTCGTCGAGGACGGGCCGCTGGGCTTGGAAGTGGTCCGGACGATGCGGGTCGGGCGCGGTGGCATCGGGGGCTGATGGCTGCGTATCGCGCCGGAGCTGCTGGAGCTGGCTGCCGGGGACGGCACGGCCGCCGAGATGGGCACATCGCCGTCCTCAGCCGGGGTCGGCAGGGCTCCGGGAGCGCCGGCCTCGACCTGTGGGGCGACCTGGAAGGGCACCTCCGAGGTAGAGGTGGCCGGCAGCCCGAGGTAGGGGGCCGGATCGACGTAGTTGCCGTCGAGGATGACGTCGAAGTGCAGGTGGCAGCCCGTGGACCAACCGGTCGTACCGACGAGACCGATCACCTGACCGCGCCTGACGACGTCGCCCTGTTGCACCAGGAACTGTGACATGTGGGCGTAACCGGTCTCCAGGCTCGTGCTGTGCCGGATGATCACCCGGCGACCCCAGGACGGGGTGATGGCGGCATACACGACCTGGCCGTCGGCAGCGGCATGGATGGGAGTGCCGCAGGCGGCTCCGAGGTCGATCCCGGTGTGGAACATCGGCCGCCCGAGCAGCGGGTGGATGCGAGGGCCGAAGCCCGACGTGACCGGCCCCTGCAGAGGCCAGCTCAGCCCCGCTGTCGCCGACAGGCTGCTGACGGGCTGGCTGGCCGCGAGCGCGAGCGAGGGAAAGAGGAACAGGTCGTCGCCGGCGAGCTGCTCAAGCTCCTGGACCACGGCGGCCGATGCACCCGCGGCCTGCAGGCCCGGGGCCCGTCCGCCGCCGGCGGCGTTGCTGCTGGCATCGCCGGCCGCCCCGGGCTCCCCTGGAGTGAGGGCTGACCCGTGGGCACCCGCGGCCAAAACCACCCGTTCATCGGGAGTTGCGCCGCTGCCGCTGAGGAAGGGCAGCATCGCGACAACGAGCAGGAGGGCCAGCAGCGAGGTGATTCGGCGACTCACGTGGACGGTCAGCACACGAGTCTCGCGCTCCGATCCCCCCATGTCCTTGATACGCAAGGCCACCCCCCACGGGACGTGTAGCAGTCGACTCTGGCAAAACGCGGGGTTGCGGCCGGCCCTCCCAGTCGACCGCTTCCCAACTCCTCCCCACGATAGGCACCGAGGTCCGCGTGCGGGGCCGAGTCGGGGAGGTCGTGACCAATGAGGCAGATGGGGCCAGGATCAGCCGAAGTAGCTGTCAAGCATCAGCCGAAGCCCAGACGTCAAGCATCAGGCGGAGTCATACAGGTCAGTGGTGGGGCAGCAGGGGCTTGAACCCTGGACCGACGGATTATGAGTCCGCTGCTCTAACCGGCTGAGCTACTGCCCCGGGCGGCCGCGTCGTGCTCGTCCGGAGGCCGCCGGGGGAGTCTATCCGCCGTCGGGACGGTCAGTCGCGCTCGGTACGCTCGGGGCGACCGCCACCACGACGAGGAGCACCATGACCGAGGGCATCCGGGCCGCCGCGATCGACGATGTCGAGCCAGGGGAGGCGCTCGTCCTGCCCCTGGAGCTGACCGGCACGGACGAACCGATCTCGCTCTTCCGGGACGACGACGGCACGTACTACTGCATGGATGACACGTGCTCGCACGAGGAGGCCTCTCTCGCGGACGGCTGGATCGAGGCCGGTGAGGTCGAGTGCCCGCTGCACTCCTCGCGGTTCTGCCTCAGCAACGGGCGACCGATGTGCCTGCCGGCGACGGAGCCGGTCCGCACCCACAAGCTCGAGATCCGCGACGGCGAGATCTACATCTTCCCGGGAGTGCCTGCCGAGAGCGCGCTCGACTGAATCCGAACGAACCTCTGGTGCGATTGTTCCAGATGGGGCACAATGGGCACCGGCCCGCGCAAGCGGGCTGAGTGACATACAACTCGACACAAAGAAGCACGACCCGGCACAGCCGGCCTGACAGCGCAAGGTCGTTGGGGAAGACGTCCCTTGCACTGGAGGAGGTTTCGGATGTCTGCCGTGATGTCGCGCACCATGACGCGTGGGGTCCTGTTCGTACACGGCACCCCAGCCGCGCTGTGTCCCCACATCGGTTGGGCCGTCGAGGCGGTGCTCGAGCACCCGGTGAGCTTCGACTGGATCGACCAGCCCGCCGCGCCGCGGATGGTCCGCACCGAGCTGTCGTGGAGCGGGCCGGTCGGCACCGGGGCCGAGCTCGCGAGTGCGCTGCGGGGCTGGCAGGGCCTGCGCTTCGAGGTGACCGAGGAGGCGACCGCGGTCTCGGACGGCTCCCGGTGGTCCTACACCCCGACCCTCGGGATCCACCATGCCTGGACGTCGGTCTCCGGGGACGTCGTGGTCAACGAGGACCGGCTGCGTGAGGCGATCGCCCGCAACGTCGGCGACCCCGAGGGCCTGCAGGACGAGATCGACCTGCTCCTCGGTGCGCCGTGGGACGACGAGCTCGAGCCGTTCCGCTACGCGGGTGACGGCGCGCCGGTGCGCTGGCTGCACAAGGTCGGCTGAGGCTCCACCCGCCCGGTCCTCCAGCAGGGCGGGTGGCACGGTGAAGGCCCGGACGGTTCGTGCGTCCGGGCCTTCACCATATATACCGCTCAGTTCGTAGGCCGTTCAGCCGGCCTTCGCGTCCGCTCAGTAGGTGCGGATCGCGAGCGCGACGTTGTGGCCGCCGAAGCCGAAAGAGTTGTTGAGGGCGAGCAGGTCTCCGTCCGGCAGCTTCCGGTTCTGGGTCACGACATCGAGGGGGATCGCGGGGTCCTGGTCCTCGAGGTTGATGGTGGCCGGGATGACCCGGTTGTGCAGGCTGAGGACCGTGATGACGGCTTCGAGGGCACCGGCGGCACCGAGCAGGTGGCCGGTCATCGACTTCGTCGCCGTGATCGCGATCTCGTCGGTGCGCTCACCGAAGGCGCGGCGGATCGCGTTGTACTCGGCGATGTCACCGACCGGGGTCGATGTGGCGTGCGCGTTGATGTGGACGACGTCCTCGAGGGAGGCGCCGGCGTTGTCGACGGCGAACCGCATGGCCCGGGCGGCGCCGGAGCCCTCAGGCTCGGGCGCGGTGATGTGATGCGCGTCCGCGGACATGCCGACGCTCGCGAGCTCGGCGTAGATCCTGGCGCCGCGCGCCTTGGCGTGCTCCTCCGACTCGAGGACGACGACCGCCGCGCCCTCGCCGAGGACGAAGCCGTCACGGCCGACGTCGTACGGCCGGGAGGCCTTCTCGGGGGCGTCGTTGCGGGTCGAGAGCGCCTGCATCGCGGCGAAACCGGCGATCGGCATCGGGTGGACGGCCGCCTCCGTGCCGCCGGCGACGACGACGTCGGCCCGGCCGGAGCGGATCATCTCGATGGCGAGGCCCATGCTCTCGGCGCCGGACGAGCACGCGCTGACAGCGGTGTGCGACCCGGCGCGGGCGCCGATCTCGAGGGATACCGCCGCGGAGGGGCCGTTCGGCATGAGCATCGGCACCGCCAGCGGGTAGACGCGGCGCGGGCCCTTCTCCTTGAGGACGTCCCACTGGTCGAGCAGGGTCCAGACACCACCGATGCCGGAACCGATCGCGGTGCCGAGCCGCTCGGGGTCGATCTCAGGGGCGCCGGCATCCTGCCACGCCTCGCGGGCCGCGATGAGGGCGTACTGGCTCGAAGGATCGAGGCGCCGGGTCTCGACCTTGGCGAGCACCTCGCTCGGCGGCGTGTGGATGGTGGCCGCGAAGTGGACCGGCAGCTCGTACTTGGCCACCCAGTCGTAGTCCATGGTGCGGGCGCCGGAGCGTCCGGCGAGGATGGCGTCCCAGGTCTCGGGGACGGTGCCGCCGACCGGGGTCGTGGCTCCGAGCCCAGTGACCACGACGCGCTGGTCGCGAGTGGACGTCATGATGAGGTGCTCCTCTGTCGAAGAAGGGTGTAGGGGGAGGGACGTGTCCGGCCCCGCCTCGCGGGCCGGGCACGCCGGAGGTCTTCAGCCCTGGGCGTTCGAGATGAAGTTGACCGCGTCGCGGACGGTCTTGAGGTTCTTGACCTCGTCGTCCGGGATGCGCACGCCGAACTTTTCCTCGGCGTTGACCACGATCGTCATCATCGAGAGGGAGTCGATGTCGAGGTCGTCGGTGAAGGACTTGTCGAGCTCGACCTGGTCGGTGTCGAGACCGGTCTCCTCGTTGACGATCTCGGCGAGACCCTCGAGGATCTCCTGCTCGGACTGTGCCATCTGTCTGCTCCTTGTGTTGGGTGGCGGGTGCTACCTCGGTCCCGATTACCCGCGGGACCAGCGGGAGATCGGATGTCGTCAGGGAAGGACGATGACCTGCGCAGCGTAGACGAGACCGGCACCGAAGCCGATCTGCAGCGCGAGGCCGCCGCTCGGGATCTCCTTCTCGGCGAGCATGCGGGTCGTCGCGATCGGGATCGACGCAGCCGAGGTGTTGGCCGTGGTCACGATGTCCCGTGCGACGGGAATGTCCGGCGGCAGCTTCAGCTGCTTGATCATCGCGTCAATGATCCGGATGTTGGCCTGGTGAGGGATGAAGGCGTCGAGGTCGTCGGCCGTGATGCCGGCGGCGTCGATGGCCTTCTGGGCCACGGGCGCCATGCCCCAGACCGCCCACCGGAAGACGGCCTGGCCCGCCATGCCCAGCGACGGCCATTGCGGCGCCTCGGTGACCTCCGGCTCGCCGGCCTCCTCCAGCGGAGGACCGCCCGCCGCCTCCTCCATGGTCCGGCCGCGGAAGTTCTTGCGGATGTCGGTCCACGGCTGCGTCTGGCTGATCGTGTCACGCTGCGTGCCCTCGGAGCCCCAGATCGTCGGGCCGATGCCCGGGATGTCCGAGGGGCCGATGACGCAGGCGCCAGCGCCGTCGCCGAAGATGAACGCGGTCGACCGGTCATACGGGTCGGTGAAGTCCGACAGCTTCTCGACGCCGATGACGAGGACGTGATCGGCGGAGCCGCTGCGCACCATGTCGCTGCCGACGGCGACGCCGTAGCAATAGCCGGCGCACGCGGCGGAGATGTCCATCGCGGGGGCGGTGGAGCCGAGCCGGGCCGCGAGCTCGGGCGCGGCCGCCGGGGTCTGGTACGGGTGGGTCACGGTCGCCATGAGGACGAAGCCGATCTGCTCAGGCGTCACGCCCGCGTGCTCCATCGCCTGCCGGGCCGCAATCTCGGCCATGTCGATGACGCTCTCGTCGGGCGCCGCCCAGTGGCGGCTGACGATCCCGGATCGCTCCCGGATCCACTCGTCGCTCGAACTGATCTGGTCGACGATCTCGGCGTTGGGGACGACTCGGGCCGGCCGGTACGCCCCGACACCCATGATCCGCGAGTGGCGGGTCGGCATCGGGGACAGGAGGGTGCCGGTGCCCTTGGGGGCGGGCGCTGTAGCGGAGCTGCTCACGAGGTGCCTTCTCAGTCGGTGGGGTTGGAGGTGCCGGCGTGCTCGCGGATGAGGTCGCGGGCGGCATCCAGGTCGTCGGGGGTCTTGAGCGCCACGGCTGGGACGCCCTTCATGGCGCGCTTCGCCAGCCCGACGAGGGTGCCGGCGGGGGAGACCTCGATCAGCGCGGTGACGCCGAGGTCCAGCATCGTCTGCATGCAGAGGTCCCAGCGGACCGGGTTGCTGACCTGGCCCACGAGTCGCTTCAGGACGTCGGTGCCGTTCGTGACGACCTCGCCGTCCGCGTTGGAGAGGAGCTTGCCCTGCGGGTCCGCCGGCGTCAGGGTGGTCGCCAGCTGCGCCAGCCCTTCGACGGCGGGGGCCATGTGTGACGTGTGGAAGGCACCGGCCACCTGGAGCGGGATGATCCGAGCCTTCGCCGGAGGGTCAGCCGCGAGGGCGGCCAGCTGCTCGAGGGTGCCGGCCGCGACGATCTGTCCGCCGCCGTTGACGTTGGCCGGGGTGAGGCCATGACGCTCGATCGTCGCGAGGACCTCGTCCTGGTCACCGCCAAGGACGGCCGACATGCCGGTCGGGGTCAGCCCACTGGCCGCTGCCATGCCTCGACCGCGCTCCCGCACGAAGTCCATCGCCCGCTCCTCGGGCAGGACACCGGCCGCGGCTGCCGCGGTGATCTCACCGACGGAGTGGCCGGCCCACACGTCGACGACGTCGATGGAGTGCTGGTCGAGCAGGGCACGAAGGGAGACGAGGCCGGCTCCCACGATGAGTGGCTGCGCCACCGCCGTGTCCTTGATCGCGTCGGCGTCGGAGGTCGTGCCGTGCTCGACGAGGTCGAGCTGAGCGGCATCGCCGAGCCGGGTCAGGTGGTCACGCGCGCCGGGCAGCTCGAGCCACGGCGTGAGGAAACCGGGGGTCTGGGAGCCCTGTCCAGGGCAGACGATGGCTAGCACGCTTCTAGCATTCCCGAATCCGAGCGGACATGACGCCTCCGAATCTCACCAATCCGCCGATTGTCCCTTGGAGGTTTCCTCCAAAGGGCGTGGCCGCATGAACCTGGGTGCGGGGGCCTCGGGGGTCGCGAGCTTGCCGAGGGTCAGGGCGATGCGGACCGCCCAGGCCTCCCGCGGCGCGGCGAGGTCATAGCCGATCAGCTCGCAGATCCGGCCGAGCCGGTAACGCACGGTGTTGGGGTGCACGAACAGGCTCCGCGCGGTGGCCTCCAGCGAGTCGCCCTGCTCGAGGTAGGCCTCCGCGGTCTGGAGCAGCGGCCCGTGGGTGCCCTGCACCAGGGGCCGGTGGACCCGGGCGATGAGCGTGCGTCGTGCCCGCTCGTCCCCGGCCAGCGCGCGCTCGGGCAGCAGGGCGTCCGCCTCGACGATCCGCGGCGCGGCGGTCCAGGCGGGGGCGGCGGCGAGCCCGCTCATCGCCGCCCGGGCCGAGCGCCCGGCCGCGAACAGGTGGGGCACGGTGGGCCCGATGACGATGTGCCCCTCCCCGAAGTGATCGGCGACGGCAGCCATGAGGGGAACCGGTCGCTCGGTGCCGCCGAGGATGACGATGAGCTGGTTGCGCTGGACGATCACGAGCGCCTCGACACCCTCCCGGCGCACGGCCCGCCGGATCGAGTCGATGGCGGCGGCGGGCCCGGTCTCGGAGACGGGCGCCGTTCCCACGACGAACGTGACGTGGGCGACGCTGCCCCACCCCAGGGCGGTCGCCCGGGACTGCATCGACGCGTCGGCCTCGCCGCGGAGCACGGCGTCGACGACCAGGGCCTCGAGCCGCGCGTCCCATGCACCGCGCGCCTCGGCGGCACCGGCGTAGATCTCGGCCGCCTCGAACGCGATCTCGCGCGAGAAGAGCAGGACCGACTCGCGCAGCAGCGCCTCGTCACCCGGCTCGGCGAGTTCCTCGACGTGGGACTCGACGACGTCGACCACCGTGCGGATGAGGTCGATGGTCTGGCGCAGGCTGACCGACCGGGTCAGCTCCTGCGGAGCGTTGCCGAAGATGAGGTCGGCCGACGGCGCCACGTCGCCGTGGTTGCGGAACCAGGTGATGAACTCCGAGATGCCCGCCTCGACGACGAGCCCGACCCACGAACGCTCCTCGGCCGTGAGGCGCCGGTACCAGGAGTGCTCCTCCATGCGGCGGGTGGCGGCTAAGGCCAGGACGCTGGTGCTCCGGTCGACGGCGCGCGCCGGCGCCGGTGTAGGTGAAGTACGCCGTTGATAGATCACACGGTCATACAAATTCTACTTTTTATT
>NZ_JBQCCV010000301.1:0-3084 GCF_051961875.1 Intrasporangium sp. | reverse complement strand
CGCCTCTGGGCGTCACGATCAACTCGACCCAGGCCGGCGACGTGGACCCCATCGCCGCCGCAGCCCCGCAGCTGGGCCTGCTGGCCGACCAGGTCGTAGGGCTCGCCCGCTGGCAGCACACCGCACGCCGCGCCGAGGTCGAGGTGCTCGACCGGCAGCAGGCGCAGGCCTGAGACGCCAGCCCCGACGAGGGCATGCGCTTCGGCACTTGCCCACCTCGGGCAGGAATGGAACGGAACCGGAAATGAAGAACAGACGGATGGTGCACGAGCACCGGGTGGCTCAGGGCCAGGCCGGCGCCCGCCAGCAGCCTCCCTCCCCGAGGCCTGCCCGCACGTGAGGCTCTCCGGGCCGACTCCGCTCCGGCAGGCACCGGCCTATTCGCGAGGATAAGCGGCATGCCGAGGGTTGTGTTCAGAAGCAGTTGCGGTGGAGGGTGCCAAGACCCGAGATTGGATCTTGGCCCCAAGGAGGAAATGACGTGATCCCACTGACCCCCGACACCGTGCCGCCCGCCGCGGCGCAGACGACTCAAGACGTGCCCGATTCGGTCGTCGGACCCGGGCTGCGCACCGTGGTCGAGGGCCTGCACCATGCGGAGGGCGTCTGCTGGTCCCCGTCGGAGCAGGTGCTCTACGCGGGCGGCGAAGGCGGCGAGCTCTACAGGTTCGGGCTGGAGGGCGGGACGTTCGAGACAGTCTGCACCGTGCCCGGCGGCTCGATGCTCGGGCTCGCGCTCGACGGGGCAGGCGCAGCGTATGTCTGCGATGTCGGCAACGGGTGCGTGCAGCGGATCGCCCCCGACGGCAGCATCCGGCAGTACGGTGCCGCGATCGGCTACCCGAACTTCCCGGCCTTCGACGGCGAGGGCAGGCTGTGGGTCTCCGATTCCGGGAGCTGGGGCCAGGCGACCGGCGGGATCGTGCGGATCGACCCGGACGGCACCACCGAGCGCGTGCTCGACGGGCTGCACTTCGCCAACGGCCTCGCGCTGTACGGCGACTGGCTGTACGTCGTCGAGTCGACGTGGCCGCGGATCATGCGGGTCCCGCTCTCCGGCGGCGCGCCGGAGCCGGTCCTCGTCCTCGACCGGGTCGTCCCGGACGGTATCGCATTCGACGCCGACGGCGCCCTGTGGATCGGCTGCTGGCAGCCCAACCGGGTGTACCGCCTCGACCCGGACGGCACGCTCGATGTCGTCGTCGACGACTGGTCGGGCGTGTACGCCCCGACTCCGACGAACCTCGCGTTCGCCGGACCCGACCTCGACGTCCTCGCGCTGGCCTCCCTCGGCACACCGACCGTCAATGCCTGCGACCCCGGAGTCCGGGGAGAGCCGCTGCACCTGCCGGCCGGCCTGGAATGACCACGACGACATGTGGAACGACCGTCGTGCGGAAGTGACCGTCGACGAGATTGGTGGAAGGAACTGCCCATGAACGCTGAGACCTATGACGCGCTGGTGATCGGCGCGGGATTCGCGGGGCTGACCGCCGCGCGCGATCTGGCGAAGGACGGCAAGCGAGTCCTGATCGTCGAGGCACGGGACCGCATCGGCGGCCGCACCTGGTACCGGCCCTTCGCCGACACCGGATTCTCCATCGAGATGGGGGGCAACTGGGTCGACGCCGAGCTCAACACCGCGCTCATGGCGGAGGTCGAGCGCTACGGCGTCCAGCTCAGCACGAGCCCGCAGGCCGAGCACCACGTCTCCCTGCTCGACGGCGTCCTCAGCCACGCGCCCTGCCCGATCAGCCCGGACGACGAGCTCGACCTCCGGCGGTTCGTCCAGGAAGTCCGGACCCAGGTCAAGCGCATCGACCCCGCGCTGGCGCTGGACACGCAGGGCGTCGCCGACCTCGACGTCCCACTCGGCGCCTATCTCGACAGCTTCGGGCTCTCGGCCACGCTCCGGGGGCTCATGGGCGCATGGATCCGCCAGGAAACGGGCTGCCACGAGTCGCAGATCTCCGCCCTGCACCTGATGTCGTGGATCCCCCTTCTCGACAACGACGTCCTGGCCATCGGCCACACACCGACGCACCGCTTCGCCGCCGGCACGATCGACCTCCTGCAGCGGATGCTGGACGATTCCGGCGCCGAGCTGCGCCTCTCGACACCGGTCGTCGCGGTGACGCAGTCGGCCGGGCAGGTCGAGGTCTGCACCCAGGGCGGCGAGGTGCTGCGGGCGCGCGGGGCCGTGATCGCCCTGCCGCTGAACTGCCTGGCCGATGTCTCCTTCGAACCGGCGCTGTCCCCGGGCAAGGTCGCCGCGGCGAAGATCGGCCAGTCCGGGGCCGCCAAGAAACTGTGGGCGCTCGTCACGGACCTGCCCCCGAAGGTCCTGGGGATCGGTGACCACGACACCCCTATCGACGTCTTCTTCACCGACTTCCCTGCCGAGGAGACCGGCCTGGGCGGCGACCTCGTCGTCGGCTTCTCGACGCAGGAACGACCACTGGACATGCTGGACCGCGAGGACATGGAGGCGGCGCTACGCCGCTATGTCCCGGAGGCAGGCGTCCTGAAGGTCGACGGCCACGACTGGCTCGCCGACCCCTACGCCAAGGGCACCTGGTGCGCGGCCCCCGCGGGCCTGCTCTCGGAGTACGCCTCGGCGCTGGAGGCCACGGAGGGCCGCCTCGTGTTCGCAGGATCCGACATCGCCCACGCGTTCCGCGGCTGGATGGAGGGCGCGGTCGCCACCGGAGCGACGGCTGCGGCTCGGCTCTCGGCGATCCTGGCCAAGGCCTGAGAGGGCACAGCCCCCAGAACGTGCCTTCCCCGCGCCTTGCAGGACTCCAGTCGGCGGCGGCCGAAGAAAGCGGAAGCCCGCCGGCGCAGCAGGCCCTGCGGCAGCATCGGGGACAACGGGAATCGGGCCCAGCGGCGCGAGACGCGATGGGGCCATGCAGGGGCTGGCGACACCCCTGCCTGGCACCGTCGGAGGCGGCGCCCGAGGCCCCGCACCCGATCGGAACGCGAAGCACCCAGATCGAGAACACAGGCGAGGGAATGCGCCCGAACCGCCCCCGGGCCCCCCAGCGGGTGCGGGGCGCCCCCCCCGGCCCCCGGGGGGGCCGC
>NZ_JBQCCV010000300.1:0-2876 GCF_051961875.1 Intrasporangium sp. | reverse complement strand
GACGATGAACGAGGACTACATCCGCACCGCTCGCGCGAAGGGTCTCAAGGAGCGTCAGGTCGTCCTCCAGCACGGGTTGCGCTCTGCGCTGACCCCGATCCTGACGATCTTCGGTCTCGACGTCGGCCTTCTCCTGGGCGGCGCGTTCCTGACGGAGAAGACGTTCTCCCTCAATGGCCTGGGCAAGTATGCGGTCGATGCCATCGGGGAGCAGGACCTCCCGAGGATCCTCGGAGTGACCCTGCTCGCGGCCTTCTTCGTCGTGCTGGCCAACCTCGTCGTGGACATCCTGTATGCCGCCATCGACCCGAGGGTGCGTGTCTCATGACTCCCGCTCGCCCCCCCGTGGCCGCCACCGCATCCGGCGTCGGGATCGGTGGCCTCGGGGCCCCCGGTCCGGACGCCTTTCTCTCGGTCCGGGACCTCCGGGTCCACTTTCCGACCGACGACGGGCTGGTCAAGTCAGTGGACGGTATGTCCTTCGACCTCGCTCGTGGGAGGACCCTCGGCATCGTCGGCGAGTCGGGCTCCGGCAAGAGCGTCACGAGCATGGCCATCATGGGCCTCCACAAGCCGGGGACGGTGACCATGACCGGTTCGATCCGCCTCGGCGGACAGGAGCTGGTGGGCGTCGACCCGGATCTGGTCCGCGAGCTGCGCGGCAAGCGGATGTCGATGATCTTCCAGGACCCGCTCTCGGCGATGCACCCCTTCTACACCGTTGGCCACCAGATCATCGAGGCCTACCGGGTCCACAACCACGTGAGCAAGTCGGTCGCGCGCAAGCACGCGATCGACATGCTCGACCGGGTGGGCATCCCGCAGTCGAGCTCTCGGGTGGACGACTTCCCGCACCAGTTCTCGGGCGGGATGCGGCAGCGCGCCATGATCGCGATGGCCCTTTCGTGCGACCCGGAGCTGCTCATCGCCGACGAGCCGACCACGGCGCTCGACGTCACCGTCCAAGCCCAGATCCTCGACCTCATCCGCGACCTCCAACGCGAGTTCAACTCGGCGGTCATCATCATCACGCACGACCTCGGGGTCGTGGCCGAGCTCGCGGACGACATCCTGGTCATGTATGCCGGTCGGGCCGTCGAGTACAGCAGCGCCGACACGATCTTCGAGCGGCCCCAGCATCCCAACACCTGGGGCCTGCTCACGTCGATGCCGCGGCTCGACCGGGAGCGCATCACCCGCCTGCGACCGATCAAGGGGACGCCCCCCAGCCTCATCAACGTGCCGTCCGGCTGCCCGTTCCATCCACGATGTGCCTACGCAGAGCGCATGGGCGGCTTGTGCCAGAGTGAGCGCCCGCCCTTCATCGAGGTGCTGCCGAGTCATCACGCGGCCTGCCATCTGCCCCAGCACGAGCGCACCTCGATCTGGGCGAACGACATCCAGCCGACTCTGTGACCGGCTCGAGACCGAGGACCACATCATGACGATCTCCACCTCCGTCACCCCGGACGCCCGCGCGACGGTCGGCGACGCACTGCTGCGCATCGAGAGTCTGACGAAGCACTTCCCCATCCGACGCGGGCTCCTCCAGCGACAGGTCGGTGCCGTGCAGGCCGTCGACGGCCTCACCTTCGACGTGGCGCGCGGTGAGACCCTGTCCCTCGTTGGTGAGTCCGGCTGCGGGAAGACGACCACGGGCCGGATGCTGACTCGGCTCATCGAGCCCACCGCAGGCTCCATCGTCTTCGATGGCCGCGACATCACCCATCTGTCGGTGGGGGGGATGCGGCCGCTGCGCCGGGACGTCCAGCTCATCTTCCAGGACCCCTACTCCTCCCTCAACCCGCGCCATACCGTCGGGAAGATCGTCGGTGCCCCCTTTCGCCTGCAACAGGTCAAGACCGAGCACGGGGTGAAGCGGGCCACCCAGGACTTGCTGGAGCTGGTAGGCCTCTCCCCCGAGCACTACAACCGCTACCCCCACGAGTTCTCCGGGGGCCAGCGCCAGCGCATCGGCATCGCCCGGTCCCTCGCCCTGCGACCCAAGCTCATCGTCGCCGACGAGCCGGTGTCGGCCCTCGACGTCAGCGTGCAGGCGCAGATCCTCAACCTGCTGGCCGACCTGCGCGCCGACCTCGGCGTCTCGGTGCTGTTCATCACCCACGACCTGTCGGTGGTCGAGCACCTGTGCCGGCGGACGGCCGTGATGTACCTCGGCCGGCTCACCGAGGTCGCGCCCACCGAGACGTTCTTCGCTGCCCCGCAGCACCACTACAGCGTCGCCCTGCGCGACGCCATCCCGCGTCCTGACCCGACACAGCGGCTCGACCACGTGCCGCTGCGCGGCGAGATCCCGAGCCCGCTGTCCCCGCCGTCCGGCTGCCGGTTCCACCCGCGCTGCCCCGCCGCGCTACCGATCTGCAGCAGCCAGGACCCGCCCCTCGAGCCTCAGGCGCCGGACCACCTGGTCGCCTGCTGGAACCCCGTCCGTGCGACCGCGCCGACGACGCCCCGAGAGACCACCCCAGACACCACCCGCCCCGCGCCGTGAGGAGAAGTGCTGCCATGCCCACCGCCAACGTCAACGGCGTCACCCTGAACTACGAGCTCACCGGAGAAGGACCCGAGACGATCGTCCTGATCAACGGCCTGGCCGACGACATCGAGTCGTGGGGCTTCCAGGTCCCCGACTTCGTCGACGCCGGGTACCGCGTGCTCACGATCGACAACCGCGGCATCGGCAAGAGCGACGCGCCCGAGGGGCCGTACACCTCGCGGATGCTCGCCGACGACGCCAAGGCCGTGGTCGACCAGCTCGGCATCACCGGTTTCCACCTCATGGGCGTCTCCATGGGCGGGATGATCAGCCAGGAGTACGCGCTGGCCTACCCGGACGACCTCAAGTCCGCCACCTT
>NZ_JBQCCV010000299.1:0-6333 GCF_051961875.1 Intrasporangium sp. | reverse complement strand
AGCTGCCCCGCCCCGTCGGCGAGCTGGCCCGCGCCGTTCGCGAGACGTCCCGTGCCGTCCTTCAGCTCGACCGTGCCGTCGGCGAGCTGGCCCGTGCCGGCCTTGAGGTCCGAGGAACCCTGGGCCAGCTGGCCAGTGCCGGCCTTGAGCGCGGACGCACCATCGGAGAGCTGACCCAACCCGTCGAGGAGCGTCAGGCCACCTTCTCCGATCAGGTCGATGCCACCTTGCAGCGAGTGGACCCCACCGCGCAGGGTGCCTTCCTTGGAGGTGTCCTTGTCGCCTCCGATACCGCCCTGAACCTGCTTGACCACGCCATCGACCAGCTGCCCCACACCGGCGTCGAGGGCGGCAAGGCCCTCAAGGAGACCTGGCGTCTCCCCGTCGCAGACTCCCTTCAGCGACTGGTTCGACAGCCCGCACTCGATACGCGCGAGCCCGGCCGCCGCCTCACCCAACTTGCCCTTGAGGTCTCCCAGACCACCAGACACCTGCAACAGCCCACCATTTGCCTTGGTCATGTCGGTACGCAGAGTCCCGATCCCGGCGAGAACCTGGTCAAGAACGGCCTTGCAGTTCGTCCCACAGTCAGTTGTCTGCGCGAGCTGAACCCCACCTTGAAGTCGGTCGACGTCTCCCCCACCCTTGAGCGCGTCGGCGATGCCAGCCTGGACCTGGTCGACGCCGCCCTTCAGCAGGTCGAGCGAGTCGCCGGCCGAGACCGCCTTGGCCAGTCCGGCCCGGATCTGGTCGACGCCGTAGAGCAGGGTGTCGCCTGCCTTGTCCTTGGCGCCGATCCCGGCTCGGAGCTGGGCGATGCCGTCGTGGAGGGGCTGCGCCTTGGCGGGCAGCTGGCCGATCCCCCCGTACAGCGTGCCCAGACCCGCATCGAGCAGGTCCAGGCCATCGGCGACCTGCGCGAGGCCGTCGATGAGGGCGGGCGCCTTCTCCCCCGCCTCCGCGAGGCCCGCGGCCAGCTGGCCCACGCCGTCGTCGAGCTGCTTCGCGCCCTTGGCGAGCTGGCCCGCACCGTCGTCGACCTGGGCGGCACCACCCTTGAGTCGGCCGACGCCCGCGTCGAGCTCCTTCGCTCCGCCGCTGAGATCCTTCGCGCCGGAGCTGAGCTTGCCGGCTCCGCTGCGCGCTTCGGAGGCGCCGGCCCGCAGCTGCGACGTCCCGTCCTTGAGGTCGCTCGCTCCGTCGGCGAGCTGGCGGGACCCGGGCAGGATCTGGGCACCCAGGCCGGCGTCGAGCTGCTTGGCGCCGTCCCGCAGCTGGATGAGCCCGGCGAGCAGGGTGGCGGCGCCGTCGCGGAGCTTGAGCAGGTTGGCGTCGATCTCGGTGGCGCCCGCGGTCAGCGTCACGCCGGTGTCGGCCCCGCCCTTGTAGCTCGCGGCACCGCCCTTGAAGGACGGGCTGTCGAGCGGGCTGACCGGCAGCGCCGAGACGCTCGCCTTCGGCACCACTCCGTCGGCGATCTGGGCGGAGTAGCCGAAGCTCGCCTCGGGCGCACCGATCGGCCCGAAGAGGGTCATCGTGAAGGTCAGCTTCGTGCCGCCTCGTCCGTCGCCGGCGATGTTCGCCTCGTCGGACGCGACGCTGGTGAAGCTTGACGGGAGCGTGGTGGTGAGCGACCCGACCATCGGGATGACGACCTGCTCGGTCGCGGTGGCCGTCGCCCCGGTCCCGTCGTCGAAGGTCACCTCGCGTGGGGTCGCGGTGACGTTCCGGACCGTGTAGCGCACCTCGAGCCGTCCCGATCGGCCGACCACGTCCTCGGGCTGCACCTTCTTGCCGTCGAGGGTGTAGCTGACGCTCACCTCGAGCGGCAGCTTCTTCGTGTAGTCGCTGACGGTGCGGATCCGGCGCTCCCCGTCGACGTCGTAGCGACCGACCATCCGGCCCTGCTGGACGTCGAAGCCGCCGAAGCCGTCCAGGTTGCGCAGGCCGCTCACCTCGACCGGGTTGCTGAGGTCGACGGTGCCGGTGCCACGCATGGCGACCTGCTCGTAGACGCGCGCGACGTCGAGCTTGCCCGATGCGTCGAGGTAGGCCTGCACCGTCTCCGTGTTCGTCACGTCGACGCCACCGCTGCCTGCCGCTTGGGCAGGCGCAGCGCCGATGAGGGCGAGACCGGGCAGAGCGACGATGGCGACTGCGGCCGCAAGGGTGTGCTTCTTCACTGCTGCTCTCCTGCCATCAGGGCGTCGATGTCGGACTCGGTCGCGGCGCTCTCGTGCTCGAGGCGCTCGGGGCCGGCGTGCCGCCCTTCCGGCCGGATCACCGGCAGCAGGCTCGTCGCGAGGTAGCCGAGGGCTGCCGCCAGCAGCACGGTCGTGGCCGCGGCGGGTGACTCGGCGACGAACTGCGACGGCGCGGTCGTGTAGACCTCCTCATAGGCACCGACGATGGCCGCGGCGCCGAGGAGCCCGCTCCAGAGCGGGAGCCGGCCACAGCTCACAGCCGCCATCACGGCGAGCAGAGCGACGACGATCAAGGCCGCGACAGCACGCCCGGACGCCGCGTCGGGCAGCACGGCCGCGCGGAGCGCGAAGCCGAGCCACGCGACGACGAAGCCGACGCCGAAGCCGGCGAGCTTGCCCCAGTCGGACCGATGGGGTATCAGCCCCAGCGCCCCACCGAGGGCCGCGCCGAGCAGCGCGACGTGTTGCAGGTCAAGGCCGAGGACGTCGCTCAGTCCGATGACGAGCGCGGCCACGGCGGCCAGCACCAGGCCAGAGGCCAGGCGAGCTCCCATGTCCACCTCACACAGAAGGGCACCCACCTTTTGGGTGGGCACGCAGTGGTTACAGGCAGTAACTACCGATTACCGGTGAGTATGGGGCGGAGTGACCTAGACCACACTGAAGCAGTGATAACGATCTGGTAACGGCCCGAATGCCCCACTCGTGAGCAAAGGGGGCATGCCGACAGGACTCCAGACGGTGATGGCGCCCCGTGCGCCGTCCCGAGAGTGCGTCAGTGGGCGGCGTCGTGCCAGGAGCGCCCGATACCGATGTTCACATCGAGCGGGACCTCCATCTGCACGGCCCCGCCCATCTCGGCGCGGACGATCCGCTCGACGTCCTCCTGCTCGCCCGGGGCGACCTCGAGGACGAGCTCGTCGTGCACCTGCAGCAGGATGCGGGAGCGGAGTCGGGCGTCGCGCAGGGCACGGTCGACGCCGAGCATGGCGACCTTCATGATGTCGGCCGCCGAGCCCTGG
This sequence comes from Intrasporangium sp., assembly GCF_051961875.1. Taxonomy (GTDB): domain Bacteria; phylum Actinomycetota; class Actinomycetes; order Actinomycetales; family Dermatophilaceae; genus Intrasporangium_A. Next base: position 3,107 of record NZ_JBQCCV010000299.1, on the reverse strand, counting down.
ATCGGCGCGTTGAGCGCCATCCGCTCGGCCATCTCGCGGCGCTGGCGGTTGTCCGAGGTGAGGTCGGGCAGGTAGCGCCGCCGCCCGAACATCGTCGCCGTCCAGCCGGTCCCCCGGGCCTGCGCCACCACGTCGGACAGGTAGTCGCGGACCCCACCGAACCGCTCGAAGTAGCCCTCCATCAGGCCCCGAGCCTCCTCGGTGCTGATCGTGAGCTGCTTGGACAGCCCGTAGGCCGACAGCCCGTAGGCGAGGCCGTAGGACATCGCCTTGATCTTCGAGCGCATCTGCGCGGTCACCGCATCGGGCTCGACGGCGAACACCTTCGAGCCGACGTAGTTGTGCAGGTCCTCGCCCGAGCGGAACGCGGCGATGAGCCCCTCGTCACCAGAGAGGTGCGCCATGACGCGCATCTCGATCTGCGAGTAGTCGGCCGACATCAGCGACTCGTAGCCCTCACCGACGACGAAGAGCTCGCGGATGCGGCGCCCCTCCTCGGTCCGGATCGGCACGTTCTGCAGGTTGGGCTCGGTCGACGAGAGCCGGCCGGTCGCAGCGATCGTCTGCAGGTAGGTCGTGTGAATCCGGCCATCGTCGGCAACCGACTTCTGCAGGCCCTCGACCGTGACGCGCAGCCTGGCGGCGTCACGGTGGCGCAGCAGCGCCTCGAGGAAGGGGTGCTCCGTCCTCGTGTAGAGGTCTGCGAGCGCGTCGGCGTCGGTCGTGTAGCCGGTCTTGGTCTTCTTCGTCTTCGGCATGCCGAGCGTGTCGAAGAGCACGACCTGCAGCTGCTTCGGTGAGCCGAGGTTGATCTGCTCCCCCCCGATCGCGTCCCACGCGTCCTGCTGGGCCTGCTCCACCTTCACCGCGAAGTCACGCTCGAGCGAGTCGAGTCCGTCGGCGTCGACTGCGATGCCGGTGGCCTCCATGCGCGCCAGCACGTCGACGAGGGGGATCTCCATGTCGGCGAGCAGCGCGGTGCCCCCGGTCGCGTCGAGCTGGGCGTCGAGGGCGTCGGCGAGGTCTCGGATCGCGGTGGCCCGCACCATCTGGGCGCTCGCCGCCCGCTCGTCGGCGTCCCCGTCGAGGTCGAGCATCCCCTGACCGGTCTCCGTGGTCTGCCCCAGCTCGCGCTTGAGGTTGCGGAGGACGAGGTCGTCGAGGTGGTAGGTGCGCTGGTCGGGCTTGACCAGGTAGGCGGCGAGCTGGGTGTCGCTCGTCAGCCCGGCGAGCCGCCAGCCGCGTGCGGCGAGCGCCTCGGCCGGCCCCTTCGCGTCGTGCATCGCCTTCGGGTGCTGGGCCGACTCGAGCCAACCGCCGACTGCGCTCTCCCCCTCGGGGGTGAGGGTCGTGAGGTCGACGTAGGCGCCGACCCCGTCGGGGGCGGCGATCGCGAGGCCGGTGGCGTCGCCCGTGCCGCGGGCCCACGTGCCGACGACCGTCAGGCCCGCACGCTCACCCTCGGGCAGGTGTGCCGCGACCCAGCCGGGCACAGCAGAGGCCGCGAGGACCTCGCCCTCGACGTCGTAGCCCGACTCCGCCTCGGGCTCGGCCGCCTCGATCGTCGAGAAGAGCCGGTCGCGCAGCACCCGGAACTCGAGACCGTCGAAGACGGTGTGCACCTGCTCGCGGTCCCACTGGGCCCGGTGGAGGTCGTCGACGGTGACCCCGACGGGGGCGTCCGTCACGAGCTGGTTGAGCCGCCGGTTGCGGAGCACCTGGTCGAGGTGCTCGCGCAGCGAGTCCCCCGCCTTGCCCTTGATCTGGTCGACGCCGGCGACGATCCCCGTGAGATCGCCGAACTGCCCGATCCACTTCGCGGCCGTCTTGGGGCCGACGCCGGGCACCCCGGGCAGGTTGTCGGAGGTCTCGCCGACGAGGGCGGCAAGGTCGCTGTAGCGGGTGGGTGGCACGCCGTACTTCGCCTCGACGGCGTCCGGGGTCATGCGTGACAGCTCGGACACCCCGCGCACGGGGTAGAGAACCGTGACCTCGTCGGACACGAGCTGGAAGGTGTCGCGGTCCCCGGAACAGATGAGCACCTCCATTCCCTGGTGGCGGGCCTGGCAGGCGATCGTCGCGATGATGTCGTCGGCCTCGTAGCCCTCGAGCTCGACGTAGCGGATCCGCAGGGCGTCGAGGACCTCGTGGAGGAGCGAGACCTGGCCCTTGAACTCGTCGGGTGTCGTGGCCCGCCCTGCCTTGTACTCGGCGTACTGCTCGCTGCGGAAGGTCTGCCGCGACAGGTCGAACGCGACGGCCACGTGGGTCGGCTGCTCGTCCCGGAGGACGTTGATCAGCATCGAGGTGAAGCCGTACACCGCGTTGGTGTGCTGGCCGGTGGTCGTCGAGAAGTTCTCGACGGGCAGCGCGAAGAAGGCGCGGTAGGCCAGCGAATGTCCGTCGAGGAGGAGGAGTCGGCTCACACGGGAAGCCTAGTCACAGCCACGGACAGCCTCGTCCTACGATCGGCACCATGGCTGATGCCCCCGATGTCCTGGCCGCCCTGCAGGGAGAGACCCGCGGCACCCTCATCGAGCGGATGGGGATCGAGATCACCGAGGTGACGCGGGAGCGGCTCGTCGGGACGATGCCCGTGGAGGGCAACACCCAGCCGTACGGCCTCCTCCACGGGGGCGCGAGCGTCGTGCTCGCCGAGACCCTCGGGTCCTACGGCGCCGCCCTGTGCGCCGGACCCGGCCGGGTCGCGGTGGGCCTCGACATCAACGCCACCCACCATCGTGCCGCTCGGGACGGGACCGTGACCGGCGTCGCCACCCTCGTCAGCGGGGGACGGACCATCGCGAGCTACGAGGTCGTCATCACCGACGAGGACGGGAACCGCGTCTGCACCTCGCGGATCACCTGCCTGCTGCGCGACGCCCCGCCGGCCCGCCCCTGAGCATCCGCACGGCGAAGCAAAGGCATGCCGCTCACCCGGCCCGGGTGAACGGCATACGGTCTGCGCCGGTGTGGCGGCGTGTCAGCCGGCCACGCGCGGCGGCGTCATGGGGCGGGGCCGCCCCCGGACGACACGGCCGCGCTGAAAAACAAAAGACACCCCACCCCCAGAAAGGCTCAATCCGCCAAATCGTAGCTGAAAACTA
>NZ_JBQCCV010000298.1:0-2821 GCF_051961875.1 Intrasporangium sp. | reverse complement strand
CCGAGGTCACCACGACCGAGCCCGAGGTCACGACGACCACGCCGCCGGTCACCACGACCACGACGGTCACCACGCCGCCGGTCACCACGACCACGACGAGCACCACGCCGCCGGTCACCACGACCTCGACGAGCACCACGCCGCCGGTCACCACGACCACGACGAGCACCACGCCGCCGGTCACCCCGAGCACGCCGACCACCACGCCGACGACGGACGAACCCGAGGTTGTCGCGCCGGACCACTCCGAGGAGACGCCCGAGGTCGTCAGCGGACTCGGGAGCGGCGCCCCCCACACGGGTGGCTCGGGCAACGAAGGGACCCCGACGAACGCGCTCGTCGGTGCCGGTCTGCTCTTTGCGGCGCTCGGCCTGTTCTCACGGAACGTGCTGGTGGGTCGCAAGGCCCAGTCCGACAGCACGAACTGAGCTCAGCGACATACGAACTCACCTCGCGACGTGGCTGCTAAAGGCCGCGCTCGTGACCTGACGCTACGCCCGCTCGGCGTCCTGGCCCTCCTGACAGGGGTATGGATCCTCGTGTTCCAGCCCCTGGGCCAGGCGCCGGCGGCACCGGCCACGGTCACGGCGCCCACGATCTCAGAGCCGACCAGGACGGCCGGCTCCACTCCCGCGAGCCGGCCCACCGCGTCGCCTGCGCCCACCGCCTCAGCCAAAGCGACCCCTGCCGGCCTGCCCTCGACGCACGGATCCTCCTGCCGCGCAGGCAATCCGGCCCGTCTCGTCATCCCTGCGCTCGACGTGAATGCGGCGTTCGAGCGCATCGGGCTTGACCAGAACGTCGCCCCGGACGCCGCCGGGCTGCGCCCCCTCGGCAACCCGGTCGACCGCCGGCACGCCGGCTGGTTCGCCGCGGGGCCGCAGCCCGGCTCCGGGCGAGGAACCGTCCTCATCAACGGCCACACCTACCGGAACGGGTCGGCGATCTTCAAGGAGGACTTCGCCGCACGGGTTCAGGCCGGCCAGCGCATCGACATGGTCCAGGCCAACGGGTCGACCTGCTCCTACCGCATCGAGCGGATCTGGCGCACCGTCGACTCGAAGCACGACTACCCGACCATCGTCTCCCGCGAGGGACTGTATGACGCGGCCGGGCCGGAGCGGCTCTTCCTCGCCACCTGCGGTGGACGCTGGAGCGACCGGATCCAGAACTACCTCGACATCAACATCGTCGTCGCGATCCCCGTGGATCGCTGAACGGGCGCGAGTCAGCGGCGACGGCGCCCGAGCAGCCACCCGACGACGAGCCCTGCGAGACCGGCGACGGTCAGCCCGGCGTAGCGCCGTGCCAGAACCGGCAGGACGGTGGCCCCGAGATCGATCACGTCGTCCTCGACCGGGCGGTATGCCGTTGAGCTCGCGCCGGAGGCCCCGCTCGCTCCCGACGTGATCGGCTGCCCGGCGTCTCGTGCTCCGGACAGCCCACCGTCACCGCGCTGGTCGGTCACGGAGACCGCGCCCGCATCGACCTCCGAGTCGCCGAGCTGCTCCGTCGGCCTGGAGGCAGGCGTCGGAGCAGGCCTGGTGCCCTCGCCCGAGGAAGCCGCGGACCCGGCCGGGACCGGGGCCGGGGTAGCGGCAGGCTCAGCAGTCGCCTGTCCGCCCGCCGCCTCACCCCCTCCGGCGAGCTGCTTCTCGATGCACGCGACGAACTGCCCGAGCAGCTTGTCCGAGACGTCCTGCATCACGCCCCGGCCGAACTGCGCCGGCTTGCCGGTGATCGACAGGTCGGTCTGGACGTCGGCGCGGGTGCCGCCGGCCTCCTCGCGGAGCTGGATCGTGACCGTCGCACCCGCCGTGCCGTTGCCTCGCTTGTCCTTGCCCTTCGCCTCGATGACCGCCCGCCGGGCCTGCTCGTCACGCTCGAGGAACGAGCCGGACCCGGCATAGAGCAGGGCGATCGGCCCCAGCTTGACCTTGACCGTCCCGGCGAACCCCTCTCCGCTGAAGTCGGTCACCGTCGCCCCGGGGAAGCACCCGCCGACGCGGTTCAGGTCCATGAAGAGGTCCCAGGCCTCCTCGACCCTGGTCGGCACGGTGAACGAGTGCTGCAGCTCCACCCGCGATCACGCCCCTGCCGCTGCGAGGACGGCGCGGCGGGTCAGCACCGTCGCCAGGTGCCGGCGGTAGTCCGCGTCACCGTTCAGGTCAGACGGTGGGTTCGTCCCCTCCGCTGCCTGGGCACAGGCCGCGCGGACCGCTTCCTCCGTGGCGGGCTGGCCGATGAGGGCCTCCTCGACGGCCCTCGCCCGCAAGGGCGTCGAGCCCATGTTGGTCAGGCCGACCCGTGCCTCGGCGATGGAGCCACCTTCGGCACGCACGGTCGCGCCGACGGCGACGATGGACCACTGGTGGCTGACCCGAACGAACTTCTCGTAGTGCGCCCCCCAGCCGGTGTGCTTCGGGATGCGGATCTGGGTCAGCAGCTCGTCGTCCGCGACGGCCGTTGTGAACAGGTCCTCGAAGAAGTCCGCTGCAGCGACGGTTCGCTTCGCGCCGTCCTGTCCGGCGATGACCAGCTCGGCGTCGAGCGCGAGGATGGGCGCGCCGATGTCCCCGGCGGGGTCGGCATGCACGAGCGCGCCCCCCACGGTCCCCCGGTGCCGGATCTGCGGATCCGCCACGGTCGCAACCGCTTTGGACAGCAGCGCGGCGTGGGTGGAGACGGCCTCGGAAGCGAGCACAGCGGCATATGTCGTCATGGCGCCGATGACGAGATGGTCGCCGTCTTCCGAGATCCCTTGGAGCTCGGCCACGTTGCCGAGGTCGACGACGACCGAGGGGGCGTTGAGGCGCATCCG
>NZ_JBQCCV010000297.1:0-4790 GCF_051961875.1 Intrasporangium sp. | reverse complement strand
GGTCCTGCGGAGCGGCCCGGCCAGGGCTCGATGGCTGCGGCTCCCGCTGGATCGCGCCCGGCACGTGAGCCGTCGCTGCCGTGGTGGGGTCGCTGGGACCTGGCGCTCCTCCTCGCCGCCGCCCCCGTGGCCGCGACGGGGGTGCTGCTCGGCGTCGGCACTGCCACCGAGGCGCTCTGCTGGACCCTGGCGGGCCTCGAGTGTCTGGCCGTGGCGGCACGACTGCGGCGCCACCGGTCCGCCGCTGCTGCCCTCGGGGCTCTCGGCGCGGTGCTCCTACTGCTCGGGGCCTCCATCGCCGGGAGCGGCTGGCTCGCCCTCGGCCTCGTCGGCCTCGCCGCGGTCCTGACCGTGCTCGGCGCGCTGGTGGAGAGCCCGTGGGACCTCGCCTGCCGGGCCGGTGGCGCTCTTGCCGCCGTTGCCGCGGGGGCGACGGCGCTCGACTGGCTGGCGTGGCCCGCCCAGCGGTCCATCGACACCGCGGCGCTCGTCGCGGCAGCCGTGCTCGCCGTGACGGCAGTGCTCGCCCGGGTACTGCCCGAGGTGGATCGGCAATGGTGGCTCGTCTGGGGTGGTGCTGCCGCGGCCGTCGAGGCCCTGGTGGCCGCCATCGTGCTCGCCCCCGCGGCTCCCGCGACTGCGCTTGGCAGCTGGGCCGTGGCTGCCGGCCTGACGGTCACCGCCGCCGCTCTGGCCCTCGTTGTGAGCGCGGTGAACGTCGGCTGGCTGCGGGAGGGCGCAGCGGCATACCTCCTCGCTGCCATCGTGGTCGGCCTCGGATCGGGGGAGGCGTCCCCGCGGGCCGAGGTGATCGCGGCGAGCGGGATCGCGGCTGCCTCCGCGGTGGCGGTGCTCGCCGTCACCGGCGGCGCGGGTGCACCCTGGCGTCGCGCGCTCCTCGTGCTCGGGGTGCCGCCCACCGTCTGGGCGCTGCTGACAGCATGGGTCGGCGGCACTGGTGCCCTCGGCGTGCCTGTCGCGCTGCCCCTGGCGGTGGCCTCGCTGCAGGCGGCCGCGATTGGGGTCGCCTGGCGCCGGGTCGGCTTCCAGATGCTCTCGCCGGCGCTCGCGTGCGCCGCCTGGGTCTCGATGGGGTTCGACCTGCTCGGAGCAGGACCGGAATCGGTCACCATCCCAGCCGGCTTCGCCGCCCTCGTCGCCGTCGGGCTCTGGCGGCACGACCGAGTGCAGCGATCGGAACCGGTCGCATCGAGCGAGATCGTCGTCCTCGAGCTCTCCGGTGTCGTCCTGCTCGTCGGTCCCGCCCTCGCATCGGCCCTCGCGGTCGGCCCGGGTCACGCGCTGCTGGCCATCGTCCTCGGGCTCGCGGTCGCGTGGTGGGGCGTCGTCACGGAGGTTCGGCGCAGGGTCGCGGCGGGCGCGGGCACCGTCCTCGTGGGCGCGCTGCTCCTCGTCGCGGCCCCGCTCGTCGCGCTGCTGCCAGCCTGGCAGGGCGCGGGGATGTGGCTCCTCATCGCGGTCGCCGGTCTCCTCGCCGTCCTCGCCGCGGCCCTGGTCGAACGTGGCAAGTCCCTGGCCCGCAGCGGTCTGGCCCGGCTGGCGGAGGCGACGGCGGGCTGGGAGTGAGTGAGCGGCATACCCCTTATGGGCGGGCGGGGCTCAGCCGTCGGGCGATGTCGTTGGCTGCGCCGCGCGTGTGGCCGACGAGGTCGCCGAGGTGCTCCGGCGAGCCGTCCTCGGAGCGGAACGTGACGGCGATGGCGGCGAGCGGCCGGCCGGAACGGTCGAGGACCGGCACGCCGATCGAGGACAGGTCGGGCGTGACGGTGCCGTCCTCGCGGGCGAAGCCGTCGGTGCGGGTGCGGCTGAGGAGGCTCCGCAGCTCGGTGAGCGACCGCGGGCCGGTGCCGTTGCGCTGGATGAACGCGCCACGGTCGGGGTAGAGCGCCCGGACGTGCGACTGCGGCAGGACCGAGAGCATCGCGAGCCCGCTGGCCGTGAGGTGCGCCGGCAGCCGGACGCCGACGTCGGTGACGAGCGTCGGCTGGCCGGCCGCGCGCTCCTCGAGCAGGTAGATGACGTCGCGCCCGTCGAGGGTGGCGAAGTGGGCGTTGCGGCCGACCTGGTCGACGAGGCGGCGCATCGCCGCACGCGCGAGCCGAGCGAGGGGGGCCTGCCGTTGGTAGGCGGAGCCAAGCTCGTAGGCCGCCGATCCGAGCCCGAACCGCCGCTCCTCGGCGTAGTGCGTGACGTAGCCGCGCCCGTGCAGCACCTTGAGCAGGTGGTAGACCGACGAGCGGGGCAGCCCCAGGTCCCTGGCGATCGCGGCGGCTGGCAGCGGCTCGGCGTGCCGGGACAGGTGCTCCAGCACATCGAGGGCGTTGGCCGCGGCCGGCGCGTTCGCCATGACTTCTCTCCGTGGGTCCGTTGAATCGATCGTAGGACCGGCGGTGGGCCCTCGGATAGGTGCAGGCTATCTCGGATCTCAGACACTAGTGCTTCCGGGGGTGCTGGTCCGGGGCCCGTGGGCCTTGTTCGATGGAGACATGACGACTGCACCAGCCGACCTCGACCGGGCCGCCTCGACCGTGACGGTCGGAACCGGTCCCCTCACCTTCGACGACGTCATCGCGGTGGCCCGCGGAGGCGCCAGCGTCGAGCTGTCCCCGGAGGCCCAGGCCGCCATCGCGTCGAGCCGCGGGGTCATCGAGGCGCTCGCCGACGACGTGGTGCCCCACTACGGCGTCTCGACCGGCTTCGGGGCGCTCGCGACCCGGCACATCCCCGTCGAGCGCCGCGCCCAGCTGCAGCGGTCGCTGGTCCGCTCACACGCCGCCGGCACCGGCGACGAGGTCGAGCGCGAGGTCGTCCGGGCGCTCATGCTGCTGCGCCTCTCGACGCTTGCGACCGGCCGCACGGGGGTGCGGCTCGAAACCGCGAACGCGTATGCCGCTGTGCTGAGTGCCGGGATCACCCCGGTCGTACACGAGTACGGGTCGCTGGGCTGCTCCGGCGACCTCGCGCCGCTCGCCCACTGCGCGCTGGCCGTCATGGGCGAGGGCCTGGTCCGCGATGCCGACGGCGTCGGGATGGACGCGTCCGAGGCCCTGAGCGCAGCCGGGATCGAGCCGGTCGTGCTCGCCGAGAAGGAGGGGCTCGCCCTCATCAACGGGACGGACGGCATGCTCGGCATGCTCGTCCTCGCCATCGACGACCTGCGGCACCTGCTCAAGGTCGCCGACGTCGCCGCCGCCATGAGCGTCGAGGGCCTGCTGGGCACCGACGACGTCTTCCAGGCCGACCTCCACGAGCTCCGGCCCCACCCGGGACAGCAGGCCTCGGCGGCCAACATCCTCGCCGTGATGGCCAACTCGGCGATCCGGGAGTCGCATCGCACGGAGGAGTGCACCCGAGTCCAGGACGCCTACTCGCTCCGCTGTGCGCCCCAGGTCCATGGCGGCGCACGGGACACGTTGGCCCACGCGGCACGGGTCGCGGGCGTCGAGCTCGCCTCCGCCGTGGACAACCCGGTGGTGACCCTCGACGGGCGGGTCGAGTCGAACGGCAACTTCCACGGGGCGCCGGTCGCCTACGTGCTCGACTTCCTCGCCATCGTCGCCGCCGACGTCGCCTCGATGTCGGAGCGGCGGACCGACCGGTTCCTCGACCCGGCCCGCAACCACGGGCTGCCGCCCTTCCTCGCCGACGACCCCGGGGTCGACTCCGGGCTCATGATCGCGCAGTACACCCAGGCGGCGATGGTCTCGGAGCTGAAGCGCCTCGCCGTGCCGGCCTCGGTCGACTCGATCCCGAGCTCGGCCATGCAGGAGGACCACGTGTCGATGGGCTGGTCCGCGGCCCGCAAGCTGCGGCGGTCGGTGGACGCCCTGTCCCGGGTGCTCGCGATCGAGCTGCTGACCGCGGCCCGCGGCATCCAGCTGCGCGCCCCGCTCGAGCCGGGAGCGGCCGCGGCTGCCGTCATCACGGCCCTCGACGCCGAGACCCGCACGGAGCCCGGGCCCGACCGGTTCCTCGCGCCGGACATCGAGGGGGCGTGGCAGGCGGTCGTCGACCGCTCCGTCGTCGCTGCGGCCGAGTCCGTGACCGGCCCCCTGCGCTGATGCCCTGGGGCGGGAGCGGCGGTAACCGGCGATCGCAACCCCGCTCCGCGGCATACCTCGCGGTTGTGGCTCTCTGACCTTTTGGAACTTTGAAACGGCTTGAACGAGAAGGGAACTGACATGGAAGGTGCACGACCCGTCCGCGCGGCGCGGGGGACGACGCTCACCGCGCGGTCCTGGGCGACCGAGGCCCCGCTGCGGATGCTCATGAACAACCTCGACCCCGAGGTGGCCGAGCGGCCGGACGACCTCGTCGTCTACGGCGGCACCGGGCGCGCGGCGCGCAGCTGGTCTGCCTTCGACGCGATGGTGCGCACGCTGACCACGCTCAAGGAGGACGAGACGATGCTCGTCCAGTCCGGCAAGCCCGTCGGGGTCATGCAGACCCACGAGTGGGCGCCGCGCGTGCTCATCGCGAACTCCAACCTCGTAGGCGACTGGGCCACCTGGCCCGAGTTCCGGCGGCTCGAGCACCTCGGGCTGACGATGTACGGCCAGATGACGGCCGGGTCGTGGATCTACATCGGCACCCAGGGGATCGTGCAGGGGACCTACGAGACGTTCGCCGCCGTGGCGGAGAAGCGGTTCGGCGGGACGTTGCGCGGCACGCTCACGCTGACCGCCGGGTGCGGCGGGATGGGCGGTGCCCAGCCGCTCGCCGTCACGCTCAACGAGGGCGTGTGCCTCATCGTCGACGTCGACCCGGCG
>NZ_JBQCCV010000296.1:0-8556 GCF_051961875.1 Intrasporangium sp. | reverse complement strand
CCTGCTCACCTCGATCGCGTTCCTCCTGTCGGCGGTGCAGCTGACCCGCAAGCAGGTCCTCGTCCAGCAGCTGCCGGCCGTCGAGGGGCTGGCGCGGGTGGACGTCGTGTGCCTCGACAAGACGGGGACATTGACCGTCGGGGAGATCGCGTTCGAGGACGTCGAGGCGCTCGACGGGCGGCCGGTCGAGGACCTCCGGGCCGCGCTGGGCGCGCTTGCCGACGACCCGAACCCGAACGGCACCCTGGCCGCGGTCGCCGCCGCCCTCGAGGCCCCGCACGGGTGGGAGCGGAGCGGCACCATCCCCTTCACCTCGGAGCGCAAATGGAGCGCAGGCTGCTTCGGAGAGCGCGGCACGTGGCTGCTCGGCGCGCCGGAGGTCCTCCTCACCGACGGAGCCGCGGGTCGGGACCGGGCCGCGGAGCTGGCCGCGACCGGCCGCCGGGTCGTCGCCCTCGCCCGGAGCGACGAGCACCTGACCGAGCCGGTGCTGCCGGACGACCTCCGACCCGCGGGCCTGGTCGTGCTCAGCGAGCAGGTGCGCGACGACGCGCGCGAGACGCTGCGCTACTTCGCGGAGCAGGACGTCGCGATCAAGGTCATCTCCGGCGACAACCCGCAGACCGTAGCCGCGGTGGCCCGTCGCGTCGGCCTCGACGTCGGCGAGCCAGTCGACGCCCGCACCCTCGGGGACGACCCCGAGTCCCTGCGGGAAGTCGTCCGTGCCACAACGGTATTCGGTCGTGTGAGCCCGGAGCAGAAGCGCGGGATCGTCCACGCCCTGCAGGCCGACGGCCACGTCGTCGCGATGACCGGTGACGGGGTCAACGACGCACTCGCCCTGAAAGACGCCGACATCGGAGTCGCGATGGGCAACGGCGCCCAGGCGACCAAGGCGGTCGCCGAGCTCGTCCTGCTCGACGGGCGGTTCGCGCACCTGCCGACCGCGCTCCACGAGGGACGCCGCGTCATCGGCAATGTCGAGCGGGTCGCGAACCTCTTCGTCGCGAAGAACGCGATGAGCCTCGTCGCCATCGTCGCGACCGCCCTCATGGCGAGCGCGTTCCCGTTCCTGCCGCGGCACCTCACGCTCGTCTCGGCGGTGACGATCGGCATCCCGGCGTTCTTCCTCGCCCTCGGCCCGAACCTGCGCCGTTACACGCCAGGCTTCCTCGGGCGGATCCTCCGCTTCGCCATCCCCGCCGGTGCCGTCGCGGGGGTGGCCGTCATCGCCTCGTACCTCCTCGCCGGGAGCCACTACGGGGTGCCGCAGGACCAGTTCCTCGCCCAGTGCGCGCTCGTGACGGGCCCGGTCGATCCCAGCTGCTGGGAGCCGGGCACCGGCGCGACCATCTCCCTGCTCGTCGTCTTCTTCGCCATCCTGTCGGTCCTCTCCCGGCCGTTCCGGCTGTGGAAGGCCCTGCTGCTCGGCACGATGGCCGTGCTCGCGGTCCTCGCCTTCGTGGTCCCGTTCGCGCGCGAGTTCTTCACCTTCAACGCGCCGGCCCGGCTCGTCTGGGAGTCACTGGGCGTCGGGCTCGTCGGCGCCGTCCTCGTCGAGGTGACCCATCGTGTGGCCGGCCACCACCGGTCGGACAGCCGCAGCTGAGGACACCTGTAGAATGGACCGCGTATAGGGCTCCGGCGTGACCTGTTGGGCGGGAAGGCGCGCACTCTTTTTGCCCACCCGTCAAGGAGTGCCTTGTCCCCGCTGCAGTCCTATCGCCACCTGTTCGGCCTCACCGGGCCGACGTATGTCGTCATCGCCTTCCTCGCGCGGCTGCCCCTCGCGATGAGCCAGCTCGGCGTCCTGCTCCTCGTCGCAACGGCGACGGGCAGCTACGGCGCCGGTGGGGCCAGCGCCGGCGCCCTCGCGATCGCCAACGCGGTCGGCGCGCCCCTGTGGGGCTCTCTCGCCGACCGGGTCGGCCAGCGCCCGGTCGTCCTCGTCCAGTCGATCGGTGGCGCGCTCGGCCTGGCCGGGCTGCTCGCGACCGTCCACAGCGGCGCACCGTGGGGTTTCGCCGCTGCGACGAGTGCGGTCGCCGGCTTCCTCCTGCCCCAGGTCGGCCCGCTGGCCCGGGTCCGCTGGCGCCCCATCACGGCGCGGACGGGTGCCCACCAGCCGCGGCTCGTCGCGACCGCCTTCTCCTACGAGGGCGCCGCCGACGAGGCCTCGTTCGTCCTCGGCCCCGCCCTCATCGGGCTCGGGGTCTCGGCGGCGGCCGCCGTCCTCGCCCTCTTCGGCGCCTGGTTCGCCCTCGACCCGACCGCCCGGCTCACCGACGCCGCCCGCGCCTCCAGGCTCGGCGTCACGGGACGCCTGCTCACCCCGGCCCTCGTCGTCCTCTGCCTGTGCCAGCTCGTGATCGGCACCGTCTTCGGCTCGGTCCAGACCGGCACCTCGGTCATCGCCACGGCCGCCGGCCAGCCCGGGCTCACCGGCTACTTCCACGCCCTCCTCGGGGTCGGCAGCGTCGTCGCCGGCCTCGGCATGGCCGCGGTCCCGGCCCGGTTCAGCCTGCCGGCGCGCCTGCGCTGGTTCGCCCTCGCCCTGCTCGTCCTCGCGGTTCCGCTGCTGCTCGTCGGCTCCCTCGCCACCCTCGCGCCGGTGCTCCTCGTGCTCGGCTTCAGCGTGGCGCCATACATGATCACGACCTTCATGCTCGGCGCGCGCGTCACGCCGGCGGCCCGGACGGGGGCCGCGATGACGCTCCTCGCGGCGGCGACCGGGCTCGGCTACGCGCTCGGTGCGGCGATCGCGGGCCGGCTCGCCGACTGGGGCGGCCACACACCGGCCTTCGCGGTGACGGTGTCGGCGGGCGCCCTCGCCACCCTCGTCTCGTGGAGCGCGGGCCGCGTCCTCCGCGGCGCGGACGTGCCGGCCCCGGAGGCTGAGCCCACCGACTCGCCGGAAGGACCGAGCGAGGCACTCGCCACGGTCAGGGACAGCGCAGAGGCCGCCTCGCTCAGCTCCGGCGCGGCAGATAGCGGTGCTCGGGCCGGCCTGTCGAGCCATACGTGAGCTCCAGGTCGAGCAGCCGCTTCTTGACCAGGGTCGCGAGGTAGCGCTGCGCCGTCGGCCGGCTCGCGCCGAGGACCTCGGCGACCTCGGCCGCGCTGATCGGCTCCGGCGCGGCGGTGACGATCTCGAGGACCCGGGCCATCGTCGGCTGCAGTGTGCGCACAACGGTGGTCCGACGCACCGGTGCGCCACGCAGGCTGTAGAGGGAGTCGACGACGTCCTGATCCACGTGTCGCCCGCGCTCGGGCGTCCCCTGCAGCCGCTCCGCCCACATGCGGTACGACTCCAGCTGCTCGCGCAGTGCCGCGACGCTGAACGGCTTGACCAGGTAGTAGAAGGCGCCGAGCTGCATCGCCGCGCGCACCGAGTCGATGTCGCGGGCGGCCGTGACGAGGAGGAAGTCCGGCACCACGCGGCCCGCCGCGGCAAGCCGACGGACGAGGTCGAGTCCGGTGACGTCGGGCAGGTACATGTCGAGCAGCAACAGGTCTGGGCTCGCCTCGGCGACCAGCCGTTCGGCCTCGACGGCGGTGTGCGCCTCGCCGACCACGACGAACCCCTCCATCCGGCCGACGCTGAGGGCGTGCGCATGGGCGACGTGGTAGTCGTCGTCGACGACGAGCACGCGGATCACGAGACGCCCTGCCGTTCGGGGGTCGGGGCGGCCGTGCGGGTGCCGACCGGGATGGTGACCTCGAAGACGGCCCCGCCTGGTGAGGCGGCGGTGATCCGGCCACCCGCCCGCGTGACGAGCCGGTGGACGAGCGCGAGGCCCACGCCGCGGCGCATCGCGCCGCGGGGACTCTTGGTCGAGTAGCCGTCGACGAACACGTCGTCGAGCAGCTCCTCAGGTATGCCCGGCCCCGTGTCCCTGACGCGAAGGCTGAGTATGCCGTTCACGCAGCCGAGCGAGACCGTGACCTCTCCGCGTGGATGCTGTCCGACGGTGCGGGGGTCGTCGACGATGGCGTCGACGGCGTTGTCGAGCAGGTTGCCGAGGACCGTGACGATGGGCAGGCCCTCGACCTCGTGTGCCTCGGCGCGGCTCGTCGGGTCGAGCCGGACGACGACGTCTCGCTCGGCGGCCACCGTCATCTTGGCGAGCAGCAGGGCCGCCACGACCGGGGCCCCGACGCGAGACCGGATCTCCTCGCTCGCGAGGGACGTCTGCTGCCAGAGCTCTTGGCTGTAGCGGGTCGCCTCCGCGACCTCACCGAGCTCGAGGAGCACCGACAGGACGTGCAGCCGGTTCGAGAACTCGTGCTCCTGCGCACGCAGCGCGGTCGTCAGGCCCTCGACCGAATCGAGCTGGCGCAGCAGGCCTTCGAGCTCGGTGCGGTCCCGGATCGTGACGACCCAGCCGGCATGGCGACCGGCCACGACGACCGGCATGCGGTTGAGCACCAGGAGCTGCTCGTCCGTGACCGCCACGAGGTCACTCCCCTCGATCTGCCCGGTGATGATGCGCTGGAGCCGACCCGAGGGCACCACGTCCTCGACGCGCTGGCCGAGGTGCGCCTCCCCGAGACCGAGCAGGCGTCTGGCCTCCGAGTTGAGGACATTGATCGCGCCCTTGTCGTCCACGGCGAGGACGCCCTCCCGGATCCCGTGCAGCATCGCCTCGCGCTCCTGCACGAGCTCGACGATCTCGGCGGGTTCGACGCCGAACGTCACCCGCTTGATCACCCGGGCGAGCAGAAGCGACGCGACGATGCCGACGGCGAGGGCCAGCAGGGTGAAGAGGGCGATGTCGCCGATCTCGGCCGAGAGGCGGACCCCCACCTCGGACTCGAGGAATCCGACGGAGACCTCACCGACCGGGTGCCCGGCCGCGTCGAGGATGGGGGCTCGGGAGTTGGCGGAGCGGCCGAGGCTGCCGTTGTCGAAGCCGGTGTGGACCTGCCCGTCGAGGGCGATGACCTGTTCCTCGATGCGCTGGCCGATGAGGTTGGGGTTCGGGTGCGAGTAGCGCAGGCCGGTGCGATCGACGAAGACGACGTAGGAGGCCTGGGTCGCCTGGCGAACCCGGGTGGCGAGCCCGGGCAGGATGTGCTGGGGGTCGCCCGCCTCGATCGCGGTCGCGACCTCCGGCGTCCGGCCCAGTGTCACCGCGACATCGGTTGCCTGCTCCATGGCGTGCTCGTCCTCGGCGCGACCGGCCAGGTGGGCGTAGAAGCCGAAGCCGATGGCCATGGTCGCCACGACGATGAGCAGCATCGCGGCGAGGATGCGCGCCGCCAATGTCCGGCCCACCCGCGGCATGGTCCTCCTCAGCGCTGAGTCGTGCTCGGCCACCGATCCGGGTGACAGCTCCAGCATGACTCAGCAGAACGCACAAAACCAACGGCGAAGCCGTGTCGCCGCAGCCCCGAGGCCGGTCCACATGGCGCGCGGGAAACGCACAAAACCGCAATCAATGCGGCCAACGACGAGATTCCTTCGCAAGCGTGACCCAGGCCACAGGCCGTTCCTACATTCGAAACGCAAGACCGAATGAGAGGAGTGCCAGATGGTTGGCAAGGAACGACGGCCCACGGCCCCCGTCCCCGGGTCGCGCCCGCACACTGAGTCGGCGCGGATCGAGATCACTGGACTGACCAAGCGCTACATCACCCGAACGGGCGACCCCTTCACGGCGATCCAGAACGTCACGTTCACGGTGGAACCCGGACAGTTCTGCGCGATCGTCGGGCCGACCGGCTGTGGCAAGTCGACCACGCTCGGGCAGGTGTCCGGGCTGGAGCGGCCCAGCTCGGGCTCCGTCAAGGTCGGCGGCCAGCCGGTGCACGGCGTCACGACCGGTGTCAGCTTCATGTTCCAGGCCGATGCGCTCTTCCCGTGGAAGACCGTGCTCGGCAACGTCATGATCGGCCCCACCCTGAACGGCGCCCACAAGCGGGAGGCCGTCGCGCTGGCCCGGGACTGGCTGCGCCGTGTCGGGCTCGCCGGGTTCGAGGACCGCTACCCGCACCAGCTGTCCGGTGGGATGCGCAAGCGCGTCGCCATGGCGGCCGCACTCATCAACGAGCCGAAGATCCTGCTGATGGACGAGCCCTTCGGGGCGTTGGACGTCCAGACGAAGGCGATCATGCAGACCGAGCTGCTCGGGCTGTGGGAGCAGCTGCGCCCATCGGTCCTCTTCATCACCCACGACCTCGACGAGGCGGTCGCCCTCGCCGACCGGGTGTTCATCATGACCAGCAGCCCGGGCTCCATCAAGGAGAGCTTCGACATCGACCTGCCCCGCCCGCGGGGTGAGGTCCAGGAGATCCGCCACGAGAAGCGTTTCCTCGAGCTGCAGGGCCAGATCTGGTCCTCACTCAAGGACGAGGTCGAGCGCGCCTACGCGCGGACGGTGAGCGCGGCATGATGGGCACTCTTGACGCCGGGCCTGTCCAGCTGGCTGGCGTGGAACAGTCCGAGTCGAACATCGCGGCGACCTACCGGGCGGACCGGCGGCGGCGGGCCACGTGGGTGTGGTTGGGCCGAATCGTCCTGCCGGTCATCGTGATCGGTGGTTGGCAGCTCTCCACCCAGGCGGGGGTGGTCGACAAGTTCTTCTTCGGCCAGCCGACCGATGTCTGGGCCGCACTGGTCAACCTGTTCACCCAGGGCACGGCCTTCGGGTCGATCTGGTCCAACCTGTGGATCACGATCGAGGAGGCGATCTTCGGCTTCGCGCTCGGCACCGCGGCCGGAATCGCGCTGGGACTGTTGCTCGGCCAGAACCGATTCCTGTCGGACGTGTGCAGCCCCTACATCAAGGCCCTCAACTCCGTCCCCCGGATCATCCTCGGCTCGATCTTCGTGGTCGCCTTCGGGCTGGGGACCTTCCCGAAGGTGCTGCTCGCCGCGGTCCTCGTGTTCTTCATCGTCTTCTTCAACGCCTTCCAGGGCGTGCGTGAGGTCGACCAGAACCTCGTCGCCAACGTGCGCGTGCTCGGCGCGTCGTCGATGCAGGTGGCCCGGCACGTGACCGTCCCCTCTGCGCTGAGCTGGATCATCGCCAGCCTGCACACGGCGTTCGGCTTCGCGATCATCGGTGCGCTGGTCGGTGAGGTGCTCGGGTCCCAGGCCGGCATCGGCCTGATCATCACCCAGGCCCAGGGTCACTTCGACCCGGACACGGTGTTCGCCTGCATGATCCTGATGGCCCTCGTCACCCTCGCAGCCGAGTACCTGCTCACGCTGCTCGAGAGGCGAGTCCTGTCCTGGCGTCCGCCGAGCAAGTCCGAGGCCCAGGCGATCTGACCGCCTCACACTCCCCCACCACCCACAGCACCAAGCGAAAGGAACCCGCACATGTTCAAGCGCACACTGTGCATGGCCGCTGTCGGGGCGGTCGCCCTCGCCACAGCGGCATGCTCCAGCGGCACCCCGACCGGCGGCACCACGCAGGCCGGCGCCAACGCCTCGACTCCCACGGTCAAGCTCATGGTCGGCGGCATCGACAAGCAGATCTACCTGCCCTACCAGCTGGCGCAGGACCTCGGCTTCTACAAGAAGTACGGCGTCAATGTCGAGCTGTCGACCGAGCAGAACGGCGGCGTCGGCGCCGAGGACGCCATGGCGTCCGGCCAGGTCGACATGGCGGGCGCCTGGTACATCCACACCATCGACTTCCAGGCGAAGGGCAAGGACGTCATCGACGTCGTGCAGCTCTCTGGCGCACCGGGCGAGCGCGAGATGTGCGGCAACAGCAGCGGGGTCCACTCTGCCGCGGACTTCAAGGGCAAGACGCTCGGTGTGACCGACCTCGGGTCCGGCACCGACGAGCTCACCCAGTTCCTCGCTTCGCAGAAGGGCGTCGCCCACTCCGACTACCACACGCTCGCCGTCGGCGCGGGGGCGACCGCGATCGCGGCCATCCAGCGCAATACGGCACAGTGCGTGATGACCACCCAGCCCACCGTGGGCGCGCTCGAGTCCAAGCACCTGGCCTACTCGGCGCTCGACCTCGCGACGACCAGTGGTGCGACCGCCGCCCTCGGCGGCGCATGGCCGGCGGCCGGGGTGCTCGCCCGCGCCGACTGGGTCAACTCCCACCAGGATGCCGTGCAGAAGGTCGTGGACGCGCTCGTCGCGACGATGCACTGGATCAACACCCACTCGGCTGCCGATATCGCCAACGCGATGCCGCCGCAGTACGTCGCGAACACCACCATCACCAAGGACCAGTACATCGCCGGCCTGACGACCGACAAGGGACAGTTCCTGCCCGACGGCATCATGCCCGCCGGCGGCCCCAAGACGATCTACGACATGGAGAAGGTCCTCGGCGTCGACGTCAGCAAGGTCAAGATCGGCGACACGTTCACCAACACCTACGCCCAGAAGGCCAACCAGCTCGAGGGCTTCAAGACGACCACCACCCCGGCAGGAGCCGCTGGCTGACAGCTCCGACGAGAGGTATGCCGCTGGGGCGGGGGGCCCTGGGAAGCCGGCCCCCCGCCTACCGCGGGGTGAGGGGCCCCCCCCCGCCCGCGGGGGGGTCATTGCGGAGGGGGTGCGCGGGCCCCCCGGGGCGCACC
>NZ_JBQCCV010000295.1:0-7284 GCF_051961875.1 Intrasporangium sp. | reverse complement strand
CGCCCATGACGCTGCGCGATCTCGACGTGGCGATGGCAGAACCGCTCCAGAGGCGATCGCTGGGGCGGGCCGGGCCGATGCACGACGTCAAGGCGGCAGCCGCGCGCTTCGGACAACGACTCGACTGCGCCGGCGGTGGCCGGAAGACGTGCGCCCGCCAGTGCGTCTGCACCGGTCGTGGGCTGGGTCTTCATTGGCCACCTCCTCCAACTATTAGATCACATGTTCGAGAATTATTCCAGCGTTTGACCCGGCTTTATTCAGTTTGAATGCGTCGAAGGCGCAAGCGGGCCGGGCTATGCGCAGCGCGGCGCCGCCGCGCGTAGCGCAGCGCACAGCCGGCCCCGCGGCATACGACCTCTGTTTGGAGGCCCAGCGAGCGTCAGCCCTTGAGGTCGGGGAACTGGTCGTCGCGCCACTCGAGGTCGGGGCGCTCCGCCCCCTCGGCGTCGAGCTCCACCTCGCGGCCGCGCAGCTCGACCCGGCGGATCTTTCCCGAGATCGTCTTGGGCAGCTCGAAGAACTCGACCCGGCGCACCCGCTGCCAGGGCTGCAGCTTCTGCCGCGCGTGGGCGAGGATCGAGCGCGCGACCTCCTCCCCCGGCTCGTAGCCCGGAGCGAGGGCGATGTAGGCCTTCGGCACCGCGAGCCGGACGGGGTCAGGGGTCGGCACGACGGCCGCCTCTGCCACGGCGACGTGCTCGATGAGGACCGACTCGAGCTCGAAGGGGCTGATCTTGTAGTCGCTCGCCTTGAACACGTCGTCCGTGCGCCCGACGTAGGTGATGTAGCCCTCGGCGTCCATCGTCGCGACGTCGCCCGTGTGGTAGAAACCGCCGGCCATCGCGTCGGCGTTGCGCTGCTCGTCACCCTGGTAGCCGGTCATGAGCGGCAGCGGGTGCGCCGAGAGGTCGAGGCAGATCTCGCCCTCGCTCACCCCGTCCTCTCCGCGCGTCGACCGCTCGCCTGTCAGCGGGTCGACGAGCACGACCGGCACGCCCGGCAGCGGCCGGCCCATGGAACCGGGCTTGACCTGCTGGCCCGGGGTGTTGCCGGCCTGCGCCGTCGTCTCCGTCTGCCCGTAGCCGTCGCGGATCGTCAGGCCCCATGCCTTGGCGACCTGGGTGATGACCTCAGGGTTGAGCGGCTCGCCGGCGGCGATGACCTCGCGCAGGCTGCCCGGGCCACCCGAGAGGTCGGCGTTGATGAGCATGCGCCATACCGTCGGCGGCGCGCAGAGGGAGGTCACCTCGTGGGTCCGCAGCACGCGCAGCAGCGCCTCCGGCTCGAAGCGCGAGTAGTTGTACATGAAGACGGTCGCCTCGGCGATCCACGGCGCGAAGAAGCACGACCACGCGTGCTTGGCCCAGCCGGGGCTGGAGATGTTGAGGTGGACGTCGCCCGGCTGCAGGCCGATCCAGTACATCGTCGACATGTGACCGACCGGGTAGGACACCTGGGTGTGCTCGACGAGCTTCGGCCGGCTCGTCGTGCCGGAGGTGAAGTAGAGCAGCAGCCGGTCGCTCGGCGCGGTGCCCGGGTGCTCGGCGGGCTTCGCGTCCAGGTCGTATGCCGCTGAGTACGCCTCCCAGCCCTGCGGCGCCTCCGCGCCCCGGTCGACCGCGACGCGGACATAGTCGCCGTCGATGTCGTCGAACTTGTAGGTCTCGTTCGGGTTCGTGACCACGGCCCGGGCGGCGCCCCGCTCCATCCGGTCGACGAGGTCGCCGGGTCCGGCCGCGGTCGTCGTCGGCATGATGACCGCGCCGAGCTTCATGACGCCGAGCATCGTCTCCCACAGCTCGACCTGGTTGCCGAGCATGACGATGACCGAGTCGCCCTTGCCGATGCCCTTCGCAGCGAGCCAGGCCGCCACCTGGTCGGAGCGGCGGGCCAGCTCGTCGAAGCTCCAGCTGCCGACCGACTCGTCCTGCTCGACGATGACGAGGCCGGGCCGGTCGTTGCCCCGGGCGAACGCGTCGAACCAGTCGACGGCCCAGTTGAACCGATCGCCGACGTCCGGATAACGGAAGTCACGGACCGCCGCCTCGTAGTCCTCGCGCAGGGCGAGGAGGGAGTCGCGGGCGTCCCGGTAGGCGGTGGTGGCGGGGCTCTCGTCAGTCATGCTCCGACCTTCTCACCATCCGCCCCTCCGTCAAGGGCTGGATCCGACTCAGTCGTCGACGGGCCGGCGGCGCCGGAGGTCGTCCTCGTCGACGAGCCGGTTGATGAGCTGCTGGACGTCGTTGCTGTTGGGGATGTTGCGCAGCTCCTCGTCCGGGCTGTCCCCGGCCGACTCGATCCGCAGGGAGCCGGCGTTGATGATCCGGTCGAACAGCGTCTGCTCGAAGGAGACGTCAGTGATCTTCGAGAGCGTGATGTCCTTGCCCGACTTGCTGAGGATCCCCCGGCGGACCATGACCCGGTGGCTCGTGATGACGTAGTGCGTCGTGCGCCAGCGTAGGAACGGCACGACCACGAAGGGGATCGCGAGGAGCACGATGATCGCGTCGGCGATCCACTCGATGATGTGTCCGGTCCGGTCGTCGGGAGTCACCACCGAGACGGTGACCCCAATGGCGATCAGCATGACGGCCATCAGGGTCGGGACGGCGACCGTGAGCCAGTGCGGGTGCAGGCTCTTCTCCACCTTCTCGCCGCGGGCGAGGACGTTCTCCGGGAATCCCACGAGGCCGAGCCTATTGGGAAGCAGTGACGTATGCCGCCCACCTGGCCCTGGGCGTTTTCGCCCTCGCCGAAGCCGGGCGCGGCGTCGATACCCCCGGTAGCGTGGGTGCCGCCACCACGACCAAGGAGGGCCCGGTGCCAGCTCGCTTCGTGTACTGGATGAACGTCTCGCTCGACCTGCGCATCGAGGGCGCCTCGGGAGAGGACGGCGGCGGGGACTGGGCGCGCATCGGCGAGTCGCTGCACCGTGAGTTCAATGCGCGAGCCCGGGCGCTGTCCGTCATGGTCCAGGGCCGGCGGGTCTACGAGATCATGGACCCCTTCTGGCCGGATGCGCGGCACGACGAGTCGCTGCCGGACTACATGCGCGAGTACGGCGAGATCTGGACGTCAACGCCCAAGGTCCTCGTGTCCCGAACCAGGGACAGCGCCAAACACAACACCCGGGTCATGGGCGGCGACGACGCGATCGAGCAGCTCGCGCGGGTGCGCGCCGAGAGCGACGGAGACATCGGGGTCGGGGGCGCGACGCTCGCGACACAGCTGCTGCGCGCGAACCTGCTCGACGAGCTGCTGCTCTTCACGCACCCCGTCGTCCTCGGCACTGGCCGACCCCTGTTCGACGAGCCGGTCGACCGGGTCGAGCTCGACCTGCTCGAGCAACGTTCGTTCGAGGCCGGCGTCACCATGCACCGGCATGCCGTCCGCGGCGCCCGCGGCACGGACGAGACGTAGCCGCCAATCGGGGAGCGGGCGGCCTAGGGTGTCGCCATGCGCTACGACGACGTCATCATCGGGGCCGGGCACAACGGCCTGACCGCCGCCGCCTACCTGGCCCGAGCCGGCCGCAAGGTCCTCGTCCTCGAGCAGTCCGACCACGTCGGCGGTGCTGCCATCTCGGCCCAGGCCTTCCCGGGGGTCGACGCTCGCCTCTCGCGCTACTCCTACCTCGTCTCGCTCCTGCCGAAGCAGGTCATCACCGACCTCGACCTCGACGTCCGGCTCGTCCGGAGGCGCTACTCGTCCTACACACCCGTCCCCGCCGACCCGGCGCTCGGCCTGCTCGTCGACCGGGGCGACGAGGACGCCACGGCCGCCCGGTTCCGCGCTGTGACGGGCAGCGACGACGGGTATGCCGCGTGGCAGGACTTCTACGGACGCATGGGTTCGCTCGCCGAACGGCTCTTCCCCACCGTCCTCGAGCCACTCCAGACGCGCGAGGCGGCCCGCGCCCTCGTCGGTGACGACGAACTCTTCGACGCGCTCAGCACGCGTCCCCTCGGCGAGCTCGTCGAGCGGCTCGTCCCCGACGACACCGTCAGGGGCGTCATCGCGACCGACGCGCTGATCGGCACCTTCGCCTCGATGCACTCACCGGACCTCCGGCAGAACATCTGCTTCCTCTACCACCTCATCGGTGGCGGCACCGGCGACTGGGACGTCCCGGTCGGCGGCATGGGGGCGGTCACGGACTCCCTCGCCAAGGCCGCGGTCTCGGCCGGTGCCCAGATCCTGACGGGCAAGGCCGTCACCCACGTCGACCCCGCAACCGGCGA
This sequence comes from Intrasporangium sp., assembly GCF_051961875.1. Classification (GTDB taxonomy): domain Bacteria; phylum Actinomycetota; class Actinomycetes; order Actinomycetales; family Dermatophilaceae; genus Intrasporangium_A. Next base: position 3,040 of record NZ_JBQCCV010000295.1, on the reverse strand, counting down.
CGTCGCCTGGTCCGGTGGGCGAGCGACGGCCGCCACGATCCACGGGGCCTGCGCCCCCGCCACGCTGAACAGCCTCCTCGCCGCGGCAGGGGCCGAGCCGGTCCCGACCGAGGCCGACGTCGAGGGCGCCCAGCTAAAGGTCAACCTGCTCCTGACCCGCCTGCCCCGGCTGCGCGACACGGATGCCGACCCGACGGCGGCCTTCGCCGGCACCTTCCACATCAACGAGGGCTACCAGCAGCTCGAGGACGCCTACGCCCAGGCCGAGTCCGGGCGGCTGCCCGACCTCCCGCCGTGCGAGATCTACTGCCACACCCTGAGCGACCGCTCGATCCTCGGCCCCGCGCTCGCCGCGACCGAGGCCCAGACCCTGACCCTCTTCGGCCTGCACATGCCGGCCCGGCTCTTCCGCGCCGACAACGACACGGCGCGCAAGGCGGCCCTCGAGGCAACGCTGCGCTCGCTCGACTCCGTTCTGGCAGAACCGATCTCGGACGTCCTGGCCCGCGACGCCGAGGGCAACCTCTGCCTGGAGGCCAAGACGCCCGTCGACCTTGAGGACTCGGTGGGCCTGCCCGGCGGCAACATCTTCCACCGGTCCCTCCAATGGCCCTGGGCCGAGAGCCCGGCGGAGGTCGGCACCTGGGGTGTCGAGACCGCCTACGACAACGTCACCATCGCGGGAGCCGGCGCGCGCCGCGGAGGCGGGGTGAGCGGCATACCGGGCCACAACGCGGCCCGCGCGGTCCTCGACAGGTAGGGGGTCAGGCGGGCCAGACGCCGGAGCTGCCCCGTCGGTGGCTCGTCACGAGGTGCGTGTCGACCATCCCGATGGCCTCCATGAGGGCGAACATCGTCGTCGGCCCGACGAACGCGAATCCCTTGCCGCGCAGCGCCTTCGACAGGGCGACCGACTCGGGTGAGATCGTCGGGACCTCCGAGTGGTCGCTCGGCTGCGGCGTCTCCGCGGGCCGGAACGACCAGACGAGCTCGGCCAGGCCGCCCTCGTCACGCAGCGCGATCGTGGCGCGGGCGTTCTGGATCGTCGCCTCGATCTTGCGGCGGTTGCGCACGATCCGGGGGTCGGCCATCAGCCGCTCGACGTCGGACTCGCCGAAGCCGGCCACGACGTCCGGGTCGAAGTCCGCGAAGACCTCGCGGAACGCCGGCCGCTTGCGCAGGATGGTCGCCCAGGACAACCCGGACTGGAAGCCCTCGAGGCAGATCCGCTCGTAGACGCCGTGCTCGTCGCGGACCGGCATCCCCCACTCGGTGTCGTAGTACTCCTGAAGGAGCGGGTCAGTCGCCGCCCACTCGGGCCGAGCCAACCCGTCGCCTCCGACCACTGTCACGCCGGTCAGCCTAAGCCTTTGCCAGACTGGCCTGATGCCTGAGCCCCTGCCGCCGGTCGCGAGCAACGAGACGATCGGCTCCCGCGACCTTGCCGGGTGGTCCAGCCACCTCGGACGGTGGCTCGTCCGCGTCGTTGGCACCTTCGCGGTCGCCGTCGCCGCCCGTCTGCCGGAGCGGTGGCGCCCCGCGGCGGACCGCACCATCGCATGGTCGGCGGCGAACCTGGCTTTCGTCCTCTTCGCCGGAATCTCGTTGTCCCTGGTCCTCGCCCTCACCGATGTCGCACACGAGGTCTACGAGGGCGTCATCGGAAGCAACGGCGTGGCCGCCCTCGACCACCCGGCCCTCGACCTCGCCCTGCGGTGGCGCGATTCGGGACTCGACCAGGCGGTCACGCTCTTCACCGACATCGGTGGGCCGATCGGCATGCCGATCCTCGCCACCGTCGTCGCCATGACAGTCACTGCCCTCCAGCGGGCGTGGACACCGATCGTCGTCACGCTCGTGGCCGCGGTCGGCTCACTCCTCATGACGCTGGCCGGCAAGAGCCTGGTCGGCCGGGCCCGGCCGGCGCTCGAGTATGCCGTGCCGCCCTACGAGTCCTCCCCGTCCTTTCCCAGCGGGCACACGCTCAACGCCACCGTGCTGACGACGATCATCGTCTACCTCGTGCTCCTCCGGACCACCGCGACGTGGCAGCGTGTCGTCACCGTCGCCATCGGCGCTCTCTTCGTCCTCGCAATGGGCCTCAGCCGGGTCTTCCTGGGCCACCACTGGCTCACGGACGTCCTCGCGGCGTGGGCCATCGGGCTCGCATGGGCGCTCGCGGTCATCACCGCGCACCGCCTCCTAGTCACCCTCCGGCGCGCCGCCCGACGGACTTCCTGAGCGCTGGCGCGGCGCCCAAGGTGGAGCGGGGACAACATCGGGCCGTATGCCGCTGGGCTCAGTGCCCGAGGACCGCGCGCATCGCGTCGGCCACCTGATGGGCCGCAGGGGCCGGCTCCTGTTCGAGGCCCGCGATGGCTCCCGCCCGGTCCGCGTCGGACCGGTTCTGGCTCAGCTTCGCCTTCGCGGAAATCTCCTGCACCACGACCTCGACGCCGACGATCGCCCGCAGCTGCCCGGAGACGTAGCGCTCGGGCGCGTCGGTGACCGCCCAGGGATCCGGCCGGTGCGCCTCGTGGCGCTCGGTCAGTCGGGTGACGATGTCGTGGACCCACTCCGCGTCCTCGTGGACGGTCACCTCACCGCGCAGCTGGACCTCGCTGTAGTTCCAGGTCGGCACGACCCGGCCGTGCTCCGCCTTCGACGCGTACCAGCTCGGCGAGATGTAGGCATCCGCAGCCGTGACCACGACGACGCCTGGCGTTCCCGGCGCGATCCGGCGCCAGTGCTCGTTCGCCCGGGCGAAGTGCGCCAGCACCCGGCCATCGTCGATGACGAGCGGCAGCAGCGTCACGTCCGGGAGGCCGTCCGGCCCGACGGTGACGAGGTGCCCGGCGGGATGGGCCTCGAGGAACGGCCGGACGGCGGCGTCGTCCATGGCGTTGAAGTGCGGCACGTACATGCCGGCCATTCTTCACCTCGACCGCAGGCCGGCCGGACGTGGAACGGGGGGGGGGGGGAGCAGAGGGAACACAAACCCACCCCAGGAGGGTGGGTTTTTTTGGGTTTGGGGGGTGTT
>NZ_JBQCCV010000294.1:0-3206 GCF_051961875.1 Intrasporangium sp. | reverse complement strand
TAAACATCGGAACCATCGGTCACATCGACCACGGCAAGACGACGTTGACCGCAGCAATCACCAAGGTGCAGCACGACAAGTATCCGGACCTGAACCCCTTCACGCCGTTCTACGAGATCGACAAGGCACCGGAGGAGCGTCAGCGCGGTATCACCATCTCGTTCGCGCAAGTCGAGTACCTGACCGAGAAGCTCCACTACGCGCACGTCGACTTACCGGGTCACGCGGACTACATCAAGAACATGATCACGGGTGCCGCGCAGATGGACGGCGCGATCCTCGTGGTCGCGGCCACCGACGGCCCGATGCCGCAGACCCGCGAGCACGTTCTGCTGGCCCGCCAGGTCGGCGTTCCCTACATCGTCGTGGCGCTCAACAAGGCCGACATGGTCGACGACGAGGAGATCCTCGAGCTCGTCGAGATGGAGGTCCGCGAGCTCCTGTCGAGCTACGAGTTCCCCGGTGACGACGTCCCCGTCGTCAAGGTCTCGGCGCTCAAGGCGCTCGAGGGCGACCCGGAGTGGGGCCAGACGGTCCTCGACCTCATGGACGCCGTCGACGAGAACATCCCCGAGCCCGAGCGCGACATCGACAAGCCGTTCCTCATGCCGATCGAGGACGTCTTCACGATCACCGGTCGTGGCACGGTCGTCACCGGTCGTATCGAGCGCGGCATCCTCAAGGTCAACGAGGAGGTCGAGATCGTCGGTATCCACGAGGGCCCGGCCGCCAAGACCACCGTCACCGGCGTCGAGATGTTCCGCAAGCTCCTCGATGAGGGCCGCGCGGGTGAGAACGTCGGCCTCCTCCTCCGTGGCACCAAGCGCGAGGACGTCGAGCGTGGCCAGGTTGTCGTCAAGCCCGGCTCGATCACCCCGCACACGGAGTTCGAGGGTCAGGTCTACATCCTGTCCAAGGACGAGGGCGGCCGTCACACGCCGTTCTACGACAACTACCGTCCGCAGTTCTACTTCCGGACCACGGACGTGACGGGTGTCGTCCACCTGCCCGAGGGCACCGAGATGGTCATGCCCGGTGACAACACCGACATGCGCGTCGAGCTCATCCAGCCGATCGCCATGGAGGAGGGCCTCAAGTTCGCGATCCGCGAGGGTGGCCGCACCGTGGGCGCCGGCCGCGTCACCAAGATCCTCAAGTGACCTGGTGACTCGTCGCCGCTGACTTGTCAGCAACTGCAGAGGGCCCGGCCCGCTTCCGCGGACCGGGCCCTCTCGCATTCCCGGGCGCCCGGTAGGGTCTGGGCTCGTGGCGCACTCCTTCGACACCGAGACCGAGGCGCAGGGGCTCATCGACTTCGTCGACGCGTCCCCGACGCCGTTCCACGCGTGCGAGCAGGCGGTCGCGCGGCTGCGCGAGGCGGGCTTCGCCGAGGTCGCCGAGACGGACCCCTTCCCGACCGAGCCGGGTGCGCATTTCCTCGTGCGGGGCGGTTCGCTCATCGCGTGGGACAACCGCGGGGCGTATGCCGCTGGCTTCGGTCCCGCCGCCGGCTTCCGCATCGTCGGGGCACACACGGACAGCCCGAACCTGCGCATCAAGCCGCGGCCGGACCACGTCCGCGCCGGCTGGCAGCTGCTCGGCGTCGAGCCCTACGGCGGCCTGCTGCTCAACTCCTGGCTCGACCGTGACCTCGGCCTCGCCGGGCGGGTTGCCGTCCGAGGCGGTGCTGGCGTCGAGAGCCGGCTCTTCCACGACCCGCGCTCCCTGCTGCGCGTGCCGCAGCTGGCCATCCACCTGGACCGGAGCGTCCACGACAAGCTCGAGCTCAACAAGCAGTTCCACATGGAGCCGGTGTGGGGCGTCGGTGACGTGCCGGCGGACTTCCGCGGCTACGTCGGCGAGCAGGTCGACGCCGACCCCGGCGAGGTTCTCGGCTGGGACGTGATGACCTACCCGACCGAGCCGTCCGGTCGGCTCGGGGCGCGCCGCGAGCTCCTCGCGGCGCCGCGCCTCGACAACCTCGCCACCTCGTATGCCGCTGTCCGCGCGCTCGTCGACGCGGCCGGGCGTCAGCCGGAGCGCGTGCCCGTCGTCGTCCTCTTCGACCACGAGGAGATCGGCAGCACCTCCGAGCGTGGCGCGATGTCGACCCTCCTGCCGTCGGTGCTCGAGCGGCTCGTCCTGGCCGGGGGAGGGACCCGCGAGGACTACTGGCGGGCCCTGGCCGCGACGGTCATCGCGTCGGGCGACATGGCGCACGCGACCCACCCGAACTACGCCGAGCGCCACGAGCCCGAGCACCAGATCGCGATCAACGGGGGGCCGGTCCTCAAGATCAACACGAACCTGCGCTACGCGACGGACTCGCGGGGCGAGGCCGCCTTCCGGCTGGCCTGCGAACAGGCCGAGGTGCCGGTGCAGACCTTCGTCACGCGCAGCGACCTGCCCTGCGGCTCGACCGTCGGGCCGACGACCGCCGCGCTCACCGGGGCGACCACCGTCGACTTCGGTGCACCGATGCTCTCGATGCACAGTGCTCGGGAGCTGTGCGGGGCGGAGGATCCGGCGATGTATGCCGCCGCCCTCGCGGCCTTCCTTGCCCCGGCCGACTGATCCGCGGCCCGAGACGGGGTGGGGCAGTGGACGGCCAGGATCCGCAGAGGGGCCCGATTTGCTCGTCTCCCGGGGCAACTGGCACACTAGAGCGGTTGCTTGACGCGCGTCGCTGACCCATGTCGGTGGCGCCGCCCCTTGTAGAGCCTCCTGACGGGGACTCGACCGGACTCCAGGTGGAGGCCCGAGGGAAGCGCAAGCCAACCCGGTTCGGCCGGGCAATCCACACCGAGATGTGAGCGCGAGCGCACGTCTCGCCGCGAAACGGGCGCGACACGCCCGACCTCGGGGGTCGGAGAGCCAAGGGAACCGGTCAGACAGTACGGCGAGAGAGAGACGTAACGGAGATGGCGGGACAGAAGATCCGCATCCGCTTGAAGTCGTATGACCACGAGGTCATCGACAACTCGGCGCGCAAGATCGTCGACACGGTGACCCGCGCGGGCGCGACGGTGGTTGGCCCCGTTCCGCTGCCGACGGAGAAGAACGTCTTCGTCGTCATCCGGTCGCCCCACAAGTACAAGGACAGCCGCGAGCACTTCGAGATGCGCACGCACAAGCGCCTCATCGACATCATCGACCCGACGCCCAAGGCCGTCGACTCGCTGATGCGTCTCGACCTGCCGGCGGAC
>NZ_JBQCCV010000293.1:0-7813 GCF_051961875.1 Intrasporangium sp. | reverse complement strand
TGAGGTCGGCGCCCTCGAGGGCCCGTCGATCATGCCGGGCGGATCCAAGGAGTCGTATGTCGCTCTCGGCCCGATCCTCGAGAAGATCTCCGCGCACGTCGACAGCGAGCCGTGCTGCGCGTGGATGGGCCCGGACGGCGCCGGCCACTTCGTCAAGATGGTGCACAACGGCATCGAGTATGCCGACATGCAGTTCATCGCCGAGTCCTACGACGTGCTGTCGGCCGCCGGCCTCTCGGCCGCGGAGATCTCCGACGTGTTCCGCGACTGGAACACCGGCGAGCTCGACTCGTTCCTCGTCGAGATCACGGCCGAGGTGCTCGCCCAGGTCGACGCGCGCACCGGCAAGCCGCTCGTCGAGCTCATCGTCGACGAGGCGGAGCAGAAGGGCACCGGCCGCTGGACGGTCCAGACCGCCCTCGAGATGGGGGTTCCGGTGCCGGCCATCGCCGAGGCGGTCTTCGCCCGGTCGGCCTCCGGTGACGTCGAGATCCGCGAGGCATGCCGCGGCGTGCTGGCGGGGCCGTCCCGCCGGCTCGACGCCGACCGGCAGCAGATCGTCGACGACGTCCGGCAGGCGCTGTGGAGCTCGAAGGTCGTCGCCTACGCGCAGGGCCTGGAGGAGATCCGCCGGGCCAGCGAGGAGTACGACTGGGGCGTCGATATCGCCACGGTCGCCCGGATCTGGCGTGGTGGCTGCATCATCCGGGCCCGGCTGCTCAAGCAGATCAGCGAGGAGTATGCCGCCCACCGGCTCGCGACGCTGCTCGTCGCCCCGAGCATCAAGCAGGGCCTCGGGGAGCGGCAGGACGCCTGGCGGCGGGTCATCGCGGGTGCGACCGCCGCGGGCGTCCCGGTGCCTGGCTTCTCGAGCGCCCTTGCCTACTACGACACCATGCGCGCCGAGCACCTGCCGGCGGCCCTCGTGCAGGGCCTGCGGGACAACTTCGGCGCGCACACCTACCGGCGCACCGACACGGACGGCACGTTCCACACCCTCTGGGCGCAGGACAAGTCCGAGGTGCAGACGGCCTGAGCAGTGGTGTGCCGATGCGTGATCCGATCGAGAGTGCAGCATTCCCGATCGAGAGTGCAGTTGCTGCCATCGAGAGTGCGGCCATGACAAGCGCGAGTGCAGTTGCGGCTATCGAGAGTGCAGGATGTCGATGCGTGAGACTGGGGCCATGATGCCCGCTCTGCCCCCCGACCTCGTCCCGCTCGACGACGAAGTCGGCCGGTTGCTCCGCGAGGCCGTCCCCGTGGGGCGGCTCGGTGTCGCATTCTCGGGTGGGGTGGACTCCGGCCTGCTCCTGGCGCTGGCCGTGCGCCACCTCGGCACGTCCCGTGTCATCGCCGTCATCGGCGTCTCCCCCAGCCTGGCCGCCGACGAGCTGCGGTCGGCCCGGGAGGTGGCCGCCGGCATCGGCGCGCCGGTGGTCGAGGTCGCCACGCGCGAGGGCGACAACCCGCTCTACCGGGCCAACGGGCCGGACCGGTGCTTCCACTGCAAGGACGAGCTCTTCACCCGGATCTCCGACGAGGTGGCCGGCGCCCACGGCCTGGCCGCAGTCGCCTACGGCGAGAACGCCGACGACGCCCGCCGCCCCGACCGGCCCGGGGCGCAGGCCGCGACGAACCACGCCGTCCTGCGGCCCCTCGCCGACGCCGGCCTGACCAAGGCTGACGTCCGGGCGCTGGCCCGCGCCCTCGGCCTGCCCAACGCCGACAAGCCCGCCGCCCCGTGCCTCGCCTCCCGGATCCCGCACTTCTCCGAGGTCTACCCCGAGAAGCTGCGGCAGGTCGAGTCGCTCGAGCACGTGGTCCACGGGCTCGGGTTTGCCGACTGCCGGGTCCGGCACCACGGCGAGATCGCCCGGCTCGAGCTGCGCGAGGCCGACATCGCCAGGGCGATGGAGCCGGCCGCGCGAGTCGCGCTGCGCCAGGCGGGGATCGAGGCGGGCTTCCGCTTCGTCGCCGTCGACGTGGCGGGGATCCAGTCCGGGGCCTTCACGCTTCCCCTCGTCGGGGTGACCCATGGCTGAGGCGTCCCGGCCCCGCGCGGGCGCGACGGACATGGAGGCGCTGACGGACGTGAGCGGCATACCCCTCGATCCTGCGGACCTCGACGGGATCGCGGAGCTGGACCTCGGTCGCGGGGCCCGGCGCGGCTATCCCGAGGCGATCTTCTGTGAGGGCAAGACGGTCGAGCAGGTCCGGGCCATCGCGGCGAACCTGCGGCACGCCATGGCAGCAGGGGAGACCACGGGGACGGCGCTGTTCACGCGGGCGTCGCCGGAGCAGGCGGCGGCCGTGCGCGAGGTGCTGCCCGACGCCCTGCACGACGAGACCGCGCGGGTCCTCGCCTGGCCGCCGACCGCGCCGGAGCCGACCGGCGGGCTCGTCGCGGTCTTCTGCGCCGGTACGTCGGACCTGCCTGTTGCGCGGGAGGCCGTCCTCACCCTGACTTACCTCGGCCGGCCGACGGAGCTCGTCGTCGACGTCGGCGTGGCCGGGCTGCACCGCATTCTCGACCGGGTCGACCTCATCGCCGAGGCCCGGGCGATCGTCGTCGTGGCCGGCATGGACGGCGCCTTGGCGAGCGTCGTGGCCGGCCTGGCCCGCGCGCCCGTCGTCGCGGTGCCGACGTCGGTCGGCTACGGCACCGCGTTCGGTGGGCTGGCGCCGCTGCTGTCGATGCTCAACGCGTGCTCGCCCGGGGTCGGCGTGGTCAACATCGACAACGGCTACGGCGCGGGCCACCTCGCCGCCCAGATCGCCGCCCCCTTCTAAGAGGTCCGGCGACGCGGGCAAGGGGTCAGGACCGCAGGCCCTCGGGAAGCGGACGACCGCTGGCCAACCCCGCCTGGCCGGCAATCGCCTGGGCGGCCTCGAGCACGTCCCGGACGGACCGCCGCAGGCCCTCGGCCGCCGCGGCCACGTCCCGGAACTCGGGCGTCGCCTGCACGATCCGGCCGTCCCGGTGAGCGATCTTGACGTCGATCCGCTCACCGTCGACCTCGATGCTGACCCATCCCCGCTCCAGCTCCCAGCGGCGAATCTCGCTCTCGCGCAGGCCGATCGTGCTCGTCAGCTCGAAGACGAGGTCGCGCAAGGAAGCGACGTCCTCAGGGTGGCCCAGGACGGACAGGACCTGGGCGGGACGGCCTCGCTTCATGACGATCGGCGTGAGCCAGGCATCGGCGGCGCCCGCGTCGAGGAGCGCCTCGACCACGGATGGCCAGACGCGTGGGTCGAGGTCGTCCACGTTCGCCTCGAGCAGCCGCATGGGCCGAGCCACGAGCCCGTCCCCGCCGTCCGGCCCGCTGGTCTCTGTCGCCGTTGCGTGGACCGCTTTCACGCCGAGAGCGATCCGGGTGACGTTGGCCATCCCCTCTCGGTCTGCCGTCCCGGCCCCGACCCCGGTCGCGATGAGCTGCATGGCCGGGATCGGCCCCTGCTCAGCGGCGAGCGTGGTCACGAGGGCCACCCCGGTGGGCGTGGCCAGCTCTCCCTCGCCTCCTGCCGCGACCTGCCAGCCCTTGGCGAGTCCGACGACCGCCGGCCCCGGTACGGGGAGACGCCCGTGCGATCCCCTGATGAAACCGCTGCCCACCGCGATCGGGCTCACGACGACCTCGTCCACGCCGAGGTCCTCCAGGCCGGCGCAGACACCGACGACGTCCGCGATGGAGTCCCAGGAGCCGACCTCGTGGAACTCGACCTCCTCGGTCTCGGTGCCGTGCACTGTCGCCTCGACGCGGGCCAGCGCCTCGAACGTCGCGAGCGCCCGGGACCGGGTCCGCTCGGGCAGCTCTGCACCGGTGATCCGGTCGCGGATCTCCGCCCAGCGGCGGTGATGCTGGTCGGCAGCGACCAGCTCGACGTGCGCCTTCGCGGCACGGAGGCCGCCACGCTTCGTTTCAGACAGGCTGATCCGCACCGTATGCGGCACCACCGCGTCGATGTTCTCCTGAATGGCGTCGAGGTCCGCGCCCAGGTCGAGCAGCGCACCGAGGAGCATGTCCCCGGCGAGTCCGGCCGAAGCGTCGATCCATGCGACAACCCGTCCCTGACCACGAGTTTCCATGAACGACACGCTAACCCGCTGCGCGTCGTACCGCGCGGCGGGAGCATCCCCACGTGACGGGTGGGACGGAGCGCTCACTCGACGGGGAGAACCCGCGTGTGACGCGTGGGACAGACTGCTCACTCGACGTGTCCGGTCGAGTGAGCGCTCCGTCACTTCCGCACCACGCCCATCCACCTGGCGAAGCAGGCCGGCGAGCAGCTGCCGGCCACCGACGGATTGGGTCAGCGGCGCTTGACGAAGGCGATCTCAGCGAGGTCCGGGACGAAGCCGAGCTGCTCGTTGATCGCGATCATGTGCCGGTTCGCGTCGTCGTTGCCCGTGCGGATCGAGGGGCTTTTCACCTCGAGGTCGAGCAGGGCCTGAAGGTTGGCGACCTTGACGGCGAGCCCGAGGCGGTGGCCCCGGTGGTCGGACCTGACGAGGGTGCCCTCCTGGGTCATGTGCCGCTCCGGCACGGACGGCACGACGATCTCGCTGTAGGCGACCACCCCTCCCGAGGCATCGAGAGCGACCGACTCGACGAGCCGCCGACCGGACGCCACGTGTCGGCGCAGCTCCTCCGCATAGTGCTCCGGGCTGACCGGCGACGCCTCCCACTCGATGTCCCCGGTCGGGGCGTCGACGTCGATGAGCCCCTTGAGGACCCCGAGCGACGGGCGATACGCCTCGGGCACCCCGTCGACGTAGGACTCGAGCCGGTAGCCGGCGGGTGACACGGCGAGCTCGTCGAGCCGCGCCCGGTCGACCGGCCATGCACGCGCGCGCTCCGTCGAGACGGTCGAGACGGCATACCCCACGCTTTCGGCGAAGCGGCGGTACGGGTGGTCGCTCACCTGGTCGGCCGGGACGTTGGCGGGGACGATGAACTCGTGCCGGTCCGCCGGGACTTCGGCCTCGGCAGCCGCCACGAGCGCACGCCCGACGCCACGACGGCGGTGCGCGGGATCGACGTCGACCACGAGCCAGACGATCTCGCGGTTGTCCTCCATCGGGAGGTAGATCATGACGCCGCCGAGCACGACCCCGTCCTCAACGGCGACGAGGTCATAGCGCTCCGCCCCGAGCTCCGGCTCGAGCACCTTGCGCAGGTGCTCCTCGAACGGCTTCGGGACGAAGGTCGGCTGCACGGCTCGCACCGAGGCGAGGCAGGCCTCGTACCAGCGCTTCAGCTCGTCGCGGTCGGTCGTGTCGAGTCGGCGGATCTCCATGACTGGCACCCTGTCCGATCGCAGCCACGGCTGTCGACCGAATTGCCTGGCGGGTCAGGAGGACTGACGCCGCTGCTCGTCGCTCCAGACGACGAGAGCCTGCGAACGCACCGGGCGGGGCGGTCGCTGACCGGCCTGCATCGCGACGACGTCACCCCGCGAGCCGGCCGCGAAGATCCGACGGTGCCTGGAGATCGCCAGCCGAGCCGAGTCGAGCTCGTCACCGAGCTCCTCGATGCGAGAGCGGAGCGCCTCCACCTGGTTCTCGAGGTCGAGGATCCGCTGGATGCCGACCAGCGAGACGCCCTCCTGGGAGAGCCGCTGGACCTCCCGGAGCAGCGCCACGTCACGCCCGCTGTAGCGCCGCCCGCCACCCCGGGTGCGCGACGGGGTGACCAGGCCCATCCGGTCGTACTGCCGCAGCGTCTGGGCGTGCATCCCGGCGAGCTGGGCCGCGACGGAGATGACGAAGACGGGAGCGTCGTCGTCCGGGGCACCGCCCCGGTTCGCCTGTCGTGCCATCGTCCTCACCTCCTCGCTCTGGTCGACCTCGTCTCGATGCCCGGGTCAGGCCCGGGCTTTGGCGAACAGCTCGGCCCGCGGGTCGTAGCCGTTCTCGGCCGAGGCCATCTTCTCGATCGCCTCGCGGGCCTCGTCCGTGAGCCGCTGGGGCACGACGACCTGCACCCTGGCGAGCAGGTCGCCGGTCTTGTCGCCCCGCTTGACGCCGCGACCCTTGAGCCGCAGCACTCGTCCGCTCGGCGTCCCCGGGGCCACCTTGACCATGACGGACTTGCCGTCGAGCGTCGGCACGGGCACGGTCGCCCCGAGTGCGGCCTCGGCGAAAGTCACCGGCAGGTCGACCGTCAGGTTGTCGCCGTCGCGCCCGAACACGGGGTGCGGCTCGACCGAGACGGTCAGGATGAGGTCGCCGTTGGGCGCACCCTGGTCGCCGGCGCGGCCCTTGCCGCGCAGCTTGATCTTCTGGCCGTCCCGGACGCCGGCGGGGATCCGCACGTTGATCCGGCCCAGCTCGGCCGACTGGAGCGACACCGTCGATCCCTCGACCGCGTCCTTGAAGCCGATGTGCGTCGACGCGTGGACGTCGACGCCGGGCTGGGGACCGCGCGGCGCGCCGAAGCCGCCGTAGCCGGGGGTGCCACCGCCGTAGCCGGGCGCAGCGCCGCCGCCGAACAGGCCGCCCAAGAGGTCCTCCAGATCCGGGCCGCCCGCGCCACCCGTGCCGAACCGCACGCGCTGGCCGCCGCCGCCACCGAAGCCGGAGAACAGGTCCTCGAAGCTCGCGCCACCGGCGCCGCCGGGCCCGCCCGCGGTGAAGCGGGCGCCACCATGGGCCATCGCCCGCACCGCGTCGTACTCCTTGCGCTGCTCGGGGTCGGAGAGGACGGCATACGCCTCGCCGATCTCCTTGAAGCGCTCGCTGGCCTTGGCATCACCGTGGTTCTGATCCGGGTGCATCTTGCGCGCGAGCTTGCGGTAGGTCTTCTTGATGGTCGCGTCGTCGGCGTCCTGCGGCACGCCGAGGATCGCGTAGAAGTCCTTCTCGAACCAGTCCTGGCTAGCCATCCCGGCGCACCTCCTCGTTACTCATCACAGTCTCATGTATGCCGCTGGGCTGGTCTCCCAGCCCAGCGGCGTGGCGCTCAGGCGGGGTCGGCAACCGACACCCGTGCGGCTCGCACGAGCCGCTCGCCGTTCTTGTAGCCCGGCTGGAAGATCTGCACGATGGTCGTGTTCGTCGCTCCCTCCGGGACCTCGGCCTCGACGTGCATCAGGGCCTCGTGGACGTTCGGATCGAACTCCTCGCCGACCTCACCGACCCGCGCGATGCCGTAGCGCCCGAGGACGTCCTCGAGCTTGTCGGCGATCGCGGCGAACGGTCCCGAGTCGAGGTCGCCCGCCTGCCGCGCGAAGTAGATGTCGTCGAGCACCGGCAGCAGCGCCTCGACGACGCTGCTCACGGCGTTGACGCGGATGACCTCACGGTCGCGATCGACCCGCTTCTTGTAGTTGACGTACTCGGCCTGCAGGCGCTGGAGGTCTGCAAGGAGAGTGGCCGCCATCGTGTCCTCCTCCGCGAGCTCCTCGGTCGCGGGGGCGTGGTCATACTCGTCCTCGCCTCCCGGCTCGGACGAGGCGCCGCCGCCGCCCTCGGTGTAGATGGGCTCGGGCCCGGGGGTGCCGGACGCGGCCGGGGCGCCGGCGGTGCCGGCGCCCTCGGTCGAGTCCGGACCGGTGCCGTTGGGCGGGGTGCCCTCTGGACGGATCTCCGGGTCCATCTGGCTCACTTGGCTTCCTGGTCGTCATCGATGACCTCGGCGTCGACGACGTCCTCGTCGGCACCGGCCTGGCCGCTCGCGCCGCTCTGGCCGGTCTCCCCGTCGGAGGACCCAGCCGAAGCGCCGGCCCCGCTGGCCGCGGAGCTCTGCTCAGCGGCATACACGGCCTGGCCCATGGCCTGGGACTTCTCGTTGAGCGCGTCGACCTTCGCGCG
>NZ_JBQCCV010000292.1:0-9369 GCF_051961875.1 Intrasporangium sp. | reverse complement strand
CCTTTTTATTGCACACTCTATGTGTAATCGGCCCTTTTGCCGATCTGGGGTCTGGCGCTTGCGGGTGGGGCGCAATAGGGGCGGGTTTTTAAAGCCGCGCCCGCGGTGGGAGGCGGGCGCGGCCGCTCAGGCAGCGGCGAGGCCGGTGCGCCGGTCTTCGCGCACGACGGTGCCGTCGGGAACGATGACGTCACCCTCGATCCGCACGCCGTCATGCACCTGTGCGCCGGCTCCGACCTTCACACGGGGGCCGATCTTCACACCGCGGCCGACCACCGCCTTGCGACCCACATGGGCCGTGCTGCCCACGAGCGTGCCTGCCTGGACCAGTGCATCGCGGTCGATCCAGGCGCCGCTGTGCACGCGCACGTGGGCCTCGACCCTGGCGCCGGGATCGACATAGGCCGACCGGTCGATGTAGGCGGTGGGATGCACGCTGGCCGACTCCTCGACGAGGCCGTCGCCGTTGGCATGGTGGAAGTACCGCAGGACGGTCCCGGTGTCTTCCTCGATCTCCACGTACTTCTTCCGCTTCTGCACGACGTTCCACCTTCTCTCTCACTCAGTTCGCGGCTCGTTGGCCGCGCCTACGAGATGAACGTGTGGACGCCACGCAGGATTCCGCCACATTGGCCGCATTTCGGGTCCGCTGTCCCTACCAGAGGACGGCATCCCGAGCCGACTTTAGGGATTGCTAAAGTGAGCAATCCCAGAGGAAGGTCCCACATGCCGCTGTCCCACGAAACGGCCCCGCTGTATGCCATCAAGGCGGAGCTATTCCGATCGCTGGCCCACCCGGTGCGCATCCGAGTGCTCGAGGTGCTGAGTGCTGCCACCGACCACGCCGCTCCGGTGAGCGAGCTGCTCGAGGCGACCGACGCGGAGGCCTCGGCCCTCTCGCAGCACCTCACCGTCCTGAAGCGTGCCGGCGTCGTCACCTCGACCCGTCACGGCAACTCGGTTGTCTACCGGCTGAGTGAGCCCCTCGTCGCGGAGCTGCTGGTCGTGGCGCGAGCCTTCCTGATGGCGCGCCTCAGCCACTCGTCCGAGCAGCTCGCAGTCGCGGACACGCTGCCGCGCCTGCCGGAGAAGCGTCAGTGAATACCGCGTCCTCAGCGCTGCGAGGCCGGGCCCGGACCGGATGGACACCTCGTGGGCTCCGGCCCCGACGCCGGGACTACGACCTGCGTCCAGCCGTGGTGCGCTCCGACCTGCTCGCCGGGCTCACTGTCGGTGTCGTCGCACTCCCGCTCGCACTCGCGTTCGCCGTCAGCTCCGGCGTGAGCCCGGCCGTCGGGCTGGTCACGGCGGTCGTCGCCGGCATCGTGGCGGCGGTGTTCGGCGGCTCGCACGTCCAGGTCTCCGGGCCGACCGGGGCGATGGCCGTCGTGATCGCGCCCATCGTCGCCACCCACGGGACGGCGGCCGTGCCGGTCGTCGCCCTGATGGCCGGCGCGATCGTCCTCGTCGCCGGGATCGCCCGGCTGGGACGCGTCGTGACGTTGATCCCCTGGCCGGTGGTCGAGGGGTTCACCCTCGGCATCGCGACGATCATCTTCCTCCAGCAGGTGCCCGCCGCCCTCGACACCAGAGAGGCGGTCGGGGGCAGCCCGGTCGTCGCGGCCGCGCGGTCTGTGCTCGACCACGGCGACGCGGCCTGGTGGACAGTCGCCTGCGTGGCCGCCGTCGGCGCCGTCATGCTGCTGCTGCCCCGGCTCGTGCCGAAGGCGCCGGCGTCCCTGCTCGCGGTGATCGTGGTGACGACCGCCGCCGAGCTGCTGAACCTGCCGGTCGCCCGGATCGGGACCCTGCCGAACTCGCTCCCGCTCCCCGCGCTTCCCGACATGAGCCCGGGACTGTTGCGCGCACTGGCCGGTCCAGCCCTCGCCGTGGCCGCCCTCGCCGCAATCGAGTCGCTCCTGTCCGCTCGGGTGGCGGCCTCGTTGCCGCGGCCGACCAGCGTCCTCGACGCGCAAGAGGATCCGGGCGAGGCCCGAATCCATAGATACGAGCCGGACCGTGAGCTCGTGGGGCAGGGTATGGCGTCTCTGGCCAGCGGTCTGTTCGGGGGGCTTCCCGCCACGGGGGCGATCGCCCGGACCGCCGTCAGCGTGCGCGCTGGGGCCCGGACCCGTCTTGCCGCCATCGCGCATGCGCTCGTCATCCTCGGCGTCATCTATCTGGCGACCGGGCCCGTCTCCCGCATCCCGATGGCCGCCCTCGCCGGCGTGCTGATGGTCACGGCAACCCGGATGGTGTCGCTGCACACGCTCCGCCGCGTGCTGCGGTCCACCCGCACCGACGCGGCCGTCCTCGTCGTGACCGCGGTCGTGACGATCGCGGTCGATCTCATCGAGGCGGTGCAGGTCGGCATCGTCGTCGCCGCGTTCTTCGCCCTGCGGTCCGTGGCGAGGGCGACGGTCGTGCACCGGGAGCGGCTACCGGGACCGGCCCAGCCCGGTGACGAGCACATCGCCCTCTACACCCTTGACGGGTCGATGTTCTTCGGGGCGGCCGAGCGCATCGGCTCCGAGATCTCGTCGGACCGGCAGGCGACGGTCGTCGTCCTGCGCCTGTCTCGGCTCCGGGTGGTCGACGCAACCGGTGCTCACGCCCTGATGGAACTCGTCGCCCGGCTCGAGGGCCAAGGTGTCATCGTGCTGATCAAGGGGATCCAGCCGCGCCACCGGACGTTGTTCACGAATGTCGGTGTGCTCGACGAGCTGCGCCACGACGCGCACCTGTTCGACGAGCTGGACCCGGCGCTCGCGCACGCGCGCGAGCACGTCCGTTGGGCTGAGTTCGGAGGAGGGCGGCCTCAGGGCTCGGTGATCAGCCCCGGAGGCCGTGCCACACCCGCTGGTGCCGGGGCAGCGGGATGAGCTTGGGCGCGACGACCGCGGACTTGGCGGCGGACGTGGGCGCCCCAGTGGTCGCCTGCTTGCGGAAGTAGGTGTTGATCGCCGCGGTGCTCGTGAAGCCCGGGCACAGCACGTCGTAGTCGTACTTGCTCGTCCACCACTGCGAGATCACGGTGGGTCCGCCCTGGATCGACGGCGACTTGCAGGCGGCCCGTGCGGTCGCCTGACTGGTCGGACCGCTCGTGTGCCACTCCGGCACGCCGTACCTCACGGTGCCGAGGATGGCCTTCCATTGGTAGCTCGTCGAGTAGATGCCCACCTTGTACCCGGCCTTCTGGTACGCCGCCTTGACGCCCTCGAACACGGCCCGGTTGTATGTGGTGTTCGTGCTCCAGGGCCGGACGGGGTAGTGCTCGACGTCCATCCAGATGATCGGGGTGCTGAGAGCGATCTTGCGCGCGTTCGCCAGGTTGAACTGGCCCTGCGCATACCCGGTGTTGCGCAGCTTCGTCAGCACGTCGCTGCCCTTGTACGGCCCCGACTGGCCGTACTGCTTCAGCTGGGCGCTCGTCGGGTAGGTCGTCATCGAGTACGCGGCGACGTTGAGCTGGTTCTTCCTCGCCCAGTCGACCTGGCTCCTCAGGCAGGGGTTCGGGTAGAACGCGGGGCCGTTCGTCAGGCCGATCATGACGAACTTCGTCGTCTTCGGGTTCGGCAGCGGCTGGCCCTCGGTGGGCCGGCTGGGGATGCCCATCCCCTTCGGGCACTGCGGCCAGGAGATGTCGGCGCCGGCCACGACCGCCGGTGAGATGGCCGCGGCGACGGTCGCGTCGGCGGGTTGCGTTGCGCCGAGCATCAGTGCTGCGGCGATCGCGACAGCCGCGGTGACGGTCGTCAGGGTGGGCACTCTCAGAGCCGTGCGGGTTTGGGCGCTGTTCACGATCGTCCTCGGTGTGGGTCAGGCAGGGTGTGGTCAGGTCAGGAGTTCGGTACCGGGCAGGAGTCAAGCGCCATTCCGCGGCAATGTCAGGCAAATCGGACAAAACGGACGTTTTCGTCCGTCTTGCGGCGACCGCCCGGGCCGGGCAGGGTGCCTCCATGCGCAGCGACCTGTCGACTCTCTTCGGACGGGCGGCCGCAGCGGCCGCGGACTATCGGGACTCGGTGGGGGTGCGGCCGGTACGGCCCGACGCCGATGCCGCCACCGTGGAGAAGGCGCTCGGCGGACCCCTCCAGACCGAGCCGACTGCGGCCGAGGTGGTGCTCGAGGAGCTCGTCTCGGCGGCCACCCCAGGGCTCATGGGTACGGCAGGGCCGCGGTTCTTCGGCTTCGTCATCGGCGGGGCCTCGCCGGCCGCGACAGCCGCCGACCTGCTCGCCACCGGCTGGGACCAGTGTGCCTACAACGAGGTGCTGGCACCGGCCGCCGCTGCGGCGGAACGGGCGGCCGGCAGCTGGCTCAAGCAGCTGCTCGGCCTGCCGGACACGGCGTCGAGCGGCTTCGTCACCGGCGCCCAGGCGGCGAACACCGTGGGGCTCGCGCTCGGGCGCCATGCCGTCCTGCGCGATGCCGGATGGGACGTCGAGCGGGACGGTCTCTTCGGCGCACCGGCGATCCGCATCGTCGCCAGTGAGGAGCGGCACGCCACGATCGACCGCGCGGCTCGGCTGCTGGGTTTCGGCCTCTCCGCCATCGAGCCGGTGCCCGCCGCCGCCAATGGCGCCATCTCGGTCCCGCACCTGAGACGCGTGCTCGCCGAAACCGACCGCCCGACGGTCGTCTGTCTGCAGGCGGGAAACGTCAACACCGGCGCGTGTGACGACCTGGCGGAGGCGATCCCGGTCGCGAAGGAGCACGAGGCGTGGGTCCACGTCGATGGAGCGTTCGGGCTCTGGGCGGCGTCGAGCCCGCGGACGGCCCACCTCGTCGAGGGCGTCGGGCTCGCGGACTCGTGGGGGACCGACGCGCACAAGTGGCTCAACGTCCCGTACGACAGCGGACTGGCCTTCTGCCGCGACCCGGAGCTGCACCGGCTCGTCATGCACTACAGCGCGTCCTACCTGACCGGATCCGGCGCGACCTCGGACTACGTGCTCGGCGACCTCACCCCGGAGTCGTCTCGCAGGGCAAGGGGATTCGCAGTGTGGGCCGCCCTGCGCGAGCTCGGCACCGACGGCGTCGCAGCACTCGTGGACCGGTGCTGCGATCTCGCCCGCCGGATGGCCGAGCGCCTCCGTGAAGGCGGTGCCACGGTCCACAACGAGGTGGTTCTGAACCAGGTGCTGGTGAGCTTCGGCGGCGCCGACGGAACGGCGCACACGGACGAGATCATCGAGCGCGTCCAGCGCGACGGCACCTGCTGGCTCGGCGGGACGACGTGGCGCGGCCGGCGGCTCATCCGGATCTCGGTGTCCAACGCGACCACGACCGAGGCCGACATCGACGTCTCCGCCGAAGCGATCCTGCGCGCCGCGAGCGCGGCCGGCTGAGCGGCATACGAGGGCGCGTGCCCCCGGGGAACCGCTCAGGCGGCGGAACGGCCCTGGCCCTGCGCGCGCCGGCCCGGGCGCGAGGCACGGAGGACGGTGTCGGCCTCGAGCGTCGCGTTCCTCGGGACGCGCATGCCGGCGCCGATCCGGGTGCGTGCACCCACGCGGGCACCACGCCCCACGACGGCCTCTGCGCCGACGTGGGCCGCCGTGCCGACGATGGCGCCGCAACGCACGACCCCGCCGTCCTCGACCCACCCCTCGCTTTCGACGCGGGCGCCCGCCTCGACCCGGGCACCCCGGTCGACGTAGGCGGAGGGGCCGATATAGGCCGTCGGGTCGACGACCGCCGTTACCTCGACGAGGCCGTCACCGTTCGTGTGGTGGAAATAGCGCAGCAGGGTGCCGTCGTTCTCCTCGAACTCCACACACTTGCGCTTGTCCATCGGGGCCACCTTCCATGCGTCGGGAGCAAGAGCGGACGCCGCGCTCACCCGAGGCCCGGATGCGCCGGCGCTGACCGTTCCGTTCCCATCCAGAGTGAGATCGAAACGTCACATTTCGACCATCTTGGGCAGGTGGGGGCCACGTGAAGGGCAGTGCGGACAGCGGCATAACGTGGCCGTCATGGAATACCGATACCTCGGCAACAGCGGACTCAAGATCTCGGAGATCACCTACGGCAACTGGCTGACCCACGGCTCCCAGGTCGAGAACGACGTCGCGGCCCAGTGCGTGCGCGCCGCCCTCGACGCCGGGATCTCGACGTTCGACACGGCAGACGTCTACGCGAACACGGCCGCCGAGACGGTCCTCGGCGAGGCCCTCAAGGACGAGCGACGCGAGAGCCTGGAGATCTTCACGAAGGTCTACTGGCCGACCGGCCCGGGCGGCAAGAACGACACCGGCCTCTCGCGCAAGCACATCATGGAGTCGATCAACGGCTCGCTCCGCCGCCTGAAGACGGACTACGTCGACCTCTACCAGGCGCACCGCTACGACACGGAGACGCCGCTCGAGGAGACCATGCAGGCCTTCGCCGACATCGTCCGGCAGGGCAAGGCCCTCTACATCGGCGTGAGCGAGTGGACCGCCGACCAGATCCGCGAAGGGGTCCGGCTCTCGAGGGAGCTCGGCTTCCAGCTCATCTCGAGCCAGCCGCAGTACTCGATGCTGTGGCGGGTCATCGAGCCGGAGGTTATCCCGACGTGCGAGGAGCTCGGCGTCTCCCAGATCGTCTGGAGCCCCATCGCCCAGGGCGTCCTCACCGGTAAGTACCAGCCGGGGCAGCCACCGCCGGCAGGGTCCCGCGCGACGGACGAGAAGGGCGGCGCCGACTTCGTCAAGCGCTTCCTGCGCGACGACGTCCTCGAGCGCGTGCAGCGGCTGCAGCCGATCGCCGACGACGCCGGGCTCACGATGGCGCAGCTCGCGGTCGCGTGGGTGCTCCAGAACCCGAACGTCGCAGCCGCGCTCGTCGGCGCGTCCCGCCCCGAGCAGGTGAGCGAGAACGTCAAGGCCGCCGGCGTGAAGCTCGACGACCAGGTCATGAAGCGGATCGACGAGGCGCTCGGCGACGTCGTCGTGCGTGACGCCGGCAAGACGGCCGAGCTCGCCCCCCAGGGCCGCGTCGCCTGACGGTCCTAGAACGAAGGCCGTAAGCCGCTCAGCGGGCTGAGCGTTCGCCCGCAGAGCGGCATACATCGTCGTTTGAGTGCACACTGCTGAGGTGGCCGGTGTCGCACTCAGCTCGCGGACCGGGCGCGCCGTCCTCGGGGCGGCCGTGCTCGGGTCAGGGATGGCACTGCTCGACGGCACGGTCGTCAACGTCGCGCTCGTGCGGATCGGTCACGAGCTCGGAGCCAGCCTCCAGGACCTGCAGTGGGTGACCAACGGCTACCTGCTGAGCCTCGCCTCGCTGATCCTGCTCGGCGGCTCGCTCGGGGACCGCTACGGCCGGCGACGCGTCTTCGTCACGGGGGTGGTCGCCTTCGCCCTCGCATCGGCAGCCTGCGGGGTGGCCCAGAACCCCGGGCAGCTCGTCGGCGCCAGGATCGTCCAGGGCATCGGCGGCGCGCTCCTCACCCCCGGCAGCCTCGCCCTCATCCAGGCGTCCTTCGTCGAGAGCGACCGAGCCAAGGCGATCGGAACGTGGTCCGGTGTCAGTGGGGTCGCCTCGGCCGTGGGGCCGTTCGTCGGAGGCTGGCTGATCCAGTTCGCGAGCTGGCGGTGGGTCTTCCTCATCAACGTGCCGCTCGCCGCGGTGACGGTGTGGGTGAGCCGGTGGGTGCCGGACAGCCGCGACGCCCAGGCGACGGGCCGCTTCGATGCTCTCGGCGCAGGACTCGCGACAGCGGCACTCGCGGTGACGACCTATGGCCTCATCGAGGCGCAGGTGCTCGGCGCCCTGTGGGCGGCGTTGCTCGTGTGCGTGGGAGTCGGGCTCGGCGTCGTGTTCGTTCTCGTGGAGCGGCGGGTCCGCACCCCCATGCTGCGGCCCAGCCTCTTCAGGTCGCGCGTCTTCACGGCGGCCAACCTCATGACCTTCCTTGTCTACGCGGCGCTCGGCGCGGTCATGTTCTTCCTTGTGCTGCAACTGCAGATCGTCCTCGGCTACGGGCCGCTCGAGGCGGGGCTCGCCACCCTGCCGGTCACGATCCTCATGCTCCTGCTCGCCGGCAAGGGCGGCGAGCTCGGGACCCGAATCGGGCCCCGGCTCCCCATGACGATCGGGCCTCTGGTGTGCGCCGCGGGCGTCGCGCTCCTCGCCCGAGTGGGGGCCGGGTCGAGCTATTGGACGCACGTGCTGCCCGGTGTCGTCGTCTTCGGCCTCGGGTTGTGCATCCTCGTCGCACCGCTGACTGCCACGGTCCTCGCCGCCGTGCCGAACCGCTTCGCCGGCATCGCGAGCGGCGTCAACAACGCCGTGGCGCGGGCCGGATCTTTGCTCGCCGTCGCGGCCCTGCCCGCCGTCGTGGGCCTCGCGGGCGAGGCCTACCGCCGGCCCGGGGAGTTCACTCACGCCTACACGGCGAGCATGTGGATCAACGTCGGCCTGCTCGTCGCAGGGGGAGCCGTTTCGTGGCTTCTCGTGCGCAACCCGTCGACGTGCGACGACAGTGGATTGCATCGGCAACACCCGCACCCGGACCAGTCCGGCCCGCCGATCCGCGGCGGTGCCGTGTGAGGATGGCGCGCATGTTGCGGACGCGCCCCGATGGCTATGAGGTCGACGACGACCAGAACCGGCTCCAGCTCGAGGTGGTGCACGAGTTCCTCCGCACCACCTATTGGTCGCCGGGCGTGCCGCGCGACGTCGTGGCTCGGGCGCTGGCCGGCTCCCTCGTCGTCGGTCTGTTCGCTCCCGGCGGCGCGCAGGTCGGTATGGCGCGGGCGGTGACCGATCGCGCCACGTTCGCCTGGGTTGCCGACGTCTTCGTCCTGCCCGAGCACCGCGACCGTGGGCTCAGCCGCTTCGTCGTCGAGGCGCTGCTCGAGCACCCGGACCTGTCCGGCCTGCGACGCATCATGCTCGCCACTGCGGACGCGCACGACCTCTACCGGTCCTACGGCTTCACCGACGTTGCCGACCCCCAGCGCTACCTGGAGCGCGCCGTCCCGGCGACAGAGCTCTACCAGGGCTGACAGGGCGTGCAGCTGCCCGAAGCGGTTCGCGGCTGCATCATTTCCGGGCAGTGTCGGTGGTGCTGGTTAGGGTTGAGGTGCGACCCCGCGGTCTGGTGTCGGTCTAGCGAATCTGCTTGGTGGTGAAGCGCATTCGCTGTGGATGAATCTTCCTTCGACAGTTCATATCGGGTAGAATCGAAGAAATCTTCGACACCGGTGTGGAAGGGTTGAGGTTCTGGTCATGGTCCCCGATGCGGCGCTCCTGGAGCAGTTGCGGCAGCAGATGTCGCAGGTGCAGCAGCGGCACGAGCGGGACCGGCAGGGCGCCGCGCGGGCGTTCTGGAAGAGCCTGACCCCGCCGGTCGGCGACAGCCCCGAGCGTGGCCGCCCG
>NZ_JBQCCV010000291.1:0-5820 GCF_051961875.1 Intrasporangium sp. | reverse complement strand
TTGACACCCTCGCCCTTGGTCTGGCCGGGTGCGGTGTCCCCTTGGAACAGGTACAACGGGTGACCGTCGTAGGTGACCTGCCTGCCGCCGGATCGGGTGATGCTGCCGAGCGCGTGGGGCAGGCTGACCTGGCTCTTCAGCGTCCCCTGAGGGCCGACCATGAGCGGTGGCCACATCGTGGCGCAGGCGCCGGTGCAGTGGCTGCGGCCATCCTTGTCCAGGACGAAGGTGTAGAGCGTCAGACCGGCTGTGTCGGTGAGCACGGTGCCCAGCGCTGTGTGACGCTCGCCGATCACGACCGGCGGGGTGATGTGGGCCGCCACGTGGGCTGCGGGCGGCTTCGTCCCGCTCGGCGAAGGAGTCCCCGAAGAGGAGGCCGTCGACGACCCGCCCATGGCTCCGCACGCGGCCAGGCCGAGGGCCGCCACGCCCAGTGCCGTGATCTCAACGAGACGGAGTGCCCCTGGAGTTCGCATCTGCTGTCCTTGTTCGCCGGGCCGCTCCGGCCGATCCGGAGAGCCTCATCCCTCCACCACGTAGCGGCCCGGCATCTGGTTCACCGCGACTCGCAAACGGATGTGACGGGCGCCCGAGGAGCGGTATGCCGCTCACCGAGCTGAGCGCCATACCGCTCGATTCGCTTGGTGAGCAGGAAGTTCAAGCCTCCAGGGCGCTCGACGGCGCGGCTCAGTCGTCGACTCTCGAGTGTGCGGCTCCCGTGGCCTCGAGGTAGGCGAGGATGGCACGAACGCGGCGGTTCTCGTCCGGTGAGGCAGGTAGCTGGAGCTTGGCGAAGATCGAGGCGATGTGCGTCTCGACCGTCCTCTCCGACAGGAACAGCCGGCTCCCGATCGCCTGGTTCGACCAGCCCTCGGCCATGAAGGTGAGCACCTCGAGCTCGCGCGGAGTGAGGGCATCGACCCGGGACCTCGACCGGGCGGTGCCGAGCAGCCGGGTCACGACGTCGGGGTCGAGCGCGGTGCCACCGGCGGCCACGCGCTCCAGGGCCGCAAGGAAGTCGTCGACGTCGAGGACGCGGTCCTTCAGCAGGTAGCCGATGGCCCCGCCGGAGACCAGCTCGACGGTCCGGCGCGTCTCGATGTGCTGTGACAGCAGCATGATCGGGGTCGGCGGATCCCACGCGCGGATCTGCAGAGCGACGTCGATCCCCTCGTCGTCGGACGGCATACGGACGTCGAGGACGACGACATCCGGGCGGTGTTCGCGCACCTGCGCCACGGCGGTCTCGGCCGTCGCGGCACGACCGACCACGTCGTGACCGGCGCTGGCGAGCAGGACCGACAGGCCCTCGCGGAACAGCGCCGAGTCCTCGCCGATCACGATGCGCATGGGAGCACCACCTCGACGGTCGTCCCCGCCCCGGGGGGAGAGATCAACCGCAGTGTGCCGCCCAGGGCGGCGACCCGGTCGGTCAATCCCGTGAGCCCGCCCGACGGCTTGACCGCCGCGCCGCCGCGCCCGTCGTCGGTGATGACGACGTGCAGATCGCCGGCAGCTTCCCGCACGCCGACGCGGACCCGGGACGCATCCGCGTGGCGCAGTGCGTTCGCGATCGCCTCGCTCACCACGAAGTAGGCCGTCGTGGCAACGGCGTCGGGGATCTCGCCCGCGCGCACATCCAGCTCGAAGCGCGGTTCGACGGGCAGGGCGAGGCTGCTCAGTGCGGCCGCGAGGCCGTCGTCCAAGGCGCTGGGGCGCACCCCGTTCGCGAGCTGACGCAGCTCCGCCACGGCGGTCGACAGGTCGGCGACCGCGGCATCGAGGGCCGCAGCAGTGGACTCATCGTGGGTGGCACCGCGCTGCAGCACACGCAGCCGCATGCCCACCGCGATGAGCCGCTGCTGTGTGCCGTCGTGCAGGTCGCGCTCGATCTTGCGACGCTCCTCGTACCCGGCACGCAGCAGACGGGTGCGGGACGCCTCGACCTCGGCGTTCGCGCGCGCCAGCTGCGCGCGAGCACGGGCCGCGTCGACGAGCGGCGCGGCGGCGCGGGCGATGTCGATGCCCGGTCGGGAAACCCGCCCGGCCGACGGGATGATCGCGGCAATCTCCTCGCCGCGCACGCGGATTGGGGTGGAGGCGTCCGTCAGGGTCACCTCCGCGCCGTCCAGCGTCTGCAGCGTACGGTCGCCGGTCGAGCGGTCGCCGTCCGGCCCGGTGCCGGCCACCAGGTAACCCACGACGAGACCGGGGTCCCGGAGGGCGGTGCGCAGCGTGGCCTCGACCTCCTCGGGGGCCGCCCCGGCGTGGTCGACGCGCTGCGACAGCGCACCGAGCGCGGCAACCGTCCGGGCGCGCTCGGGAAAGAGCACGTGGTCGAGCCCGCGACGGACGAATGGGTAGGCGATCACGGCCGCCCCGGTCAGGGCCGAGGTCGTCGTCACGGCCGCGAGCGGCGACCAGTGCACCATGGCCGTGCCCGCGGAGAGCGCGGCGGCGCTGAGCACGCCGAGCACGCAGAACGCGAGCACGCTCGCCGAGAGCGTCGCCACAGTGGCGCGGTCGACGTCGATGAGGGTCGGACGCAGCAGGGACACCGTCGCGCTCACGGGGATCGCCAGGTACATCACGACGAGGCCGAAGACCACCAGGTCCGGCTCGCCCAGCACCAGGTAGCTGGCCCAACACAGCATCAGGGTCAGCGGCAGCGAGACCCCCGCGAGGTACACCCATCGCAGCCTCAGCCGCGCCTGTTCGTCGGAGCGGCGGTACCGCGCGATGGGCGCCGCCGCGCACGCGATCAGAAGGATGGCGAACGCGGCCAGCAGCCCGAACCCGGGCGCAAGGAGCGCGTCGGTCCAGTCGGGCTGGAACGCCGGCACCCCGGCGAGCAGCCCGAAGGCCGCGGCCACCCCGGTGATCGCCCACCCCACTCGGGCCCAACGACGCGACGCCGGCCGTCCGTCCGGCAGCACGAGCAGCAGGATGGCGAAGGCGAGGTAGAGCAGCACCCAGTCACCCGAAACCGCCTCGGGCGCGTGCTCGCCCGGCAGGTTCGTCGCGATGAGGCAGAAGCCCGCCGATGCGAGCAGCGGTCCTGCCGGATGGCCCGGTCGCTTCGCCGCGAGGACGGCACCCAGCGTCAACGGGACGAGGGCCACACCGCAGACCGCGGCGCCGATGACCAGCTCGTCCGAGGTGAACGGCAGGGCGGCGAACAGCACCGTGGCCACGACCGCGCTGGCGAGCCACAAGGTCGCCACCACGATGCCAGCGCGCCCGGCGCGACCGGGGCTCCGGACGCCTGTGTGCGACGCATTCGCCGCTGTCATGGCCACAACCTAGGGCAGGAGGGACCCCATGGCATCCGTGCCACCACGCGCGGGTTTCCCGTGTCCGCTCCGATGCGGACAAATGCACCACACGGCCAGCCTGAACGCAGGCACCTTCGTGCCCTTCCCGCATGAGAGGACACCGACATGACCACCGCTTCCACGCAGCAGGTGCAGTCGCCTTCTGCACTGGCCGATCCGACCGTCGGGTTCCGCCGGCGCGCCGGCGCCGTCGCACTCCCCCTTGCCTTCGCGTTCCAGCTCGCCTGCAACGCGATCTACGCCTGGG
The DNA here is from genome assembly GCF_051961875.1 of Intrasporangium sp. Lineage (GTDB taxonomy): Bacteria > Actinomycetota > Actinomycetes > Actinomycetales > Dermatophilaceae > Intrasporangium_A. Next base: position 2,238 of record NZ_JBQCCV010000291.1, on the reverse strand, counting down.
CGTCGACCTCGAGCGGCCTGTCCGACACCGGCACGGCCGAGGAGACGCTCCGCTTCTACGGCATGTTCCCCAACGCTCTCGTTGCCTCCACCGTCCTGGCCGCCGTGGGCGTGCTCGTGATGATCCCCGGCCTGCTGACCGCGCTGAAGGTGCTCCGCCCGGCCAAGCCGCGGCTGGCCCTCTGGGCGGTCGGGCTCATGATCGCGGGGTACGCCTGCTACCTCGGCATCGTGCTGACCAACTTCGACGGCGCGGCGCTGGCACAGGTCGCCCAGAGCCACCCGGACGCGCCACTCGCTGCGGTTCTCGACACGGCACAGAGCACCCCGTACTTCGCGCCGTTCTTTGTGCTGTTCGTCATCGGGAACCTCGTCGGCACCTTGCTGCTGGGGCTCGGCGTCATGCTCTCCGGCATCCTGCCCCGGTATGCCGGCGCCCTCATCATGTGCTGGACGGTCGGCCACGTCATCAACATCGCGGGCGGCGGCGAGCTCTTCGCGGTCGCCGGGGGCGCGCTCGAGATCGCCGGACTGACCGTCGTGGCGGCGGCGGCGATGCGCACGTCCGACGCCGAGTGGGCAGCACGGGGCTGAACGCGAGGGTGGCGAACCGCAAGCGCGAGCTCGCCGTCGACGACGGCGAGCTCGCGGTGTGGGCGGGCCCGGCCGCCCGGCGTTCGGGCAGGCTCAACGAGCTGAGAATGCCGCCGCGCTGCGCCCCGAGGCTCAGGGCGTGAACCGGCCCAGCCAGCGCAGGGCCCGACCGACGACCTTGTTGTGATGCCAGCCATGCCGGACCACGGTCTTGCGCACCCTCCGGATCCCGTCGCGCACCCGGACGGCCGGCCCACTGCGGGACTGATCCTCGATCTCCCAGGCCCATTTGCTCAGCGAGTGGGCGCAGCGGACGCACACCCCGACCTCGGGATGGTCACTCAGATGGACCAGTTTCGCTCGGTCCTCCATCCGCCCGCAGCACCAGCATTGGGAGGGGCCCAGGTCGTCACGGTCAACCGCAGGCATCGCCATGATCGCTTCTCACTTCCGATGGCCGACGTCTCCACCGCGCCGGCAGCGGACAGATGCTGACCGGCTCCACGGCCAGAGCCACACCACGAGCGTATGCCGCGCCCACGAGTGCTGGTCCCATTGACGGCTGGATCGAGGCCCGCGCAGGCTCGGTCCAGCCGATGTCCGCACAATCAGCGTCACCCGGGGTGTCGGACGACAACGGGGGGAGGAGACCGTGAGAGCACTGCTACTGGTCGACCTGCTGATCGGCGGCTACAACTTCGGCACGATCTGGGCCCACGAGGTGGACATCTTCCGGTCCTGGCGGCTGGTGGGCCGGCACTTCCAGGAGATCCAGCGGGTGCACTGGAAGAAGCTCCCCTACTGGGTCCTCGCTCCCGTCGGCGCGGGCTTTGCCCTGTCGATCGCGATGCTGTGGCTCGCGCCGAACGGGTCCCCACCGTGGGGATCCTGGGGGTCTTTTGGGAGCCAGGCTGCCTCAGCCGTGCTGACGGCGGCGACCTGGGGCCGCTGGCAGGCCAGCCTCGCTCGCGACCCGCGCGGACCTGAAAGCCCCTACCTCGACCGCATCCTCGCCACCCACTGGATCCGCACGGCGCTCTACTCGGCCAATGCCCTCATCGTGCTGGCGTGGACCGTCGCGGTGTTCGGCTAGCCGGGCGACGGGGCCCGACCGGCGGTCCGCACCGGCTCGGTCAGGACAGACTCCCGCTTTGGGGGTCGAGTCAGCGGAACGAGCGGGCCACGACGACCTCCGCGGCGGCGAAGGCACCGGCGGCGGCTGCCTGCTGGATCCCCTCGCGGCGTCGGGACCGGGAGCAGATCGCGAGGCCGAGCATGCTCGCCGAGTGAAGAGTGTCGACCGCTCCGCCGAGCTCGTGCAGCGCCCGACGGCCGGACCGGTCCGCGTCCGACGCGAGCAGGGTGACCGCCCCCTGCAGAACCAGACGCGCACCGAGGAGCTTGGGCAAGGTGCCCGGGCGACCGAGCTGAACCAGCCCGTATGCCCCGCGCGTGACCTCGAGCGGGACGGCCAGCCCCGCCGCGCCGGTCCCGTCGAAAGCTCTCCCGTCCCTGCGCCCTGTCATGGGGTGACCTCTCCCGGTCGTTCCGCGAGCCTCTTGGCGGCCTCGATCATGACCGCGTGCACGAACGCCTGCGGGAAGTTCCCCCGAAGCTGTCGCTGCTCCACGTCATACTCCTCGGT
>NZ_JBQCCV010000290.1:0-17974 GCF_051961875.1 Intrasporangium sp. | reverse complement strand
CGCCGGGGTCGACGCCTGGCCGGTGTGCCTCGACACGCAGGACACCGAGCAGATCATCTCGATCGTCAAGGCGATCGCGCCCGTCTACGGCGGGGTCAACCTCGAGGACATCGCCGCGCCGCGCTGCTTCGAGATCGAGCGCCGGCTGCGCGCCGAGCTCGACATCCCGGTGTTCCACGACGACCAGCACGGCACGGCCATCGTCGTGCTGGCCGCCCTGCGCAACGCCCTGCGGGTCGTCGACAAGCGCCTCGAGGACCTGCGCATCGTGGTCAGCGGTGTCGGTGCGGCCGGGCACGCCATCATCGAGCTGCTGGTCGCGCTCGGCGCCAGCGACATCGTCGCCTGCGGGAGCCGCGGCGCCATCCACCGGGGCGAGTCCTACGCCGATCCGGACCGCCAGTGGATCGCCGACCACACCAACGCCGGCAACGAGACGGGCAGCCTCCGCGAGGTCCTCAAGGGCGCGGACGTCTTCATCGGGGTCTCGGCGCCCAACCTCCTGACCGGTGACGACATCGCGACGATGGCGCGGGACGCCATCGTGTTCGCCCTGGCCAACCCGGACCCGGAGGTCGACCCGCTCGAGGCTGGCGAGCACGCGGCCGTCGTCGCGACCGGCCGCTCGGACTACCCCAACCAGATCAACAACGTGCTCGCCTTCCCCGGGTTCTTCCGGGGCATGCTCGACTCCGGCTCCGCCTCGATCACCCAGGAGGTCATGATCGCGGCCGCCAAGGCGATCGCCGACTCCGTCACATCGGACGAGCTGAACGCGAGCTACATCGTGCCGTCGGTCTTCGACCCGGTCGTCGCCCCGGCGGTCGCCGCCGCGGTCCGCCACGCCGTCGAGGCCGACACACGCCGGACCGCCGAGAACGGCGCCACCAACCACCACGACGAGGAGAAGTGACGATGCCCGCCGACCAGCAGACCCAGCCCGCCCTCGAGACCCCCGAGGGCGTGGCAGTGACCGGCGGACCGGTCGAGGGCATCGAGCAGATCCTCACGCCCGAGGCGCTCGCCTTCGTCGCGGCACTCCACCGCGAGTTCGCCGGGCGTCGCGACGAGCTGCTCGCGGCGCGCCGCAGTCGTCGTGAGCAGGCGGCGAGGGCAGGGCGGCTCGACTTCCTTCCCGAGACCGCACACATCCGGGAGGGCGACTGGCGGGTCGCGCCGGCCCCCGCCGACCTCGTCGACCGCCGCGTCGAGATGACCGGCCCGACCGATCGCAAGATGACGATCAACGCGCTGAACTCGGGGGCACGGGTCTGGCTGGCCGACATGGAGGACGCGAGCACGCCGCACTGGTCCAACGTCATCGGCGGCCAGGTCAACCTGCGCGACGCGATCCGCCGGACCATCGGCTTCACCTCCCCGGAGGGCAAGAGCTACGAGCTGCGCACGGACCAGCGGCTCGCCACGATCGTCATGCGCCCCCGCGGGTGGCACTTCGACGAGAAGCACGTGGCGGTCGACGGCACGCCCGTTGTCGGCGCCCTCGTCGACTTCGGCCTCTACTTCTTCCACAACGCCAAGGAGCTGCTGGCGCGGGGGAGCGGCCCCTACTTCTACCTGCCCAAGACCGAGAGCCACCTTGAGGCGCGGCTCTGGAACGACGTGTTCACCTACGCCGAGAGGGAGCTCGGCATCGAGCACGGCACGGTTCGGGCGACCGTGCTCATCGAGACGATCCCTGCCGCCTTCGAGATGGAGGAGATCCTCTACGAGCTGCGCGAGCACGCCTCGGGCCTCAATGCCGGTCGGTGGGACTACCTCTTCTCGATCATCAAGTACTTCCGGGACGCGGGGCCGGAGTTCGTCCTGCCCGACCGCGCCTCCGTGCCGATGACGACACCGTTCATGCGCGCCTACGCCGAGCTGCTCGTCAGGACGTGCCACAAGCGCGGCGCCTTCGCGATCGGCGGCATGTCGGCCTTCATCCCGAGCCGCCGCGACGAGGAGGTCAACGCGCGCGCCTTCGAGCAGGTTCGCAAGGACAAGGAGCGCGAGGCGGGCCAGGGCTTCGACGGCTCCTGGGTCGCCCACCCCGACCTCGTGCCCGTCTGCGAGGAGGTCTTCGACCGCGCCCTCGGTGACCGGCCGAACCAGCTCGACAACCTGCGGGACGACGTCTCGGTGACCCCGGCCGACCTGCTCGACCTCGCCTCCACGGAGGGTGGCATTACTCGGGAGGGCCTGCGCACGAACATCGAGGTCGCCCTGCTCTACCTCGAGTCGTGGCTGCGCGGCAACGGCGCCGTCGGTATCCACAACCTCATGGAGGACGCCGCGACGGCGGAGATCTCGCGGTCCCAGATCTGGCAGTGGGTGCACAACGGATCCCAGCTCGAGGACGGCACCACGGTCACCGCCGATCTCGTCCGCCAGGTCCTTGCCGACGAGCTCGACCGGTTCCGCGAGCAGTTCGGCGACGCCTATCAGGATCGGGAGTTCGACACCGCGGCAACGGTCTTCGAGCAGGTCGCGCTCGCCGAGGACTTCGCTGACTTCCTCACCCTGCCCGCCTACGAGGCGGTGGCCGAGTGAGCATCGAGGACCTGACGTCGCGGCTCGACACCCAGCTCGCTGACGCTGATGCCCGACATGCCCGCGACTACCCGGGTGACCGGGGAGTGCGCCAGCCGCTCCATACCGTCTACATCCCCGCAGACGCGTATGCCGCTCACACCGTTCGCGAGTGGGGTGACCGAGCGCTCGCCCTCCTCGACGAGCGGGGCCCCGACGCGGGCACGTTCGCCCGAGCGGCCGGGCTGCCCGAGGACATCGTCGGGCAGGTCTACCCGCGTGTCCGGGCCAAGCTCGAGCGCGAGCCGATCGAGGACGTCCGGATCGACTTCGAGGACGGCTTCGGCAGCCGCCCGGACGACGAGGAGGACGCTGAGGCCCTGAGGGCCGCGGGCGCCCTCGCCCAGTCGATCGAGGCGGGAAGCGCGGCGCCGTTCCACGGGATTCGGTTCAAGTCGTTCGAGGCACCGACGCGGCGCCGCGGGCTGCGGACCCTCGACCTCTTCGTCGGGGAGCTGGCCAAGCGCAGCGCTCTCGGAGACGGGTTCGTCCTGACGCTGCCCAAGGTGACGGCCGTCGAACAGGTCGAGGCGATGGTCACCGCGTGCGAGTGGCTCGAGGAGACCCATGGGCTTCCCGCGGGACGGCTCGGGTTCGAGATCCAGGTCGAGACGCCACAGTCGATCCTCGGACCCGACGGGACCGCCCTCGTCGCCCGCATGATCCACGCCGGCGCTGGTCGCGTCACGTCACTGCACTACGGCACCTACGACTACTCCGCCTCGTGCGGCATCGCCGCGGCCTACCAGAGCATGGAGCACCCCGCCGCAGACCACGCGAAGGCCGTCATGCAGGTCGCCGCCGCCGGCACCGGAGTCCACCTCTCCGACGGGTCGACGAACATCCTGCCGGTGGGCGACGAGGCCGCCGTCCGCCGCGGCTGGGCCCTGCACGCGTGCCTGGTCCGGCGCTCGCTCGAGCGGGGCTACTACCAGGGCTGGGACCTTCATCCGGCGCAGCTGCCGACCCGGTTCGCGGCGACGTTCGGGTTCTATCGGGACGGGTTCGACTCCGCTGCCGCGCGGCTGCGGGCCTACACGGGCGGCGGCGACTCGGAGTACCTCGACGAGCCGGCCACGGCGGTCGCGCTCGCCAACTTCGTGCTGCGGGGTGTCGAGTGCGGTGCCGTGGACGAGACCGAGCTCACGGATCAGGTGGGGATCGACCGGGCCGCCCTCGCAAGGCTGGCCCGGCACCGGACCGCCTGAGCCACCGGTCCGGCCTCGTGCCTGAGGCGCGGGCACAATGGCGATCGTGCCCACCGAGCCCGCTCACACAGAGCCCGTCCACGCCGAGCCCATCCACGCCGAGCCAGTCCACGCCGAGCCCATCCACGCCGAGCCCATCCACACCTTCGTCACCGTCCCGCCTGCGGAGCGGCCGCGGCGCGTCCGGCGTACGGCACGGGTGCTGCTCGTGGACGACCTGGACCGGATCCTGCTCTTCTCCGACAGCGACCCGGGGCTTCCCGGCCGGCGCTGGTGGATCACCCCGGGCGGCGGTGTCGACCCGGGTGAGACCGACCTCGCCGCGGCCGTCCGCGAGGTCGAGGAGGAGACCGGTTGCCTCATCCAGGAAGCGCAGCTCATCGGTCCGGTGCTCGTTCGTCAGGTGGTCCACGGGTACAGCGATGTGCTGATCGAGCAGGAGGACACCTTCTATGCCTGTTGGGTCCCCGCCTTCGAGGTGAGCGTCGTCGGCCACACCGAGCAGGAGCGGCTCACCCTCGAGAGTCACCGCTGGTGGACGCGTACGGAGCTCGCCACGACCGACGAGGAGATCTGGCCGACCTCCCTGCTCGCCCTGTGGGCCGATGCCGAGCAGCGCCGCGCCGAGCTCGACTCAGGCCTCCCGCCACGCACCCCTGCGGACGGCGGCACCGTGGAGGAGTCGACGGTCCCCGCCTGAGCCCGGCACGTCACCCCGCCCCGCTGGCCCCCTGCTGCGTGAGGGGCAGCAGCGGTACAGCCCCTTGCCCCTTGCCCCGTTCAGAGGGGCAGCTGGCCCCTTGCCCCGCTCAGAGGGGCAGCGGGCCCCTTGCCCCGGTGGGAGGGGCAGCGGGTCAGGGCATGAGGCGCGACCGGGTGGTGCCCCGCCAGCGAGCTCGGCGGCATCCCTCCTCAGATCGGGACGCGGCGGGTAGGTTCGAGGGATGCGGCTGGAGGTCGAGTTCACGACGGAGCCGTTCGTCGGCGAGGCGGACGAGGCGCCGGCCCATGCGATCCGCGCGCTCAGCGTCGCGACGGAGGCGGGGCTCACGGCCGACTTCGGTCCGCTCGGCACGCTCGTCACCGGCCAGTCGGACGACATCGTCAAGGCCCTCGGGCCCATCGTCGAGGCGGCCCTGCAGGCGGGCGCCTCCCGGATCACCCTTCAGGTGTACCGTGCCGACGGCGAGTGACCGGCCGGCCCACGAGGCCCTCGCCGAGGCGATCCAGCCGCTGCTCGCGCAGATCGGCGGCGATGTCGTTCCCCTGGCGGAACGACGCCCAGGCGACGTCGTCCTTGAGTGGGAGGGGCGGCCTGCACTGGCGGTTCGCCTCGAGAGTGCTTCGGCGCCGAGCGAGCCCAGCAGCCTCGAGCACCTCATGCAGGTCGTCGCGACCGAGCTGGGCGCGCCGCTCGACCCGCTGAGCCGGCCCCTCAAGCAGCGAGCGGTGCGCATCCTCGAGGAGCGCGGAGCCTTCACCTACCGGAGGTCGGCCGAGGCCATCGCCGAGGCGCTCGGGGTCTCGCGCTTCACCGTCTACAACTACCTGAACCGCGACCGGGCCGGCTGAGCCTCACGGCGCAGCCGTGCTGCCGGGGTCCGACGCACCGCCTGCCGACCCGCCGACAGCGACCGAAAAATTGTCTTCAACAAACTGTTGACCCTCCCAGAGGGGCCGTGTCACTCTTTCGAGTAACGGAAAACTGATTCCGTGAAGTGAGAGAGGCAAGGTGGCCTGTGATCGCACTCGACCGCATCAACCATGTCGAGGACGACGTCCTCACCAAGACGCTGCTCGCCTGTTGTGACGTGCCCAGCTGGGCCGACGCCGTCCGAGAGGGGCGGCCCTACGCAGACGTCGAGAGTCTGCTCGCCGTCGCGAACGCGGCGGCCCGCCGGTTCACCCCGGCCGAGGTCGACCGGGCTCTGGCTGCCCACCCCCGGATCGGGGAGCGGGCCAAGGGCGCGGGCACTGAGGCGGCCTGGTCCCGCGAGGAGCAGTCCACCGTCTCTCGCGACGAGCAGACGCAGCAGGACCTCCTCGAGGGCAACCGCGCCTACGAAAAGCGTTTCGGACGGGTCTTCCTCATCTGCGCCACCGGCCTCAGCGGTGAGCAGATCCTCGCCTCGCTGCGGGAGCGTCTCGGCAACGACGACGCGACCGAGGCAGCCGTTGTCGCAGAGGAGCTGCGCAAGATCGCGCTCCTCCGTCTCCGAAAGGTCGTCGAGTCATGAGCGCGATCACCACCCATGTCCTCGACACCGCACTGGGCAGGCCGGCAGAAGGTGTGCCGGTCCGCCTCGAATCCATCACCGACACCGTGACCACCCTGGCCACCGCGAAGACCAATGCGGACGGCCGGGTCGGCGACCTCGGCCCCGATCGGGTCGAGGCCGGCACCTACCGCCTGGTGTTCGACACCGCGAGCTACTTCACCGCCACGGGCCAGAACGCCTTCTTCCCCGAGGTCAGCCTCACCTTCACGCTGGCCGATCCCGAGCAGCACTACCACGTGCCGGTACTGCTGTCCCCATTCGCTTACTCGACTTATCGAGGGAGTTGACTTCCCATGGCCATCAAGCTTGGACCCAATCAGTACGGCAAGGCCCAGACCCACGTCGTCCGGGTCTACCGTGACACCCCCCGCCACGAGATCCGTGATCTCACAGTGGGCACCTCTCTGCGCGGCGACTTCAGCGAGGCGCACATCCATGGTGACCAGGGCGAGGTCCTGCCGACCGACACCCAGAAGAACACCGTCTTCTCCTTCGCGAAGGAGAAGGGCATCGAGTCGCCCGAGCAGTTCGGCCTCGAGCTGGCCGACCACTTCCTCGCCACCTCGCCTCGGGCGGACGGCGCCCGCATCGAGCTTGACGAGGTGACGTGGAGCCGGATCCAGGCGGAGGGCAAGGAGCACGACCATGCCTTCGTCCAGACCGGTGGCGGGGTCCGCACTGCAGTCGTCAACGTCGACGGCCGTGGCGCCGACCGCAAGGCCTACGTCGTGTCCGGCATCAAGGACCTCGTCGTCCTCAAGTCGACCGGCTCAGAGTTCCACGGCTTCCTCAAGGACAAGTACACGACCCTCGAGCCGACGAACGACCGGATCATGGCAACGTCCCTGATCGCCCGCTGGCGCTACAACACGACCGACGGCGTCGACTGGAACAAGGACTACGAGGGCATCAAGGCCGTCCTGCTCGAGAAGTTCGCGACGATCCACTCCTACGCCCTCCAGCAGACGCTCTACGGCATGGGCGAGGCCGCGCTCGAGCAGTTCCCGCAGCTCGACGAGATCAAGTTCTCGGCGCCCAACAAGCACCACTTCCTCGTCGACCTGTCGCCCTTCGGCGTCGAGAACCCCAACGAGGTGTTCTATGCCGCCGACCGCCCCTACGGGCTCATCGAGGCCACCGTCCTGCGGGACGACGGGACCGACCCCGGCTCAGCGTGGCACGCCGTTCCGGCCTTCGTCTGAAGCCATGTCCTGAACGGAGCGTCCACCCATGGCAACGAAATCCGTCGAGGAGCGTCCTGCCCCTGCTCGACCTGAAGACCAGAAGTACGGCTTCGGCCAGCTGCTCGTCTACGGCACCCAGCACATCCTGACGATGTACGGCGGGGTCATCGCGCCACCGCTCATCGTGGGCGGCGCCGCCGGCCTCTCCGCCGGTGACATGGCCCTGCTCGTCACGGCCGGACTGTTCATCAGCGGGCTCGCCACGCTGCTGCAGACTCTCGGCCTCGGGCGGTTCGGCAGCCGGCTGCCGATCGTCCAGGGCATCTCCTTCGCGAGCGTGTCCACCATGGTCGCCATCGCCCAGCACGGTGGGGTGCGCCCCGTCTTCGGCGCGATCATCGTGGCCGGCCTGATCGGCCTCGTCCTGTCGTCCTTCTTCGCCCAGCTCGTGCGGCTGTTCCCAGCCGTCGTCACGGGAACGATCATCACCGTGATCGGCCTGTCCCTCATGCCCGTCGCGTTCAGCTGGGCGATGGGCAACGACGCCAAGGCGCCCGGCTACGGGTCCGTCTCGAACATCGCGTTCGCCGGCCTGACCCTGCTCATCATCCTGGTCATCAGCAGGGTCTTCCAGGGGCCGATCTCCCGTCTGTCCATCCTCATCGGCCTGGTCGTCGGCACGCTGATCGCGGCCCTGGTCGGGAAGGCCGACTTCTCCAAGGTCGGCGAGACGAAGATCTTCGCCCTGCCGCCGATCCTCCACTTCGGGACGCCGACCTTCCAGGCCGGGGCCATCGTCTCGATGACCATCGTCGTGCTCGTCATCATGACCGAGACGACGGCCGACATCCTCGCGATCGGCGAGATCGTCGGGACACCGGTCGACGCCAAGCGGGTCGCGGACGGGCTCCGGGCCGACATGGTCTCCACGACCGTCGCACCGGTCTTCGGCAGCTTCCCGTGCAGTGCCTTCGCCCAGAACGTCGGCCTCGTCGCGCTGACCGGCATCAAGAGCCGCTTCGCGGTGGCAGCCGGCGGCGGAGTCCTCCTCGTGCTCGGGCTGCTACCGGTCGTCGGCGCCGTCGTCGCCGCGATCCCGTATCCCGTCCTCGGAGGCGCCGGCATCGTCCTGTTCGGCTCCGTCGCGGCGAGTGGTATCCGTACGCTCTCGCGGGTCGACTACCACGACAACCTCAACATGGTCATCGTGTCCGTTGCCATCGCGGTCGGCATCATCCCGATCGCAGCGCCGACCTTCTGGGACGCGTTCCCGACCTGGTTCAGCGTCATCATGCACTCCGGCATCAGCGCGACGGCGGTCGTCGCGGTCGTCCTCAACCTGCTGTTCAACGAGGTCAGGGCGGGCAACAGGCCGGGGGCGTCGGTCTTCGCGGCCGCCGAGAGCGAGTACGACGAGCTCGGCGACACCCTCGACGACGAGCTGCGCGGGGAGAAGCGCCCGGTGCCGAACAGCCGCCGCAAGCCGGCCGCCGAGAGCTGACCGCACGCTCAACCGCACCACGTATGGCGCTCGGCGGGCTGAGCGACTCCCGCTGAGCGGCATACGCGGTGCCGTCGGCCCCGGCGCCCCGGTCCATCCCCCGGCATCTTGGGGGTTGACCTCGGCATGCCGACGATCTACCGTGAATTTCACGATACAGATATAGAGTTCCGCAATACGAAATGATGGAAGGAAGTGAGCCGGTCATGACGACCCACCACCTCCGCTACCTCGCCAACTGCTCGATGCTCTTTACCGAGGTGCCCCTCCTCGAGCGGCCCGCAGCCGCCAAGGCCGCCGGCTTCGACGTGATCGAGTTCTGGTGGCCCTGGCCGGACCAGCCCGTCCCCGCCGACAGGGACGTCGACGCCTTCGTCGCGGCCGTGGAGGACGGCGGGGTCCGGCTCGCGGGCCTCAACTTCTTCGCCGGCGATCTGGCCGGCCCCGACTGCGGCGTCTTGTCGATCCCCTCCCGGGTACAGCAGTTCCGCGACAACGTCGACGTGGCCGTCGGGATCGGCGAGCGGCTCGGCACCGGCGTCTTCAACGCCCTCTACGGCAACCGGGTCGACGACGCGACGCCCGAGCAGCAGGACGAGCTTGGCACCGAGAGCCTGGTCGTCGCGGCGAAGGCGGCCGACGCGATCGGTGCGACCGTCCTCGTCGAGGCCGTGAGCGGGCCGAAGCCCTACCCCCTGCGCACCGCTGCCGATGCGGTCTCCGCCGTCGGGCGGGCGCGCGCGGCGGGGGCCGACAACGTCGCCTTCCTTCTCGACATCTTCCATCTGGCGAACAACGGCGACGACGTCGACGCGGCGATCCGCGACCACATCCGGACCATCGGGCACGTCCAGGTCGCCGACTTCCCCGGGCGGGGGGAGCCCGGCACTGGTCAGCTCGACATCGACCGCCACCTCGGCGACCTCCAGTCGGCCGGCTACGGCGGCTACGTCGGGCTCGAGTACAAGCCGACCACGACGACCGAGGACAGCCTCTCGTGGCTGCCGCGGGAGCGCCGCGGCGCCTCGAGCTGACTCGACCACCCTGAGCCACAAGGAGATCCAGGACATGAGCACCATCGCCTTCATCGGTCTCGGCATCATGGGCGGCCCGATGGCGGTCCATCTGCAGAACGCCGGCAACGATGTCGTCGGCTACAACCGCACACCCGACAAGACGCAGCCGCTCGTCGCGGCCGGCGGTCGAGCCGCCCAGTCCATCGCCGATGCCGTCGCGGACGCCGACGTCGTCTGCGTCATGGTCCCCGACTCGCCGGACGTGCGCGACGTCCTCGCGGGGGAGGGCGGCGTCTTCGACAACGCCAAGCCGGGCGCCCTCGTCATCGACTTCTCGAGCATCCGCCCCGACGTCACCGTCGAGCTGGCCGAGCAGGCCCGCGAGCGGGGCTTCCGCCTCCTCGACGCACCAGTCTCCGGCGGCGAGGCCGGTGCCAAGAACGCCGCCCTGTCCATCATGGTCGGCGGCGCCGGCGAGGACTTCGAGGCGGCGAAGCCGGTCCTCGACGCGGTCGGCAAGACGGTTGTCCATGTCGGGCCGAGCGGCTCGGGCCAGACGGTCAAGGCCGCCAACCAGCTCATCGTCGCCGCCAACATCCAGGCCCTCGCCGAGGCCGTCGTCTTCCTCGAGGCCTACGGCGTCGACACCGAGGCTGCCCTCGAAGTCCTCGGCGGCGGCCTGGCCGGGTCGAAGGTCCTCGACCAGAAGAAGGGCAACATGCTCTCCCGGTCCTTCGAGCCCGGCTTCCGCATCCAGCTGCACCACAAGGATCTCGGCATCGTCACTGCGGCAGCGCGTGAGGCCGGTGTCGTGATCCCGCTCGGCTCGCTCGTCGCCCAGCTGATGGCCTCGGCCAAGGCGGTCGGCGATGGCGGCCTCGACCACTCGGGCCTGCTCCGCGGTGTCGAGCGGCTCTCCGGCCGCGAGCGCAGCTGAGCCGCGCGGCATACCTAATCGTTTCAGACAGCAAGGAAACTCCCATGGCACGTATGCGCGCAGTCGACGCCGCCGTCCTCATCCTGGAGAAGGAAGGGGCGACCCAGGCCTTCGGCCTGCCCGGCGCCGCGATCAACCCGTTCTACTCGGCGATGAGGGCACACGGCGGCGTCAAGCACGTCCTCGCCCGCCACGTCGAGGCCGCCTCGCACATGGCCGAGGGCTACACGCGGGCCGCCGCGGGCAACATCGGCATCTGCATCGGCACCTCCGGGCCGGCCGGCACCGACATGATCACCGGCCTCTACTCGGCCTCGGCCGACTCGATCCCGATCCTCTGCATCACCGGACAGGCGCCCGTCGCCAGGCTCGACAAGGAGGACTTCCAGGCGGTCGACATCGCCTCGATCGCCGCCCCGGTCACCAAGTGGGCCAAGACCGTGCTCGAGCCGGCTCAGGTCCCCGGCGTCTTCCAGAAGGCGTTCCAGCTCATGCGCAGCGGCCGGCGGGGCCCGGTCCTCGTCGACCTGCCGATCGACGTCCAGCTCGCCGAGATCGAGTTCGACATCGAGACCTACGAGCCGCTGCCGGTCGCGCACCCGCGGGCGACCCGCGCCCAGGCCGAGAAGGCCCTGGCGATGCTCAACGCGGCGGAACGGCCGCTCATCGTCGCCGGCGGCGGCATCTTCAACGCCGACGCGGCGGACCGGCTCGTCGAGTTCGCCGAGATCGTCGGCGTGCCGGTCGTGCCGACGCTCATGGCCTGGGGCGTGCTCCCCGACGACCACGAGCTCATGGCCGGCATGGTCGGCCTGCAGACCTCGCACCGCTACGGCAATGCGACGATGCTCGAGTCCGACTTCGTGCTCGGGATCGGCAACCGCTGGGCCAACCGGCACACCGGCTCGGTGGCGAAGTACACCGAGGGACGCACCTTCGTGCACGTCGACATAGAGCCGACGCAGATCGGCCGCGTCTTCGCGCCCGACTACGGCATCGTCTCGGACGCTGGCGCCGCCCTCGATGCCTTCATCGAGGTGGCGCGGGAGTGGCGCGACGAGGGCCGCCTCACGGACCGTGGCGTCTGGGCCAAGGAGTGCCAGCAGCGCCGGGCGACGATGCAGCGCAAGACGAACTTCGACGCCGTCCCGCTCAAGCCGCAGCGGGTCTACCAGGAGATGAACCGGGCGTTCGGGCCGGACACCCGCTACGTCACGACGATCGGCCTGTCCCAGATCCAGGCCGCCCAGCTGCTGCACGTCTACAAGCCGCGGCACTGGATCAACGCCGGCCAGGCGGGCCCCCTCGGCTGGACCCTGCCCGCGGCGCTCGGTGTCGCGACGGCGGTGCCGGACTCGACGGTGGTCGCGCTCTCGGGCGACTACGACTTCCAGTTCCTCATCGAAGAGCTCGCGGTCGGGGCGCAGTTCCGGATCCCCTACATCCACGTCGTCGTGAACAACGCCTACCTCGGGCTGATCCGGCAGTCGCAGCGCGGCTTCGAGATGGACTACCACGTCCAGCTCTCGTTCGACAACATCAACGCCCCGGAGGTCAACGGGTATGGCGTCGACCATGTGAAGGTCGCAGAAGGGCTGGGCTGCAAGGCGGTTCGCGTCTTCGAGCCGGACGACATCCTGCCCGCCCTCGAGAAGGCGAAGGCGCTCGCCCAGGAGTTCTCCGTGCCGGTCGTCGTCGAGATGGTGCTCGAGCGGGTGACGAACGTGTCGATGGGCACCGAGCTCGACAACGTCGTGGAGTTCGAGGAGCTCGCCGAGCGGGGCGAGGACGCGCCGACGGCGATCGCCCTGCTCGACTGAGACGCTGGGGCCATGACGACCGTCCTGATCGCCGCCGACAAGTTCAAGGGCACGCTCACCGCGGCCGAGGTGGCCGCTGCGGTCGCGGCCGGTCTCCGGCGGGTGAGTGACCCCGAGATCCAGGTCGTGCCTGTCGCCGATGGCGGCGACGGCACGGTGGCCGCGGCGATCGAAGCCGGCTTCAGCGCGGTGCCGGTCACCGCGTCGGGGCCGACCGGGCAGCCCGTCACGACGACCTGGGCCAGGCGCGGCGAGACCGCGGTCATCGAGATGGCCGACGTCACCGGACTGGTCCGGCTCCCGGGTGGCCGGCTCGACCCGCTCCACGCGACGAGCCGGGGCCTGGGCGAGGTGATCGCGGCTGCGATCGACGGCGGATGCCACGACATCGTGGTCGGCATCGGTGGCAGCGCGAGCACCGACGGGGGAGCCGGCATGGTGCAGGCGCTTGGTGCGCGTCTCACCGACGACACGGGCCTTGAGCTCGGCGGTGGGGGCGTGGGTCTGTCCGCCCTCGCCGCCGTCGATCTCAGCGGCCTGCGGCGGCGGATCGAGGGCGTGCGGTTCACGTTCGCCTGCGACGTCGACACCCCGCTGACCGGGCCCCGAGGCGCCGCTGCCGTCTACGGGCCGCAGAAGGGCGCGAGCCCGACCGACGTCGCAGTGCTCGACGCAGCCCTGGAGCGCTGGGCCGACGTCGTCGCCGCGGCGACCGGACGGGACGAGCGCGCCGCTGCGGGCGCCGGCGCCGCCGGCGGGGTGGGGTATGCCGCTCTCGCCCTCCTCGGCGCGACCCTCCGGCCCGGCATCGACCTCGTCCTCGAGCTGGTCGGGTTCTCCGAGGCGCTCGAGGCCCTCGGACCGGGCGACCTCGTCGTCA
The DNA here is from genome assembly GCF_051961875.1 of Intrasporangium sp. Taxonomy (GTDB): domain Bacteria; phylum Actinomycetota; class Actinomycetes; order Actinomycetales; family Dermatophilaceae; genus Intrasporangium_A. The sequence continues at coordinate 4,560 of NZ_JBQCCV010000290.1, read as the reverse complement.
CGGGCGAGGGGTCGCTCGACGAGCAGACCCTGCACGGCAAGGCGCCGGCCGGGGTCGCGGCGGCAGCGCGTGCCCGGGGCGTCCCGGTCGTGGCGGTCTGCGGACGGGCCACGCTGTCCAGTGAGCGGCTCGAGCGGGCCGGCATCTCAGCGGCATACGCGCTGGTCGACGTGGAGCCGGACATCACCCGTTGCATGACGCAACCGGCGCCGATCCTCGAGGAGCTGGGCGCGCTCATCGCGCGCGAGCACCTCACCCTCCGATCGAGCGTGCAGTAATCCTCATCGACAGTGCAGAAGTCTGGATCGAGAGTGCACGAATCCGGATCGATAGTGCAGAAGTCTGGATCGAGAGTGCACCCTCGATTCAGAGAACTGCACTCTCGATTGCAGGTGAGGCAGAGGCGAGCGACCAGCTCAGAGCAGCTGGCGGGAGAGCTTGGCGTGGCGGTTGACGTCCTTGTAGAGCAGGTAGCGGAACCGGCCCGGGCCGCCCGCGTAGCAGGCCTGCGGGCAGAAGGCACGCAGCCACATGAAGTCGCCCTCCTGGACCTCGACCCAGTCCTGGTTGAGCAGGTAGACCGCCTTGCCCTCGAGGACGTAGAGGCCGTGCTCCATGACGTGCGTCTCCGGGAAGGGGATGACACCGCCGGGCTGGAAGTTCACGATGGTGACGTGCATGTCGTGGCGGACATCCGTGGGGTCGACGAATCGCTGTGTCGCCCAGCGGCCCTCGGTCCCCGGCATCTCCGCGGCGGGGACCTGCGTCTCGTTCGTCACGAAGGCCTCCGGCGCCTCGATGCCGTCCACGCGCTCGTATGCCTTGCGGATCCAGTGGAACCGCGCCGCCTCGTCGCCGTCGTTGCGCAGCGTCCAGCGGCAGCCGGGCGGCAGGTAGGCGTAGCCGCCGGGTCCCATCTCGTGCCGCTCGTCCCCGATGGTCAGGACGACCTCGCCCTCGACGACGAAGAGGACGCCCTCGGCCTCGGGGTCGAGCTCGGGCCGCTCGCTGCCGCCGCCGGGGGAGACCTCGACGATGTACTGCGAGAACGTCTCGGCGAAGCCGGAGAGGGGCCGGGCGATGACCCAGAGGCGGGTCTCGTCCCAGAAGGGGAGGTAGCTCGTCACGATGTCGCGCATCGTGCCGCGGGGGAGGACGGCATACGCCTCCGTGAAGACGGCCCGGTCCGTGGTCAGCTGGCTCTGGTCCGGGTGGCCGCCGCGGGGGGCGTAGTAGCGCGGGGCAGCGGGACCGGCTGGCATGGGGTCTCCTCGACATCATCCGGAGCAGATCAACTCCGGAATATGGATAAACCTTTCCGCAAAGAGGAAAGCATGGGAGAGTATCGGCGTCAAGCACCGGAGTCATCAGGAGGACAGCGGTGAGCAGTCTCGACCTCGTGATCAGGGCCCAGCGCGTCGTCACCCCGTCGGGGGAGAGGAGTGCTGCGGTCGGAGTCAGGGAGGGCAGGATCGTCGCGGTCGAGCCTCTCGACACCGGGCTCTCCGGGACGAGTGAGGTCGAGCTCGGCGACGACGAGGTCCTCCTGCCGGGCATCGTCGACTCGCACGTGCACGTCAACGACCCGGGACGAACCGAGTGGGAGGGCTTCGCCTCGGCGACCAAGGCCGCGGCCTCGGGCGGTGTGACGACGATCGTCGACATGCCCCTCAACAGCATCCCGCCGACCGTCGACGTGCCGGCCCTCGCCGTGAAACGCAAGACGGCCGCGGACCAGGCCTGGGTCGACGTCGGCTTCTGGGGTGGAGCGGTGCCCGGCAACGCGAGCCAGCTCGAGCCGCTCTGGGACGAGGGCGTCTACGGGTTCAAGTGCTTCCTGCTCCACTCCGGTGTCGACGAGTTCCCGCCCCTCGACTCGCGAGGGCTCGAGGCCGCGATGCGGTCCATCGCGGCCTTCGACGGCCTGCTCATCGTCCACGCCGAGGATGCGCCGACCATCGAGGCGGCGGTCAACGAGGGCGGCAGGCGCTACGCCGATTTCCTCAGCTCGCGACCGCGCCAGGCCGAGAACCTCGCCGTCGCGCACGTCATCGACCTCGCGCGCCAGACCGGGTGCCGGGTGCACATCCTGCACGTCTCGAGCTCGGAGGCACTGCCCCTCATCGCGGCCGCCCGGCGCGAGGGTGTGCGGATCACCGCGGAGACGTGCCCCCACTACCTGACCTTCGCCTCGGAGGACGTGCCCGACGGCGCGACGGCCTACAAGTGCTGCCCGCCGATCCGGGAGAGCGACAACCGCGACCTGCTCTGGGAGGGCCTGCGCGACGGGACGATCGACATCGTCGTGACCGACCACTCGCCCTCGACCCTTGACCTCAAGTGCCTCGACAGCGGCGACTTCGGGGCGGCCTGGGGTGGCGTGGCCTCCCTCCAGATCGGCTTGTCAGCGGTCTGGACCGGAGCCCGGGAGCGCGGCCTCGCGCTCACGGACGTGGTGCAGTGGATGTCGCGCGGGCCGGCCGACTTCGTCCGGCTGCAGCGCAAGGGCCGGATCGCGGTCGGCTCGGACGCGGACTTGTGCGTCTTCGCCCCGGAGGACACGTTCGTCGTGGACGAGACCCGGCTCCAGCACCGCAACCCCATCACCCCCTACTCCGGGCGCACGCTCCACGGCGTCGTCCGCAGCACCTGGCTGCGCGGGGCCCGGGTGGACATCGACGCCGGCCCTCGAGGGCGACTGCTGCGCCGGGGCGAGGGATGAGCACCGCTGCACCTTCTGTACCGCCCACCGCCGTCGTGACCGGCGCGGGCTCGGGCCTCGGCCGCGTCATCACCCGCGGGTTGCTCGACGCCGGGTTCCAGGTCGCGCTGCTCGGCCGGCGCGGCGAGGCGTTGGACGAGACGGTCGGTGACCGGTACGGGTCGCTCGTCATCCCCACGGATGTGACGAACGACGGCGCCGTGGCGTCGGCGTTCGCCGCCGTCGTATCGGAGTGGGGGCGTCTTGACCTGCTCGTCAACAACGCCGGCACGTTCGGCCCCGTGGGAGAGGCGGACGCGGTGTCCGTCGACGACTGGCGCCAGACGATCGAGGTCAACCTCACCGGCACGTTCCTGTGCTGCCGGGAGGCCTTCGGCATCATGCGGGAGCAGTCGCCGCAAGGCGGCCGGATCATCAACAACGGGTCGATCTCCGCGCACGTGCCGAGGCCGGGTCAGGTCGCCTATGCGGCCAGCAAGCATGCGGTCACCGGCCTGACGAAGTCGCTCGCCCTGGACGGCCGTCCGTATCGCATCGTCGTCGGCCAGATCGACATCGGCAACGCCGCGACCGACATGACCGCCGGCTTCGCCGACGGCGCCCGCCAGGCCGACGGGTCGGTCCGTCCCGAGCCGACCTTCGACCCCGCGCACGTCGCCGACGCCGTCGTGGCCATGGCCCGGCTGCCGCTCGACGTCAGCGTGCCGTCCCTGATGATGCTCGCGAGCCAGATGCCCTACGCGGGCCGCGGCTGAGAGGCCGCCCCGAACAAGGGGTATGCCGCCCAGCTCGCGAGGTGGCCGGCATACCTGTTGCTTGTTGCTGGGTCAGCGGTAGTTCGTGAAGGTGAGCGCGACGTCGAGGTCGGCTTCCTTCAGCATCCGCTGGACGGCCTGCAGGTCATCGCGGGACTTGCTCGTCACGCGCAGCTCGTCGCCCTGGATCTGTGACTTGACGCCCTTGGGGCCCTCGTCGCGGATCAGCTTGTTGATCTTCTTCGCGTTCTCCTGCGAGATGCCCTCCTTGAGGGGCACGTCGAGCTTGTACTCCTTGCCGGAGACTCGCGGCTTCTCGGGGACGTCGAGGTGCTTGAGGCTGACCTTCCGCTTGACGAGGTGGGTCTTGACGACGTCGAGGACGGCGAGGCAGCGCTCCTCGGTGTTGGCCTTCATCGCGATCGACTCGCCGGAGAGGCTGACCTCGGCGCCGACGTTCTTGAAGTCGTAGCGCTGGGCGATCTCCTTGGCGGCCGAGTTGACCGCGTTGGCGATCTCCTGCTTGTCGAACTTGCTCACGATGTCGAACGATGAGTCGGCCATGGTGGCTCCTTCCGCGGCGGGTTCATGGGGTGGGCGGCATCGTCCGAGGTCGATTCGAACCGGCGCCCGATCTCTTGCTATCCTTCCAGACGCACCACGGCAGGTTGTCCGAGCGGCCAATGGAAGCGGACTGTAAATCCGTCGCGAAAGCTACGAAGGTTCGAATCCTTCACCTGCCACCATGTGCTCAGGAGGGCCCCTGACCTGCGGAAACGCTGGTCAGGGGCCTTTCTGTCAGGTGGTCGACCATGAAGGCGGGGGGAGTGCGCGGTCCATGCGGCCGGTGTCCCTGACCGGTGCTGCCCTGTTGGGCCCGTCGCCGATCATGTCCGGTGCGGCCGGTCTCCGGGCACGAACGACCGTGGAGCGGGTCTCGCGGTTTCAGGTTGAAGGGCGTCATGGCCGGGAAACAATTGGTGCCATGTTCGGGTCGATGCGTCCACTGGACCGGGATGTCCAGGAGGCGTATCTCGCCCGCTTGGGGGTCGTGGCGGAGCCGCCCTCGGCGGAGAGCCTGCG